>DASZFS010000363.1:0-2483 GCA_035939575.1 Vicinamibacterales bacterium | reverse complement strand
GAACGAGCACGAGCCAATTTTGCCGAAGCGGGCTTTGGCGAGCGCGCAAAGGTCATCGAAGAGAACGCGGTGAGCGGCGTGGAAAAAGTCAACGCGCGCTTCGATGCTTGCTTCATCGACCTCCTGAATTCCTTCCGGTCGGAGGACATCACCCGGCGCGCAGCCGAGCTCTGTCTCGAGCGTCTCGATCCTGGCGGCTTGCTCATGGCCGACAACGCGCTCCGACAAGGTGAGGTGCTTAACCCCAAGAACCAGCAGGCTAAGAACGTCGCGTCCTACAACGACTGGGTGGCGAAGCATCCGCGGTTGGAGAGCGTCGTGATCCCGATCCGGGACGGCCTCTCGGTGGCACGAGTGCGCGACTGAACGAAAGCACTCGTCTGTGGATGCGGCGCGTTAGCTATGCGCTGTTTGTGCTCGCCGGCGTCAGCGTCGTGATCGGGGTGGTCTCAGTGCGGGCTCATGTGATCGGCTACGGGCTCGTGAACTTCGGGTTTGCCGTGGTGAACACCATGCTGGGGTTCGTTTTGCTGACGGGGAGCCGGATGCGCTAAATCAGGCGGTGGGCTGCGCCTCGTCGCCTTCAATCCAGTACGTGCCGTCGGCGGCATGCTCCTTCTTCCAGATGGGCACGGATTCCTTGAGACGGTCGATCCCCCACTTGCAGGCGGCGATCGCCTCCGCGCGGTGCGGGCAGGAGACGGCCACGACCACCGACGCCTCCCCTATCTCCAGCCTTCCTGTCCGGTGCGCCATCGCAACCCGCGCCTCGGGCCACCTCTCGGCGATCTCGTCCCCGATCTTCCGCATCTGCGCGACAGCCATCTCCGCATAAGCCTCGTAGTCCAGGTGCGTGACCGAGCGGCCCCGCGAGGTGTCGCGCACCACCCCGGTGAAGGTGCAGATCGCACCGGCGCCCTTGTGCGCGACGGCCGCTTCCAGCCTCCGCGCATCAAGCGGATCCATCGTGAGCTCGAACAAGACCCCAACGCCATGGGCCCCACCGCTAACCGGTGGAATGAACGCGACCTCGTCCCCGTCCGCGACCTCCGCGGTCCAGTCGTTGAACTCAAAGTTGAGCGCGGCGCGCACACCGCTGCGGTCCGGAAGCGCGGGGTGTCTCAGCCGCAATGCGTCATACGCGTCCGCCACGCTCGAGCCCGCCGGGAGCTCCAGCGTCTCGGTTTCGGTCCCAGCTTGCTCGCGCAGCCTCGCGAAGAGTCGCGCGCGCACGGCGATCGCCACGGGCACGACGCAATCTTACGGAGGGGTGACTGAAGAGCCGGGCGAAGGGAGGAAGACGTGAACCTCTTTGCCTGAGTCCAGCGCACGCTCCACCGTGGCACGCGTGCCGGTCGAGGTTCCATCCCAGAACGCAACCAGCACGTCGCAGGCGTCGACGAGGCGCTGGTTGCGCGCGGCCGACCGGCTCGCGTCGGCCAGCTCGTCGAAGCTGGCGGGCATCACCTGCACGGCGATTCCCTTCGCCCGCGCCGCTTTGGTGGCGGCGGCGTCGACCCCGCTCGCGCTGCCTGTGATGATCGACGCCCGCGGCGGCAGCGAGTTGACGTAGTCGCTGACACGAGATGGTTCGGAGAAGCGCCGGCTACCCACGATGGCGACCCGCAAATCAGCCGGCGGTCGACGCGCTCTTGCCGATCATGTGGATGTTCTCCTCGAACATCGCGTGCAGTTTCCGTGCCTGGCGATCGTAGGCGTCGGGATCGGACCAGGTCGCCCGCGGATCCAGCACCTCGGTCGGAACATCGGGCACCAGGTCCGGGATCTGCAGGCCGAAAACGGGATCGGTGTGAGTCGACACGCCGTGCAGCTTGCCCTGGACCACAGCGCGCACGATCGCGCGGGTGTGGGCGATCGACATCCGCTGGCCCACTCCATACGGTCCGCCGACCCAGCCGGTGTTGAGCATCCACACGTCTGAGTTGTGCCTGTTGACGCGCTCGATCAGCATGTCGGCGTAGCGCTCAGGCGGCAGCACAAGAAACGGCGCCGCGAAGCACGTGCTGAAGATTGGCTCGGGCTCAGTCACCCCACGCTCGGTCCCGGCGACCTTGGCGGTGTAACCGGAGAGGAAGTAGAAGCGGATCTGGTCCTGGTCCAGGCGCGCGACCGGCGGCAGTACGCCATAGGCGTCCGCGGACAGGAAGATCACGTTGTTCGGGTGCCGGCCCGTCCCCGAGAGCACCGCGTTCGGTATCAGGTCGACCGGGTAGGCGGCGCGCGTGTTCTCGGTCTTTTCCTCGGAGTCGTAATCGGGGATTCGCGTTCGCGGGTCGTACACGACGTTTTCCAGGATCGTGCCGAAGCTCTCAGTCGCGGCATAGATCTCCGGCTCTGACTCCTTTCGGATGCGGATCGTTTTCGCGTAGCAGCCGCCTTCGAAATTGAAGATGCCCGCCTCGCTCCATCCATGCTCGTCGTCGCCGATGAGCCGGCGCGACGGGTCGGCCGACAGGGTCGTC
>DASZFS010000362.1:0-42388 GCA_035939575.1 Vicinamibacterales bacterium | reverse complement strand
GGGGCGAGGCAACTGCACGCGGCCATGAGTCTTCAGGCCCGCCTGAGAGGCCATGGCACGCGGCCATGAGTCTTCGGCCCCTGCGCCGTGCAAGCTATGGCTGCCCTGATTGTCCAACCGCCGCCACGAGAACGATCGTCTCGCACAGCACGGCGGTGGCGCCCAGCGTGTCACCGGTGATACCGCCAATCCGGCGCCAACAGGCGAAGCCGGCTCCAACGGTGACCGCGAGAGTGAGCGCGAGACTGATGATGCCTGACCCGCGCTGCAGCAGGACGGCGATGGCCAGGACGAGGCCCGTCGATACCAGCACCTCACGATCGCGGACATGATCCGTGAGGGCACGACCCAACCCGGCGTCAGGTCGCGCGTATGGCAGCCGCCGGCCCAGCAAGACCATCGCCCATCGGCTCGCCGCTGGTGCGACCACGAGGAAGCCGGCTGCCGCTTCGCGCTCCACGAGACTCGCAATCGCGCTGATCTGCAAGAGGAGCGTCACGATGAGCGCGACCGCCCCATACGTCCCGATTGAATGGTCTCTCATGATGCGCAGGACATCGTCTCGCGTCCGGCCGCCGCCGAAACCGTCCATCGTATCCGCGAGTCCATCAAGGTGCAGCGCCCCCGTCAGCATGATGCCCGTCAGCACAATGACAGTCGCGGTCAGCATTGGAGGCAGCGCTCGGCGACACATCAAGAGGACGAGGACCTCCGCGGCCCCCACGAGCGCGCCGACCAGGGGGAACATGGACGCGGACTGTCCGATCGCCTTGGGCGTACTCGCCGCGCGGCGAACGGGAATCCGCGTGAGAAACGCCAAGGCCGTCAAGAACCGATCGATCACGACAGCTCGGCGATCACAGGACGGCCTTCGGGAGATCGGACCGGTTGCTCACGCCCGCCGACGCGAACGTGGCCATCTGCGTGAATGCGGCCACCGCCGCGCGGATCACGACGAACGCCAGCGCCGCGCCCGTGCCTTCCCCGAGGCGCATGCGCAGATCGAGGAGCGGTTCTTGCCCGATCACCGCCAGGAGGGCGGCGTGACCCGGTTCGGGTGAACGATGTCCGGCAAACAGGTACTCGCGCGCTGCCGGACACATGCGCACGGCCAGCGCGGCGGCGGCAGTCGCGATGAAGCCGTCCGTGACAATCACCTTCCGGCCCGCCGCAGCCGCCAACACGACGCCGGCGAGGCCGGCGATCTCAAACCCGCCCACTTTCGTCAGCACATCGCGCGCGTCCGCCGGTTCGGGTCGGTGCCGCTGAAGCGCTTGCTCAATCACCTGGATCTTGTGCGCCAGCATCGGGTCGTCCGCCCCCGTGCCCCGGCCGGTCACGGCTGCTACGGGCAGTCCGGTGAGCGCCGCGGTGACCGCGCTCGCCGCCGTGGAGTTGCCAATCCCCATTTCGCCGAGCCCGATCATGTCCACGCCATCCGCGATCGCGTCGCGGCCCATGTCAAGGCCCACCGCCATCGCCGCGTTGACCTGCTCAATGGTCATCGCCGGATCGCGCGCCATATTGCGCGTGCCGGGCGCGATACGACGCTGATGCAGGCCGGCAACGCGGCCGAGATCGGAGGCCACTCCGATGTCGACGACGTGCACCTCGGCACCGGCCACTCGCGCGATCGCATTGACACCCGCCCCACCCGCGAGAAAGTTCGCGACCATTTGACCTGTGACGGCGGATGGGTATGGGGCTACCCCTTCGGCGGTGACGCCGTGGTCGGCCGCAAAGACCACGATGCGCGCCCGCTCGACGCTGGGCGTCAGCGAGCGCTGGATCGCGACAATGCGATTCGCCACGTCCTCCAGGCGCCCCAGACTGCCCGGCGGCTTCGTCAATGAGGCCTGATGCCGTTCCGCCCGTTGGATCCAGTCCGCGGCGAGCGGTTCGATCTGCCGCACGACATTCGCGAGATCAGCGAACATGGGTGACTCCCTCCAGGACCGAACCCAGGGCCCGCGCGAGGCGTTCATTCTCGTCACGCTGCCGCACGGCGACGCGGATGAATCGGCCATTCGACAACCCGTCAAACCCTCGGCAGTCCCGCACGATGACGCCCGAATCGCTGATCAGGCGCGCTCGTACACGCGTAGAGGTCGGTGCGGTGGCGGGGAGCCGCAGCAGCAGAAAGTTGGCGGCCGATGGATAGACGGTCACGCCGGTTGCTCCCAGCGCCCGCGACAACCACCGGCGCTGGTCCGCGACCGACACGAGAGTGCGTCGCGCGTACTGCTTGTCCTGGACCGCTTCCACCGCAGCGCTCGCGGCCAGACTGGTCACCGGCCACGGGGGCAGCTGCGCGGCGATGCGCGCGGCCACGCTGGGACTTGAGACGGCATAGCCGACGCGCAAGGCCGGCATGCCGTAGAACTTGGTCAGGGACCGCAGGACGACGAGGCGCTCACTCCGCACCGCCTCTGCGACCAGCGTCTCGGCCGGCACGTAATCCATGAAAGCTTCATCGATCACCAGCCATGTCTTCAGACGCCGGGCGCGATCGAGCACACGCAGCATCTGCGGTCGTGGGATGAGCGCACCCGATGGGTTGTGCGGATTGATCAGGACGCACATCGGCGGCCGGTACTTCGTGAGCGCCTCGATCAATGCGTCGCTGTCGAGGGCGAATTCGCGCGCCGCCTCCAGCGGAAAGCGTCGCACGCGACAGCCACTCGCCCGCAGGGCACGCGCGTATTCCGCGAACGCGGGCGTGGCGAGCAGGCACTCGCGTGGCGCGATCGTCCGTGTGACCGCGCCAATGAGCGCGACGGATCCATTCGCGATCGTCACTCCCGCGGCGGCGACACGGAACGCCGCAGCCAGTGCCTGACGGAGCTCGGCATATCCGGGATCGGGGTAGCGCGTGAGACCGGAGCGATCCGTGGCCTCTCGTGCGAGGCGCATCAGGGCTCGCCTCGGTGGCCCCAACGGATTGATGTTCGCGCTGAAATCGATCAGACGATCGGCTGGGACGCCAAAGGTTCGCGCCACCTCGTCGACGTCGCCCCCGTGGACCGGAGGCAGCGCTCGCTCGGAGCGTCGGGCGGACATACGGACCGTCATCACCGTCCGCTCGCCAGCGCGCGTGCGATCACGGCCGCCGCGCCACTGATCATCGAGGCGATCAGCACGACGCGTGAGGCCCGGTGAGCGCTCTCGCGCGTGGCCGGCGCGGCGCCGGCACCCATGAGAGGCTTCTGGTGCGGCACGCCGTCGTACAGGTTCACGCCTCCCAATGTGATGCCGAGGGCGCCGGCCATCGCTGCTTCAGGATGTCCGGCGTTCGGACTGTCGTGCTGATCGTGATCTCGCCACCACCCGCGCAGCGCTCCCCCGGCATGACCGCCAGTGACGGCGGCGGCGAGGACGATAGCCAAAGCCGCCAGTCGCGCCGGAACAAAATTCGCCACATCATCAAGGCGCGCGGCACACCGGCCAAAGTAGGTATACGGCGGCTCGCGATGACCAATCATCGAGTCCAACGTATTGATCGCTTTGTACGCCATGGCGGCCGGCAAGCCGCCGACCGCGAGATAACAGAGCGGCGCGACGATCCCGTCACACGTGCTTTCGGCGAGTGTTTCAATCAGCGCGCGCGAGACGTCGGGCTCGTGAAGCGTCGTGGTGTCGCGGCCGACGATCCGTGCCACACGCTGCCGCGCCCGCACGAGATCGTCATCATCGAGCGCACGGAGGACCTGGCGGGCCTCCGCCAGCAACGACCCTGTCGCGAGCGCGGTCCAGGCCAGGATGACTTCTGCCGCGAAGCCCAGCGAGGGATGGAGCCATCGCGCAGCCACGATCACGACGACAGTTGACGCCACCGTTGCCGCGACCACAATCAGGCTGAGTACCGTGCCGGCGACGAGGTCGCGGCGAACCGAGCCGAGACCAGGTTGCGCCAGAGCCTCGCCCGTCGCCGTCAGCCGGCCTATCAGACGGACGGGATGCGGGAACCACTCTGGATCGCCGCAGAGCAGATCGGCCACGTACGCGCACCCGAGAGTCACCGCCGTCACGCGCGACTCTCTGCCCTGAACTCGCACCGGACCGGCAGTCCGACCCACGCGAGCAGCGTGTCCACGTCGAGCGACCGCTCGACGTGAGCGGCCAATCGATTGATCCGGGCGTCGCGCTCCGCGGCTACGTACGCGACTTGAGTCGGTGGCGCGAGGCCGCAGACCGCACGGGCCGCCGTGAGGAACGCGTGGCGAAAGCCGTCCGCGTCAAACAGCCCATGCAGATACGTGCCGATGACGCGTTCATCCTGCGCGATCGCGCCATCGTCCACCGTGCCGCGCGCCCCGGCGCGATGGACCTGAGCGAACGGCCGTGCGCCCCCGGCGTAGGCCGTCTCGCCCATGTGAATCTCGTAGCCACGCGCCTCGATCGGACCCATCGGCTGTCCGAAGAGATGGAGGTCGGCCCACGATGCCGATGCGTTGACAGTCGTCTTCGTGACCCGCAACTCGGTCGCAATCGGCAACAGGGCCAGACCCGTCGCGGCTCCCCCGCCTTCAGCCGCCGCCGGATCACGGACCTGCTCGCCGAGCATCTGGAGACCGCCACAAATCCCCACGATGGGCCGTCGCTCGGCCGCGCGCGACTCCAACGCCGCGGCGAATCCCGATCGTCGCAGCCATGCGAGGTCATCGAGGGTCTGCTTGGTCCCGGGCACTATCGCGACGTCCGCCTCCTGCAGGTCACCGACTCGCTCCAGATACGCCAGTTGCACGGCCGGTTCAGCCGCCAGTGGATCAAAGTCGGTGAAGTTCGCCATGTGCGGCAACGCGATCACGCCGACGCGCAGCGGACGGCCGGAGTTGCTCGGATCAGCCGCTCCGCGCCAGACGCGCGCCACTGTCCGTCGATCCTCGAGCGCGACGCTATCCTCCTCGTCGAGACCGATCCCGGGCAGGTGCGGAACGACCCCCAGACACGGGCGTCTGAGCCGGCGCGCGATCATCGCGACACCCGGCGCGAGCAGGTCGGGATCTCCGCGAAACTTATTGATGACGAAGCCGCGCACACGCCGGCGCTCACCGTGGTCCAACAGCGCCATCGTGCCGAGCAGCGAGGCAAACACACCGCCGCGATCGATGTCTCCGA
Source organism: Vicinamibacterales bacterium (assembly GCA_035939575.1). Lineage (GTDB taxonomy): Bacteria > Acidobacteriota > Vicinamibacteria > Vicinamibacterales > CAVVIG01 > DATKHR01. Next base: position 37,270 of record DASZFS010000362.1, on the reverse strand, counting down.
CGAGCAGGCACGCCGCATCGGCGGCAGCCGCCATACGCATGTTCACGATGTCGTGCGCTTTCAGATTGATTTCCGCCGGGGATCCCGCGCCCTCGAGAACGACGATGTCGTGGGCCGAAGCCAGCCGGCGGTAGCACTCGAGGACGAGTGGAAAGAGCTCCTCCACCCGGCGCTGGTGATAGTCGCGCGCCGTCACCTGGCCCCACACCCGGCCGCACACCACAACCTGAGCGCCGGTGTCTGAGCTTGGCTTGATCAGGATCGGGTTCAGGTCGACGATTGCGGCCACCCGACACGCTTCTGCCTGGAGCGCCTGCGCACGCCCGATTTCCCCACCATCGACCGTCGCCGCCGAGTTGAGCGCCATGTTCTGCGCTTTGAAGGGCGCGACGCGGAAGCCGCGGTCCGACAGGATTCGGCCCAGCGCGGCGGTGATCAGAGACTTGCCGACGTGCGAGGCGGTGCCGAGCACCATGAGCGCCCGCGCGGCCATGTCAGCGGACGCCCTTCGCCGTGCCCCGGTTGGACCGCCGGGCGAGCGCCTCCGCACGCGGCGGATCGGTTGCGCCGTAGCGATCGAAGTGGAGGACGTCGGCGAGCGCCACGCGCTGCTCCCAGCCCTTCGCCTCGAGCTCTGGCTCCGCGTCGAAGCCCGAGACGTACCCGAGACACAGATAACCCACGACAACGATGCGGTCCGGGATCGCGAGGATCTGCCGGAGCGCGTCCACCTCGACGATGCTCACCCAACCCACCCCCACGTTTTCTGCGCGCGCGGCAAGCCAGCAGTTTTGAATCGCGCAGACCGCCGAATACATCGCGGTCTCTGGCATGGTTTGCCGCCCGAGCCCGTGTCCACGCGCGATCGTCGGGTCGCAGGTGACGCACAGATTCACGGCGGAGTCCTCGATCGCCTGAAGCTTCAGCCGATCGTAGAGGTCTCGACGCTCGCCGGCGTACGCCGCCGCGGCGCGTGTGTTGGCCGCCTCGAATTGCTGGCGGACCGCCAGGCGCACGCTCGCGTCCGTGATGACGATGAACTCCCAAGGCTGCATGAATCCGACCGACGGCGCGTGATGCGCGGCGTCGAGGATTCGCGCGAGCACCTCCTCGGGCAATGGCGCCGCGATAAAACGGGACCGCACGTCGCGACGCTCATAGATCGCGCGGTACACTGCATCGCGTTCGGCGTCGCTGAACAGGCTCATGGGACCCGGAATCGGAGGCTTCATGGGCATCACCACGCCCGCGACCAGCGGGCGCCCGGGGTCTTCTCGTCGCGCAGCCGTGCGTCGAGGCCCGCTTGCTTTTCGATCAGCCGTCCGAGGAGCCACAGCAGATCCGACAACCGGTTCAGATACGCGAGAATCTGAGGATTCACGCGATCCCCCGATTCGATGAGCCGGACGACCTGCCGTTCAGCACGCCGGCACACCGTCCGCGCCACATCGAACGCCGCGGACGCGGGATGCTCGCCCGGGATCGACCAGTCGGCGAGGACGCCGTCGATCGCTTCGATCCGGTGGACCTCAGCGGTCAGGGCCTCGACCATCTCGTTCGTCACCGGCGGTTCCTTCTTGCTGCCGTTGGGCGCTGTCGCAAGCGCCGATCCGACAGCAAAGAGCTCACGCTGGAGCTTCTTGACCAACTCCTTCACGTTCGCGTCATCTGTGATGACGCGCGCGAGACCCATGAACGTGTTGAGTTCGTCGACGGTGCCGTACGCCTCGACGCGCAAATGGCCCTTCGAGACGCGTACCGCGCCCGCGAGGCTCGTCTCGCCCGTGTCGCCGCGCTTCGTCGCAATACTCATCAGGCCTCCTTCATCGGGCCACCAGCGATTTGGGTTCGGGGAGAACGATCGGTGTCGCCGACCCGGCGACCGACATGAAACGCAACCGGCCGGCGTAGGCGGGTTCGAGTACCTCGGCCTTCATGACCTCGCGCGGCGCGCCATCGGCCACGATCGCCCCGCCTGACAACACGATCAATCGATCGAAATACAGACCCGCGAGATTGAGATCGTGAATGGCCGCCAGAACCGTCAGCCCGCGTTCCGCGCTCACGTCTCGAATGACATCGAGGATGTCTGCCTGGCGCGTCAGGTCCAGCCGTTGCGTGGGCTCGTCCAGCAGGAGAATACGCGGCTCCTGCGCCAGCGCCATGGCCACCAGCACACGTTGCCGCTCCCCGCCGCTCAACTCGTTGACGCCGCGGGAGGCGAGACACGTCGAGTCCGTCACATGCAGTGCCTGGTCGACGGCGGAGCGGTCCACGGCAGTGAACCCACCGAAGAGACCGATATACGCGGTCCGGCCAAGTTCCACCATGTCACGCACCGTGAACGAGAACGGGATGACCAGTTCCTGCGGCACCGCGGCAACGAGCCTCGCGATCCGCCACCTCGGAATCGCCGCGACGTCGACGCCATCGATCTGCACCGACCCGGAGCCAACATGGAGCAGACCGCCAATCACCTTGAGCAGCGTCGTCTTGCCCGCGCCGTTCGCCCCGATGACTGCCACGCGTTCACCGGGGTCGAGGCGCAGCGAAACGTGATCGAGTACGCGACGGTCGCCATACGAAAAGCTGGCATCGCGCAGGTGGACGACAGCCATCTCAGAACCGGTAGCCTTGCTTCATTCGCCGCAACAGGTAGAGAAACAACGGTCCACCCGTGAACGCGGTCACGATCCCAAGCGGGATTTCCGCGGGTGCGAGCGCGACCCTCGCGACGAGATCGGCGAGGACGAGAAACATGCCGCCGCCGAGAATCGACACCGGCAACAGCCGGTCATGATTCGGTCCGACCAGAACCCGCCCCACATGCGGCACAATCAAGCCCACAAACCCGATCACGCCGCCCCCGGCCACCGCCGCGGCCGTCAAGAGCGCGCCGATTACGATCACGATCCCTCGTTCGCGTTCGACGCGTAACCCGAGGGACGCCGCGGCCTCATCACCGAGCGCGAGCGCGTTGAGACGGTGCGCGCGCCCGAGCGCGCCGCCACAGCCGGCGACCACAATTACGGCGATGACGCCCACGTGCGACCACGGTGCGGTCGTCACGCCGCCGAGCAGCCATACATAAAGGATGCGCAGGTCGCGTTGGAGCCGATCGCTCATCAGCAGGAGCAGCGACACAGAGTAACCGAGGATCACGCTGACCGAGAGCCCCGCCAGCAGCAACGTTACGACCGGAGTCTTCCCGCCGACGCGAGCGAGCGAATAGACGAGCAGCGTCGTGCCGATCGCCCCGACAAACGCCAACGCTGGCACGCCAACCCAGCCGGCGCCAAGACGCGCCGACAGCACGACGCCGACCGTCGCGCCGAGTGCGGCGCCGCCAGACGTGCCAATCGAGTACGGGTCCGCGAGCGGATTCCTCAAGAGCGCCTGAAACAGGACGCCCGCCGCCGACAAGGCCGCCCCGATCAGCGCGGCCGTGATCACGCGGGGCAACCGGACATCGAGCACGATCGTGGCGTCCGTCGCCGACCACGAGAGCGGGTGCGGCCACAGGCCGGCCCGATGGAGCAGAATCTCCGCGACCGATTTCAGCGGGACCGCCACTGCTCCGACGGACGCGGCGACGATGACCGACGCAACCAGCGCCACGCCGAGCGCGAGCAGCGCCGCGCGGAATCGCCAGGCCGATTCGTCCGTTCGCGAGAACGTTGCGGATCTGGTTCGCTTGCCTTCGCCCGCTGCCACGATCCCCGCAGGCGCCGACACGCTCATTCGCGCGACTCCCTGGCTCCGCCGAGCGTCAGCGCAACGCCGGTCCGGATCGTCGCCGGAAGCGCCGGAAACCCGACCTCTGCTTCGTAGTGCTGGTTCAACGCATTCTCGACCGTCGCGTACAGACGAATCCGGCGACGCAACCTGTATTCGCCGCTCACGTCGACTTTCTGATATGCGGCCGCGAGATCGCGATTCGGCAACAGCAGCGAGTTCCCCCCAAACGCATCGCTGAGGAACGTGCTGCCGTCGCGGCGGCCGACGAAATTGCCTGTGACCGACACCTGCGCCCGGCTCGCGACCAGCGCGGCGTACACGCTGGCCGTGTTCGGTGCACGGCGAAACGGCCGGCCTCCCACCAATGGTGCGAATGCGCCGATGGGCACGCCTGGATAGGCGGGATTGATGGCCGGACGGAGCGCGCTGCTCGCGAACGACTGCGTCACTACGGCGTCGAGATACGTGTACTGACCGCTCAGGATCACGTGCGATCCCACTTTGCCGTCCATCGATATCTCCAGACCGTGTGCGCGGTACGACGACGAGTTCACGTACGCGCCGAACGAGGTCGCGGCGGCGACGGTCTGCGGCACGCCGTACAACACCAGGGCGCTCTTGCTGAGGAATTCGATCAGATCGTCATAGTGACCATCGAACGCCGTCACCCGCGCCCTGGCGCGCTGATGCCACAATCCCTGCTCGATACCGAAGTCCACACTGCGGCTGCGCTCAGGTCCGATCGGCGACACGCCGAGCGTCGAGGTGAGCGTGGGCGACGCGGAGCTGAGCAAGCCGAAGAGAGACGACGCTTGCTGGGAGATGCTCGGCGCCTTGATCCCGGTGCCCGCGTTGAACGTCAGCTTCGTGTCCCCGAGGATCCCGTGGTCGGACGGGCGTCTCAGGTAAGTGGCGACGGACACGCGTGGGGTGGCAGCAAGGCCGAACACGGCGTTGTGATCCAGGCCGACACCCCCCGCAACATAGACCCGCTCACCGAGCGCGCCGCGCGCCTCCACAAACGCGCCGCCGTTATGCCGCGTGGTCGTCGACCGCGTACCCGAGTCGGTGAAGCCGGTCTCGTCTTCGAAGCGACCGCCGCCCGAAAGGCTCGCCTGGCTCGAGAGCGCGTAATCGGTCTGTACGGTCAGCGCACGCCGCGACGTGCTCGAATCGAATGTCTGGGGATATTGCCCCGCGAAGTCGAGAATCGCGCGCCCCGTCGCGCTCGTGCCGTTCGCACCGTGAATGGTGACGGTCTGACCCAGATAGTTCGGGCCGAATCCAAACGGATCGAACGGATCGCCGGTCGGCGTGGGATTCACGAAGTGATAACGCAGATCCGCTGACGTGAACCGCACGGTCTGCGCCCAACGAGGCGTCGTTTGAGTCTGTAGCGCGGCGGCCACGTACGTATCGTGATTCGTCTGGGACGAATCGTCCGCGATGCCGTAGTAATCGAACGCGTTCGGCACGCCCTGATCGGTGCCGGTACGGCGCCCGGTCACGGCCAGGTGCGTCACCGGGCTGATCGTCCATCCGAACGTTCCCGCATACGTGCCATTGTGATAGGCGCTGTTGGGCACATTGTTCTGCGTATCGAAATGGGAGAACGCCGAAAAGTAGTCGAATCGCCCGTTCGCGCCGCCGACCGACACGTCCTGATGCACCGTCCCGAGATTGCCACCGTCGACCGCGTACGAGAGCTCCGGTACGCGCGACGTGCCGCGCCGCGTCGTGATGTTGACGACGCTCGCCAGCGCATCGGCGCCATAAAGCACGCTGTTCGGATTCCGGAGGACCTCAACGCGCTCCACGCCCGTCACCGGCAGGTTGGCGAAGTCGAAGCTGCCGCCGATGTCGTTGACCGGTACGCCGTCGATGATCACCTTGTTGAAGTTGGAGTTGCCGCCTCGAACGAACAGAGACGTCAGGCCGCCTCGTTGGCCGGTCTGCACGACCTGCGCTCCAGGCACCAACCGCAACGCTTCCAGGAGATCGGGCTTGCCCAGGGACTCGAGCAGGCCTTGATCGAGGACTGTCACCGATGCGCCCACTTGCGAATCTGGCAACATCGTCGCGGTGGCCGAGACGACGACCTGCTGCGCCACCAGTCCGATGGGAAGCGTGATGTCGAGCGACACTCGATCGCCGCCGGCCACGAACATCGGATCCGTATCGCGCGATTGAAAACCTGCCGCCTCCACGCGAACCTGATACCGGCCCGACTCCTTGGAGCAGACCGTGAAATGCCCCGATTCGTCAGTGATCGCTTCCGTGACGGGCTGCTCGTCGCGGATGAGCGTGACCTTCGCACGCCCGATGGCGCCTCCGAGGGGATCCAGTACACGGCCGGTTACAGCCGCGGCGCAATCGTCCGCCGCGTGTGCGGAACTGGCGAGGAAGGCGGTGAGTACGACGGTTACCACGACGAGCAGTGCACGCGCGAACGACATCAGGGCTTCTCCAGGCTATTTGGGCGCTGCGGCAGCGAAAACGCGTTCGCATGCAGCTGTTTGGCGACGTCTTCCAGGGCATCGAACGCCCGCGGGCTGGAATGGTCCAGGCGTTCGTCGTAGTAGAGAACGCGATGACGGCGCACGGCTTCAAGGCGGTCCCAGCCGGGGCGCTTTTCAAGGTCCGCGAGCGAGATCGGTTGGTGCCCGTTCGCCGGAAGCAGCAACCAGTCAGGATTCCGCCGCAATACCTCTTCAAGGCTGATCCGCGGGTACTGCTGCGGGAGATCCTCTGTCACCGACTGTCCTCCCGCTGCGTTGATCACATCCGTGATGAAGGCCTGCCGGCCAATGGTGGTGACGGGCTCAGGCCAGATGACCAGCAGTACGCGGGGGCGCGCCAGGCCACGAACGCGTGTGACGACGGCATCGCGCCGGGCGCGAAGTCGATCGACCAGCCGGTCGGCGTCGCCCGATCGATTCAGCGCGCGTCCGACCTGGCGGACCGATTCGAGGACGCCATCCAGTCCCTGGGGATCGACGACAAAGACCGGAACGCCGAGACGGTCCAGTTCGTCGATCGTATTCATGTGATTCGCTTCTCGTGTAGCGATCACCAAATCGGGACGGAGTGATACGAGCCTTTCGATCGAAGGATTCACGATTCCACCGACGCTCGGACGCTGTGTGGCCTCCGGAGGCCAGTCCGTAAAGTCAGTCACACCTGCCACCGCATCCCCCGCGTTGATGCTGTAAATCGTTTCCGTGATACTCGGGGCTAACGCCACGACACGGTGGGGGGTCAACGGCACCCGGAGGCGGCGGCCAATCCCGTCGACGACTTCGCGATCGGCAGCACTTGCGGCCACGCCGCACGCGACTCCGACAGCCACGATCCACAACCGCCTGCGTGTCCTCACGACATGTGGACCCGTGACCGCGACAGGCACGCGGCGCGAACGAAACTCGTGGCGAGGTCAGGGTTCGACAGAAAATGCAGATGGATATAACTGGCAAGCACGTTGCCGGCGCCGTACCCTTCCGTGCCCTCGATGCCCGACAGCGTCGAGCGCACGCGATAGGCACACGGCAGATCGGGCGCGCCGTCGATTGTCGAATAATGAAAACTGTGGCCGCGGGCCGTTGTGCCCGCTCGACCCAGCAGGCAGTCCGACCTGAACGACACCTCGGTATAGCCAAAGCGAACGAGCCGATCGGTCACTTTCGTGCCAAAGGGAAGGACCCCGACCATGGGCACGAGGTCGCCGCCGTCTCGCAGGCGAAGATGGCGGCCGAGGTACATCAAACCGCCGCATTCCGCATACGTTGCCCCGCCACTCTCGACGAACTGCGCGATCGCGTTCCGCATGGACTCGTTCGCTGAGAGTTGCGTGGCGTACAGTTCCGGATAACCGCCACCGATGTAGAGCGCATCCGTGCCGTCTGGCAGCAGGCGGTCGGTCAACGGACTGAATTCGACGAGCTCCGCGCCGGCGGCACGCAACGCATCGAGGTTGTCTTCGTAATAGAAACAGAAGGCGCAATCGCGCGCGACGGCGATGCGTACTGTCTCCGCGACAACCGGTGACCGATCGGCAGGTGCGTCAGACGTCTCCTCGAGCGCGGCGATGTCGAGCACGCGATCGAGGTCGACGAACTGCTCCATCAGCGACGAGAGGTGGTCGAGCGCTGTCGCCGACAACACGTCTTCGTGCGCGGTGTAGAGACCCAGGTGCCGCTCTGGAATACGGAGGGAAGCATCCTTGGGGAGGTACCCCACGGCTGGAGCACAGCCTGCATGCTCGAGGGCGTCTCGCACGAGGCCGTAGTGCCCCGCGCTGCCCAGTTGGTTGAACACAACACCGCCGACACGTACGGCCGGATCAAAGGTCTCGAAACCGCGGACCAGCGCCGCAACGCTGCCCGCCATCTTTGACGCATCCACGACAAACAACACGGGCAGCCGCAGATGCTTCGCCAGAGCGGCCGTGCTGCCCTCTCCCGCATTCCTGGCCCCATCGAACAGCCCCATCACGCCCTCGACGATGGCGATGTCTGCGGTCGCTGCGTGTTCGGCGAACAGCGCGCGATTCGTTTCACCCGACAACATCCAGCCGTCGAGATTCCGCGACGGACGGCCGCTGACGCGCGTATGGTGTCCCGTGTCGATGAAGTCCGGGCCGCACTTGAACGGTTGGACGGCGAGCCCACGCCGGCGAAATGCCGCCATCAAACCGAGCGCGATGGTCGTCTTCCCCACGCCACTGGCCGGTCCAGCAATCACGATCGCCCGGCGGCCCGCTGTCATGAGGTCACCTGACGCGGTGCGCATTCGACCGCGATGAGCACACGCCGTCGAAAGAAAAGCCGATACGCGCCCCCGTTCGGCTGCGCGAATTGATCCATGTGCACCGGAGCAATCCCCACGGCGGCGCACATCAGGAGAGCGTTGATGACCCCGTGACTCACGACAACGACGGGGCCACCGCGTGACGCCGACACGAGTCGTCGGAGCGCGGTCGAGGCCCGGCAGTACGCGGCGGCGAGAGGCTCCGCACGGCTGACATCAAGCGCGGCGGTGTGAATATGACCGTTGATGACGGCGCCAGGGCACGCGCGCTCGATGGTGGGAAGCGTGACACCCGACCACGAGCCGTGATCGATTTCGGCCAACAGCGGATCGATCACAAGTGCCGAGCGATTCGCGCGGGCAATCGCGCCCGCTGTGTTCAGGGCCCGCGCCAATGGGCTCGTGACGACCGTCGCGCCGGTCAACGCGCGAAACCGCTCCGCGACCTGATGCGCCTGCGCCAGACCGATCCGATTGAGCGGCGTGTCGATCCTGCCTTGAAGTCGCCGCTCGCGGTTCCAGTCGGTCTCACCGTGGCGCACGAGGTAGATTTCGGTGACAGTCGCCGCGCTCATGACAACGACCCTTTGATGGCAATCGGAACACCCGCCACGAGCAACACGACCCGATCGGCGACGCGCGCGATTGCCTGGTTCATCTCGCCGAGCAGGTCGCGAAAGAGACGGCCGCTCTTGAACGCGGGCACAACACCAGAGCCCACTTCGTTGGACACGATGAACACCGACGCCGGCGTTGCGCGGATCGCCTCCACGAGCCCCTCGACCTGACCGCGCCGGACCGATTCACTCCGGCTCCGCGAGATCAGCTCTCCACAGTACGTCGTGAGGCAGTCGACCAGGAGCACCTCAGCCTTCTGCCCTTCCCGTCGAATGACCGCGTCGAGTGCCGTCGACACCTCGACGGTCTTCCACCCCGCCGGGCGCTCGCGCCGGTGCGCGGCGATCTTCCGCCGCATCTCTTCGTCAGATCGTCGGGCGGTGGCGACGAACGTGACACGGCTGAAACGAGCGGCTTCCGATTGCGCATAGCGACTCTTGCCGCTCCGCACGCCTCCCAGGACAAGGGTCACCATGTCGATGGTCGAACGGAGTGCAGACAAGAAGCGGAGACGCGTGAGGTCACGGCGCCCATCGACTCTCCCTTCGAAGTCGATTGAACTGATGCGAGCGTCTGGTCGGTCTCCTGACTCGTGCGTCAACAGGTGCGAGCTGCCTTCCCAGAGACGGTCTCCAGTGGCGAACTGCTCGAACCCTCGGCACTCACAGTGGCGGGGCCGTGCCGGAATTTCACCGGCTTCCCAAAAGCACCAGACCCGAAGCTTATACGTCATGCACGCAGGTGGGGTCAAGTTTCGGAATCGCTTAGCGTAGACTGGTCGTCGTCGATGACAAACCCGTTGATCGTGTCCGCGATCGTTCTGCCCATCTTGCTCGCGCACGCCCCAGGCCGCGCGTTGGGGCGGGCTTCCCAACCACCCCCTTCAACGGCGTGCCGCGAATGGCGCGAGTGTCAGCGGCTTGCCCTCGACGCGGCCGAGCGGCGCGACTACGAGGCGTTCCATGACCTGGCGTGGCGCGCGGTGCAGACGGGCCCGTCAAAGGATCCCGCGTTGATGTATCTGCTGGCGCGCGCACAGTGCCTGAGCGGCAGGCCGCATGACGCGTTGATCATGCTCGAACGGCTCGCCGCGATGGGCGTCGCAACGGATGCCGACACGAGCGACGACTTCCAGCGTACGCGTGCACTGCCCGGCTGGACGGAGGTTGCAACGGCGATCGAGCAGATCCGGATCGCAAGCCTCCCCGCCGGTTCAGCTCGCGCGCCGTCTGGTGCGCCGGCCCTCCCTGCGCCTCGACCGGACGCGTCCGATCTCATGGCATTCGCGCCAGAGACGGTTGAGCAGCCCGTTCGTGTCTCGACGCCACGCTTTGCGGCGGGCGGACTCGCCTACGACGCCGTCTCGCGTCGATTCGTCGTGGGCGATCACCATGGCCGTAAACTGCTTGTCGTCAGGGAGGGCGCCGACCATACGGACGACCTGGTAAGGGCCGACTCCGCCGGTTTTCGCGAGATCGCGGCCATCGAGGTTGACGGCCGGCGCGGCGACCTGTGGGTGGCCACGGGAATCCCGGACGGCTCCAACTGGGCCCTCCACAAGTTGCAGCTCGTGTCCGGGCGGCTGCTCCGGGCGTTCCCCGTGGCCGCGAAACTCGAGCCGCTGAAGATCATCGACCTCGCGGTGAGTCACGCCGGTGTCGTCCTGGCCCTCGATAGCCTGGGCAGCAGGCTCTTCGTGCTTCGACCGGGACGAACGAGCCTGGAGCCACTCCCCAAGATGGCCCTCCCAGGGCTCGCAAGCGTTGCGGCTACCAGCGATGAGCTGACGGTTTACGTGGCTCATGCTGCGGGCGTCGCCAGAGTCGATCTCCGGAGCGGAACCGTCTTGCCGGTCGTCGCGCCAGCGGGGCTGGAGTTCGGGGTGATCGAACGCCTCCGATGGCACCGAAATGCGCTCCTGACAGTGGAGAGCGACGCCAACGGATCGCGTCGCGTTGTCCGATTCAGTTTGGACGCGTCCGGGCGTGCCGTGACCGCCGCGACGATCATCGACGCCTCGATTCCAGCCGCGGCCGGTCCGACGTTCGCGACGGTATCGGATGACGAGCTTTCTTACATCATCGCGGACCCTGACCGTTCTGGCGTGCCTTCTCAAGACACGCCGCCGGCGCAGCTGGCGGACTTCATCATCCGCCGCATTCATCTGCAACGTGACCGCTAGTTTCAGCGTGGGGCAGGAGACTCTGAACTGGGCCGAAGACTCATGGTCGCGTGCAGCTGCCTCGCCCCAAATCAAGATTCTTAAGGCTTGTACAGGTCGCTAGAGATCGAGGGCGTAGGCAACTGCACGCGGCCATGAGTCTTCAGCCCGCCTTAAAGAGTCGTCAGCTCGCCTAGAACGCCGCAGCCGGCTGGTCGAGATCGTACTTGCGAAGCCGCACGTACAGCTGCGTGCGAGACAGACCGAGACTCTTGGCCGCCTTGGACTTGTTCCCCCGGCACTCCAGCATCACGTGCTCGATCATGTCGCGCTCGACGACGTTCAGGTCGGTGGCTTGAACGGCCTTCGATCGGGCGCGGGATTCCAATGACAGGTGCTCGGCGCGTATCAGACCGCCTGCGCACAGAATTGCCGCTCGCTCGAGCGCATTGCGCAGCTCCCGGACATTCCCGGGCCAGTCGTGTCGCAACAACGCCTCGCGTGCATCACGCGTGAGACCGGCCGGCGGACGGCCGAATGTGCGCGCGATATCCTCAAGGAACACGGTGCACAACTCCAGGATGTCGTCGGCGCGTTCGCGCAGCGGCGGCAGCGGAATGTCGAACACGCACAGGCGATAGTACAGATCCTCGCGGAAGTCACCGCGCTCCACGGCCATCCTGAGATCCCGGTTCGTGGCGGCGATGACGCGCACGTTCGCCTTCTGGACGCGCACACCGCCCAAGCGCTGAAATTCGCGCTCCTGTAGCACGCGCAGGACTTTTGCCTGCGCCGAGTGGCTCATCTCCCCGACCTCATCGAGAAACAACACGCCGCCGGCCGCAAGCTCGATCTGCCCCGGTTTCGGCTGCTGCGCGCCAGTAAAGGCCCCGCGCTCGTATCCAAAGAGCTCCGACTCGAGGAGCTGGTCCGGGAGCGCGGCGCAGTTCAGCGCGACGAACGGACCGTTCTTGCGCGGCGACGCCCGATGGATGAATCTCGCGACCACTTCTTTACCAGTCCCCGATTCGCCCGTCAGGAGCACTGTCGTGTCGGTCTCGGCGACCTGCGTCGCCCGGGTGAGGATGTCCTTCCACGCCGCCGAGCTGCCAATGATCCGTACATGGTCCCGTGAATGGTCGCTGCGCGAGTGCAGCTCCGCCGTCAGCGATTGCACACGAGCCTCGAGTCGCTCAGCCCGCGCGTGCGCTTCCGCGGCCTGCCGTGCGACCTCAGCAAGCTGCTCGTGCGAGACGGCCAACGCCACATAGTCCGCGACGCGCCGCGCCGGTGGGACGTTCGCCCGGGAGAACGCGTGCAGGCGCTTCGACCAGAACGTCAGGCCCAGCCACTGCTGCCGCGCGCGCGTCTTGACGACGAGGAGAGAGCGGAATCCGGCGGCCACGATCCGCTCACGCATGTCCGCCGGCTCCACGACCGGCAGCGCATCCGTCGTGAGGTCACCGTAGATGGCGAATCCTTCCTCGGGCTCGGCGACGTCAGCGCGAGTGAACCGCGTCAGCCCCGTCAGCGCCTTCGTCGACGCCGCCTCGACCAGCATCCGTCCATGGCCGTCGTCGAAGGTCATCGTGAGCAGATCGTGCGGGATGACCTTCGCGGCAATCTCCGACACCTGCGGAAACACCGAACGGATATCGAGGACGGCGGCAATCGTACGGAGTAGATCGACCGAGCCCTCGATGTCGGCTGGGCAATCGGTTGCGCTCATGGCTGCCCTCCCACAGTTCCCCGGAAGATTCCGCGCGGCGCCGCGGTCGGTACCGGCTGCACCGCCCCGCCCGTAAGGGTGACCGCGCCCGGCCCCGAGAGCGCCGGCGATAGCTGGAGCGCCTCGACGTTCACGAGCGAAGACTGGTAGTCAAGCGTCGCCTGGAGGAGATTCACCTCCGCCTGGAGCAGGTCGCGCTGCGCCTGCGTCACGAGGAAGCTCGTTGAGAGGCCGACGGCGTACCGCCGCTGTTCGGAATCGAGCCGCTCCCGCGCCAGCGTCGCGGCCGCGCCCGCGGCGTCTTCGCGCTCCGCCGCGCTCCGCACCTGACGCGCCGCCTGCCGGATCGAGACCGCCACGTCGAGCTGCAGGCTCGCCACGCGGGCCACCGCCTGGCGCCGCTCGACCTCCGCCTGGACGTGCCTGACCTGCTCGAAGCTGCGGCCCACCGGGTAATTGACGGTCACACCGAGGCTCCACGTCGGGTAGTCAGGTCCGAACGCCTGCCCGAGCACCCCGCCGAACCCCGACGTGACGGTGCCGGTGACAGTCCCGGGGAACGCGCCCGTGCGCAACAACTGCGCGCCGCCGAGGCCGGCTCCGCGATACGAGGTCTCGAGACGCACGTCCGGCAGCCGCTGGTTGGCGTAGAACTCGACATTCGTCTCGGCAATCGCGACGTCATTCCGCGCGCGCGCGACATCGGAACGATCGGCGATCGCTTTCGCGACAATCGCGTCAACATCCGGTGGCGGCAGCCGGCCGGTCGAATCGTCAACCGCGTCGAGCCGCAGCTGCCAGAACGACGCGTCGGTCGGGTCGATGATGAGGCGTCTCAGACGATCCTCCCCGTCGTCGGCGGCCGCACGCGCGCGAATCAAGTTCTCGCGGCGATCCGCGACTTCCGCGTCGGCTTGCACCGAGTCGATTGGTGGGGCGTTGCCAAGCCGGACACGAGTGGCGTTGTCCTTCGCCAGCTGTTCGGCGAGCGCCAGCGACTGCTCCTGGACCGTTTCGTTGGCGCGCAGCGCCTTGAGCGTCCAGTACGCCTGTTTGACCGCCGCCACGGTTCCCACGACGGCTTCCCGGAACTGGATCTCTGACGTTGCCTGGTTGCGCTTCGCGATCAGGTACTGCTGCCGCGCGACATCCATTTTACGGTCGCGGATGAGCGGCTGCGAGAACGCGATCGCGAAACCCGACTCGAGGCTCGGATCGAAACTGTTCAACGGGCTGTTGCTGGTCGTCCGCGCCGCGTCCCACGAAACGCTCCAGGTGCCGTTGCCCCATGGGACGCGCTGGCGGATCCCGCTCGAGGTGAACCAGTCGCGCGTGTCGACGGTCGTGCCACCGAGCAGCGCGTTGGCAGGCGGCGCGGCATTGCTTGACCGGCCGAGGCTCGTCGAGAACAACGGCGCATACGCCGTTCGGCTCTCGCCCACCTGCGCCGCCTGAACGTCTGTCCCGAGGCGTACGACCGTGAGATCGGGATTGTGTTCGACCGCCCGCCGCACGGCGTCTTCCACGGTGAGCGTCAGGACTGACGCTGAGCGCGGACTGTCCTGCGCATTCGTCGCGGTCTGCGCCGCAGCTCGGCCGGCCGCAAGCATCGCGACGGCCACAGCAGCGATGGTTGTTCTCGTGATCATGATGCCTCCGCCAGTTCCGGAACGATGATGCCGGGCTCGCGCACGGCGACAACGTGTCGCGAGCGGGCCAGGAGCACGTAGATGGACGGCACGACGAACAGCGTGAACGCGGTGCCGATGATCATCCCCGTGACCAGCATGATGCCGATGCTGTTTCGCGCGCCGGCGCCGGGTCCCGTCGCGAGCACCAGCGGGAAATGCCCGACCACCGTCGCTGCCGTTGTCATCAGAATCGGCCGCAGTCGTGTGGACGCCGCTTCCGCGACGGCCGTGAGCTTGTCGCGTCCGATCGCCTGCAGTTCGTTCGCGAACTGCACGATGAGGATGCCGTTCTTCGAGACGAGGCCGACGAGCGTGATCAGGCCGACCTGGCTGTAGATGTTCAGGGTCGTCGTGCCGAGAAACGAGAACAGCAGCGCGCCGGACACGGCAAGCGGCACCGACCCTGCGAGCACGATGAACGGATCCCGAAAGCTCTCGAACTGCGCCGCCAGCACGAGATAGATCAACACGCCCGACAGCAGGAACGTGCCGAGAAACTTGCTCCCCTCAGTCCGCAGCTGCCGCGACTCCCCGGCGTAGTCAATCGTGAAGCCCTGCGGCAGGATCGCCTTCGCCTCGGTCTCGAGATAGCTGAGCGCCTTGTCAAGCGGCACCGGCGGCGGAATCACGCCCTGGATGCGCACGGCGTTGAGCTGCTGGAATTTCTTCAGCTCGCGTGGCTCCGTGGTCGTGCGCAGCGACGCGAACGTTGACAGGGGCACCAGCTTGTCGTGTGAACCGGTGACGTAGATCTGGGAGAGCTGATCCGCGCTCAGCCGCTCCGCCCTCGCCACCTGCGGGATGACCTTGTAGCTGCGGCCGTCGATGCTGAACCGGTTGACGTAGTTGGCGCCGAGCAGCGCCGAGAGGTCGCGCCCGGCCTGGCTCAGATCGACGCCCTGCGACCGCAGCTTGTCGCGGTCGAAGACAACCTCGGTCTGCGGCTGGTCGAACTTCACGTCCGCGTCGGCGAAAATGAACAGCCCGCTCGCAAAGGCCTTCTTCACGAGCGTGTCTGCGAGCTCGGTCAACTGCTGGGGCTCGGCGGCCGACGCGATGACCAGATCCACCGGGAAATTGCCGCCGCCCGGAAGCGGCGGCGGCGCCTGCGGAATGACCCGGATGCCAGGAATTTTCGACAGCGGACCCATCGACTCCATCAGGAGCTGCTGCGTCGTTTTCGTTCGCTGACTCCAGGGTTTGGTCGTCATCCCGCCGAACCCCCCGCTCGGCGTCGTGAGCTGGAAGATGCTGCCGCTTTCCGGGAACGATCGATAGACGTCGTAGATCTGGTCGGCGAAGAGCTTCGTCTGATCGAGTGTCGCGTTTGCGGACGACTGGACGAAGCCGAAGAAGAACCCCTGATCCTCGTACGGCGCGAGCTCCTGCTGCGAGAACAGGTAGAACGGCACAATGAGCAGCGCCGCGACGATCCAGACCGTGAGCACGACCGGCCGGTAGCGCAGGGTCGATGCGAGCGCCCGACCGTAGCCTCGACGCACCGCGTCGAAGCGGCGCGTCGTCCAGCCGGCAAAGCCGCGCTCGGTGTCGCCGGCGCGGAGCAGCCTCGCGCTCATCATCGGCGAGAGCGTGAGTGCGACGACGCCCGATACGAGCACCGCGCCCGCGAGGGTCAGCGCGAATTCGCGGAACAGCGAGCCGGTCAGGCCGCCCTGAATCGCCACCGGGGTGTACACGGCGGCCAGCGTGATCGTCATCGCGATGATGGGTCCCACCAGCTCACGCGCGGCGTCGATCGCCGCCTGCACGGGCCGCTTGCCCTCGTGTAGATGACGCTCAACGTTCTCCACCATCACGATGGCGTCGTCGACGACGAGCCCGACGGAGAGCACGATGGCCAGAAGCGTCAACAGGTTGACCGTGAAGCCCGCGATCGCCATGAGGAACACGGCGCCGATGAGCGACACAGGGATCGCGACGATTGGGATCAGCACCGATCGAAACGAGCCGAGAAACAGGAAGATGACGACGATCACGATCAGGAGCGTCTCGGTGAGCGTGCGGAGCACTTCGCCGATGGCGTCCTTGATGTACTCGGTTGAATCGTACGGAATCCCGAGCTGGATGCCCGCAGGAAGCTGCGCCCGGATCTCCGGAATCGCATCGCGCACCTTCGCGATCACGTCGAGCGTGTTCGCAGTCGGGAGGACCCAGATGCCCATGAACGTCGCCGACTCCCCGTTGAACCGCACGTCCTGGTCGTAGTTTTCCGCGCCGAGGACGACGTCGGCGATCTCGCTGAGCCGGACCACGACGCCGCCCTGGTCCTTCACGACGAGTTGGCGGAACTCGGCCGCGGTCCGGAGGTCCGTGTTCGCGACGAGGTTCACCGAGACCATCGATCCCTTGGTCTGCCCGACGGCCGACAGGTAGTTGTTGCGGGCCAGCGCATCGCGCACGGTGGAGGGCGCGATGCCGAGCGCGGCCATCCGATCGGGTTTGAGCCAGATCCGCATCGCGAACGTGCGCGCGCCGAGGATGTCGGCACGCTGCACGCCGCTGATCGCGCTCAGCTTCGGCTGCACGACGCGCGTCAGATAGTCGGTAATCTGGTTTGGATCGAGTTCCTTCGCCGAGAAGCCGAGGTAGATCGCCGCGAACTGGTTATCGGCGGTCTGCAAATCGATGATCGGCGCCTCGGCTTCGGGTGGCAGATCGTTTCGCACCTGTGCCACCTTCGCCTGCAGCTGCGTGAGCGCGGCGTTCGTGTCGTAATTCAGCTTCAGGTGTACGGTGATCGTGCTGAGTCCCTGCGCGCTGGACGACTCCATGTAGTCGATGCCGTCGGCGCTGGCGATGACGCGCTCGAGCGGCGTCGTGATGAAGCCGCGGACAAGATCGGCGTTCGCCCCCACGTATGCCGTCGAAACGGTCACGACGGCGATGTCGCTGCGCGGATACTGGCGGACGCTCAACGAGCGAATCGCCTGCAGCCCGGCGATCAGGATGACGACGTTGACGACGATCGCGAGGACCGGCCGCTTCACGAACAAATCGGTGAACTTCATCAGCTGTTCTCCGGTGTCGGCTTCGGGCTGTTCGCCGGGCGAACCTTGTTGTTGACGAGGACCGGCGCACCGTTCCGCAGCTTGAACACTCCCGACGTGACGACTTCCTCACCACCGCTGAGGCCGGAAACCACGGAAATCTGGTCGCCCCGGGCGGGTCCGACCTTCACGAACTGCTGACGCACGCCACGATAGGTCTGGCCGCGCGCATCCTTCAGCTCGGCGACGACGAACACCGAGTCGCCGTATGCGGCGTGGCTGATGGCGGACGCCGGCAGCGAGACGACGCGCGTCGGCGCGCCGAGCGTCACTTCCGCCTGCACGAACATCCCGGGCCGCAGCCTTCCAGCCGGGTTCGCGACGGTGGCCTGCGCCTGGACGTTCCGCGTGGACGGATCGACGACCGAATCGATCGCCGTGATCCGCCCCGAGAATGCCGCGCTGTCGCCGTCGGCGACCGTGACGCGGATTGACCGGCCCGGCCTGACGGCATTCATCGCCTGCTGCGGGACGCCGAAGTTGACGTAGATGGGATCGAGCGACTCCAGCGTGACGACGGGATCGCCGGCCGACAGATACTGACCGACATTCGCCCGGCGGATGCCCAGCACGCCCGCGAACGGCGCGTGAATGGTCTTGCGCTCGATCGTCGCGCGGATCTCGCCGGCGCGTGCCTCGGTCTGGCGCGCGTCCGCGGTAGCACGGTCGAACTCGGCGCGCGAGACGACATGCTCGTCGAGGAGCCCCTGCATGCGCTCGAGGCTGACGCGCGCGAACTCTCGCTGCGCGTCGGCGGCGGCGAGCTGGGCGCGCTCCTGTCGGGTATCGAGGACCGCGAGCACCTCACCCTCGCGCACCCACGTGCCGGAGGCGAACCCGATCCGGTCGACGGTCCCCGGCAGATCAGCGCTCACGGTCACGCCCTGGACCGCCGCGACCGTTGCGATGGCCGGCAGCGTCGCGGGCCACTCCTCCGCCGCCGCAGCAATCGTCGTCACCGCGTCCGGAGGCGGCTGGAACGCCGCCGCCTGGCCGATCGCGGTCTGCACCTGCTTGAACTTTACGAACCCGAGCGCGGCGACGATCATCGCCGTCACCGCCATGGTCACTGCCATCCGCTTCGCCATGATTTCCCTTCGCTCTCAGTCGCTGCTCGTTCTTTCCACCGTGATGAACGAGCTGTCACGTGATGTGACGCCACGCAGTGTCGCTCCCCGCCGGGTGCCGGAACAATCGGGCAGATGGGGGATCCTTCGTTGGGACAGGCGTACGAGGTGGACGAGGTCCCTAGGGTGGACCCCCATCTGCGACTTTTGGACGATGCGCGGAGGGCGCGATGTGCTCAATAATGGCGGCATGGAAGAAGAACTCACGTGCGGGCCGAAGGACGTGCCCCCGGCGGAGCTCGCGTCGTCGGATGCTGAGGTGCTGCGGGCCGGGCTGGTGCGTGAGCACGAGGAGCGCCGCCGCGCCGAGTGCCTGGCGACAATGCAGGCCGAAGTGGTCCAGATGGCACTGGACCTTCTCGTCCGTGAGCCCGACATCGAAGGCTTCTTCGGCGGGCTCACGAAAACGATGGTCGAAGAATCGGACAGCCGAGGCTGCAGCGTCTGGTTGATCGATCATGACGGGAGCCGGTGCGCGCTGTGGCTGGCGTACATGAATGACCGGCTCTATACGAAGAAGAGCGGGCTGGAATCGCTGGCGTTTCCCCACGGACAGTTCGCCGAGCACCTGTTCAACTACAAACCAGGCTGGCGAGAGACGATCGAGTACGGACCGGGCGACGAGCGGCTGCCGATGGAGTTGCGCGCGGTCTGCCCCGAGGGCGGCCGGCGTGGGATGGTGGTCGTGCCGCTGATGCTCGGTGGGCGCACGCTCGGGTTTTTCAAGCTCGCCACCAGTACCGACGGCGCGTGCGAGGGGTCGCGTTGGTGGCGCACGGTTCTGACCGAGGCGATTGCGCGTCAGGCGGCGCTCGCGCTCCACTTCAGCCAGCTCAACGAGCGCAACCGCGCCGAAGAGCGCCGGAAGGCGATTCTCGAAGAGCGTAATCGGCTCGCGCGCGACATCCACGACAACCTGGCGCAGGGCTTCGGTGCGATCCTGATGCAGCTCCAGGCCGCCCAGCGCGATATCGGCACCGCTATCACCCCGGTCGCGCACCAGCTCGAAGCGGCGATCGATCTCGCCCGGACGCACATGGTCGAAGCGCGGCGATCGGTCGGAGCCTTGCGGCCAAACATCGGCGAGGCGGAGCCGCTCGCTGCGGCGCTGAAGCGCGTCGTCGACCGCGTGCAGATGACGGCGACGGTACCGATCGCCCTGGAGGCGGAGGAACTGCCGCGTCTTGGCGATGTCGTCGAGCAGGAGATCGTCGGGGTTGCGCAGGAAGCGCTGACGAACGCGGTGCGCCACGCGCGCGCGCGACGGATCACCCTTCGCGCATCGTCCGTGCGCGCGATTGGTGTTCGGATGTCGGTGGCGGACGATGGGCGGGGGTTCGCGAGGGATCGCAATTCGAGCGGCTTCGGGATGACCAGCATGCAGGAACGCGCCGAACGGATTGGCGCGGCGCTGACGATCGTCACCGCGCCGCGGAGCGGAACGGAAGTCGTGCTTGCGTGGGAGCCGTCGTCATTGCCGACACGGGTCCACATTGCCGTCTGACTTGACGGTCCAGGTCGCCGTGGCCAGATCGACCGTCCTGCTCGTGGACGATCACGCGCTGCTGCGTACGGGCGTCGCGAACATCATCAATCACGAACCTGACCTGCAGGTCGTCGCCGAAGCCGGCAACGGCCTCGAGGCGATCGCGGCGTTCGAGCGGTATCACCCCGACGTGACGCTGCTCGATCTCCGCATGCCGGTGATGGAGGGCGTCGAGGCGGTTCGACAGATTCGCGAACGCGACCCAGGCGCGCGGGTCATCGTTCTCACGACGTACGACACGGACGACGAGATCGCGGGCGCGCTGAAGGCCGGCGCCAAGGCGTTCGTGCTGAAGGACATCGCCGCCGACGATCTGATTGACTGCATCCGCAGCGTCCTCGGCGGCAAGACCTACCTGGCGCCCTCCGCCGCCGCGAAGCTCGCCGAGGGCGTCACGCGCGTGCAGTTGACTCCCAGAGAAATGGCCACGCTGCGGCTCATGGCCGACGGGAGAGCGAACAAAGAGATCGCCAGCGAGTTGCGGATCAGCGAGCGCACCGTCAAGACGCACCTCGGGCACCTCTTCGAAAAGCTTGGCGTCACGAGTCGGACCGAGGCGATCAAAGTCGCCACGCGCCGCGGCCTCGTCCGTCTCGAATAGCACGTCGACGCGGCGCCGATATTCCCCCGCGGCCCTTCAAGGCGATCGATAAACTGCACGGAATTGGACATTTCGGCAACGAGACTCGGCCGCAGCCGCGACGCACACGTGAGCTTTCGCGCTGGATTCCCCTATCATCGATCTGGTGATCTCCGACGAATCTCATCGGCCGAAGAATGGCGCCGTGGTCATCTGGGACGTCGACTCCGAGCCCACGACTGCGCGCTACTGGGTGAGAACGCAGTCGCGCGGCAGCGCGACGCAATTGTTCGAGGGGCCGGAGGCGTGGGCACGGGCGTTCGCAGCGGCAGAAGAACGTGCGGGCTCGGACGGCATCATCTGGAAGCGCCACAAAGACGGCCATTTCGAACAGCTCCCGAGGGCGTCAGCGCCGCAGCCCTCCGGGGGACAGCGGCCCCCGGAGTGAAGACGCCGCAGCAGGGGCCCCCAAGGAGTGAAAACGACGCCGGGCCGGACTGCTCGCCGGCCAATTCGTTCCCCGTGGTGTCTAAGAGCACCAGACGGGAGGGACGATGTCCGGGTGGTGGCGGGATCTCCGGCATGCGGGTCGCGCCATCCGGAAGAGTCCCGGCTTCGCCCTTGTCGCGATTCTGACGCTGGCGCTGGGCATCGGCACGACCACTGCCATCTTTAGTGCCGTCGACGGCATTCTCATCGAGCCGTTCCCCTACAAAGACGCGGACCGCCTCACCAGCTTCTATATCCATGACGTCACGCGACCGAAAGACAACGGCCGCGGCGGGTTTTCGATGCCCGAGTTCATGGACTACCGCGATCAGAACCACGTCTTCGAAGACGTGATGGGCAATAGCTTCCTCGACGTGCTCTACACAGCCCACGGTGAGACGCAATTATTCCCCGGCGCTCTGGTCACGCCGAACATGATGGAGTTCCTCGGCGTCGCGCCACTGCTCGGGCGCTGGATTACGCCCGACGACGCAAAGGCGGACGCGCCGCCGACGTTTGTGATGAGCTACCGCGCGTGGAAGGAGCATTTCAATCGTGATCCGGCCCTCATCGGTCAGGCGTTCACGCTGAACAATGTGCCGAGGACGTTGATTGCGATCATGCCGCCGCGCTTTCTGCCGGGCAACGCGGACATGTGGATGCCGGTCGCGTTCACGCACGCAGACGTGCAGAACGACGGGCTTCCGCTGTTTCTCGCAGCCCGTGGCCGGTTGAAGCGCGGTATGAGCCTCGAAGCGGCCGCGGCGGATCTGATGCCGATCGCGACCCGGCTGTCGCAGGCGCGTCCGCGCGACTACCCGAAACAGTTCACGGTGTGGACGAAGACGTTCACGGACAACGTCGTCGGCAACTTCAAAGGCATGCTCTACGCGCTCATGGCGGCCGTCGCGATGCTGCTGTTGATCGCGTGCAGCAATGTCGCGAACCTCCTGCTCGCGCGCGCCACGACACGCGATCGCGAAATCGCGATTCGGGCCTCGCTCGGTGCCGGCCGAGCGCGACTGGTCGCCCAGCTCGTGATGGAGAGCCTGCTCCTGTCGCTCCTCGGCTGCGGGCTCGGCTGCCTGTTCGCGTGGGTCGGCCTGAAAGGCGTGGTCGCGATGATTCCGGCGGGCGCCATCTCGCCGACATCGGTCGTTGCCTTCAGCCCGCTGGCGCTGGGTTTTGCGCTCGTGGTCAGCCTGGTGACGACCCTGCTGTGCGGATGGGCACCGGCGCTGCACGCCGTTCGGGGCGAGTTGAGCACGCGGTTGGTCGGGAGCGGGAAGGGCGCAGGCGGCGGTTTTCGACACGGTCGGCTGCGGGCGGCGCTGGTCGTGTTCGAAGTGGCCCTGTCGATTGTGTTGCTGGTCGGCGCCGGTTTGATGATGCGTACACTGTTCGCCTTGGAATATGTCGACCTCGGATTCAATCCGCAGAATGTCCTGTCGACGCGCCTCCCGTTCCCGAAAGGTCGGTATGAGACCGCTGAACAGAAGCGGATCTTTTTCACTCAGTTGATCGATCGCCTCCAGACGCTTCCCGGCGTGGTGGCGGCGACGACGACCAGCGCGCTTCCCCCGTACGGCGGCATTGGCGGCGACGTCACCGTTCCCGGCACGTCGCACACGGAGCGATGGGAAGCCCTCGTGCAGCTGTGCAGCGAGGGGTATGTGCCGACGCTGGGCCTCCGCCTCACGCGCGGCCGCGGGCTCTCGCGGGCCGATATCGACGGCGCGCGGCGTGTCGCCATCGTCAACCAGTTGCTCGCGCGCACGTTTTTCAAGGACACCGATCCGATCGGGCGCAGCCTCAAGTTCGACGTGTTCGATCGGTTTCCTGACACGCCGCACGACGCATACTTTGAGGTCATCGGAGTTGTCGCCGATGCGAAGAACCGCGGCCTCCAGGATCCGCTGATGCCGGAGGCATTTGTGCCCTTCAACGTGACCGGCATGTTCAACCGCGGGGTGCTGATTCGGACCGCGACCAGCCCGGCGTCTTTGGTCTCTTCGGTTCGACGGGAGATCTTCGCCCTCGATGCCGGCGTGGCAGTCGCCAACGTCGGCTCGTTGGAGGACTTCCTCCGCCAGTTCTCGTACGCGGGTCCTGAATTCGGATTGACGACGCTTGGAGCGTTTGCCGGGATCGGTCTGATGCTCGTGATCGCGGGCGTCTTCAGCGTCATGGCGTACGCCGTCTCCCTTCAAACCCACGAGATCGGGATCCGCATGGCCTTGGGGGCGCAGCCCGGGGACGTCTTGCGCATGATTCTCAAGACCGGATTGGCGCTGGTGGTTCTGGGGAGCCTGATCGGCGTCGTCGCGAGTGCTGCTCTCGCGCGTGTGATGGCAAACCAGATCTGGGGTGTGTCGCCCACGGATCCGGCGACGCTCTCAACGGTTGTCGCGATCGTCCTGGTCGTTGGCGTCGTGGCGTGCGTCTTCCCGGCCAGGGCCGCAACACGAGTCGATCCCTTGATCGCGCTTCGATACGACTAGAGAGGCCATCTCATAGATGCCTCGTTCTTCAGCCCGTTTACGGTAATCTTAAGGTGAACTGCACGAGAGCCTCGCCACGACATGCCACCAAGCCCACTCGCCGCAGAACCTGCCGCAACCCATCCACTCCGAGCCTGGTGGCTGGGCGCTGGAGTGGCCCTGCTCTGGGCGACAACCATCCAGTCGGCGGTGCCCGACGCCGGCGCCAATCGCGATCACCACGGTGCCGGGGCATACCGGGTCGAGCTACGGTCTCAGAACAGTAAGACCGGGCAACCACTTCTGTGGCGGGAACCGATGGCCATCGGCGAGCGTGACCTCTTCTACGGGTCCGGAGGAAAGGAGCATCTGCCCCAGGGACCGTTCACGTTCATCAAAGAGGACCTCGACGGCTCGAAGCCGAAGTTTGACGTGCGCGACGAGACGGGAATGAGATGGAAGATCAAGCTGGGCGCCGAAGCTCGCCCCGAAACGGTGGCGAGCCGCCTCGTGTGGGCGATGGGCTACTTCGCCGACGAGGATTATTTCGTTCCCCAGGTCACGGTGCGAGAGCTGCCGGGCCACGTTCATCGGGGACAACGGCTGATCGGGCCAGACGGCACGATGCACAACGTGCGGATGAAAAGGGAACCCGACGATCGACGCAAGATCGGAACGTGGCAGTGGGCCGACAATCCGTTCAACGGCACGCGGGAGCTGAACGGGCTGCGGGTCCTCATGGCGGTGATCAATAACTGGGATCTGAAGGATGAGAACAACGCGATCCGAGGTCCACGTGACCGCGCGGGGCCCGAGGCGGCGGCATCAGCGAATGAGAATGAGCACCTGTACGAAGTGAGCGATCTGGGCTCGAGCTTCGGCAGCTCGGGTCTCGAGCGGACGGACGAAGCGTCAGAGGGCAACCTGCGCGCCTATCGCGCATCGCACTTCATCAAGAGCCTGCAAGACGACGAGGTGAATTTCGACGTCCCGCGCAGGCCGGCCCTCATCGTCCTTGCCAACCCGCACCAGTTCTTCAGCCGCCTGGGGCTCCGAGCCATCGGTCGCCACGTGCCGCGCAAAGACGCGAAATGGATCGGGCACCTGTTGGCGCAGCTCTCAGAGGATCAGCTTCGCAGCGCGTTTCGGGCCGCAGGGTACGTCGATCAGGACATCGACGGTTTCACAAAGGTTCTCCGGGCCAGAATCGTGCAGCTGGATCAGTTGTAAGCGCGCCCCCTCGCCCGCCTGAGAATCTTCAGCTCCGTTTGTGAGCTGGCTTCTAGCCAGCGTCGGCGCGGACGTAGCCTGCGTCACGCGTCCTTCGGAGGAATCCGGCGCCCACGAGCGTGTTGAGCAGCGCCTCGCACGTCGTCCGGTCAAGGCCCCAGAGCCGCTGCGCCTGACCCAGAGTCAAGTGCAAGCCGGGGATCTCGAGGTACTCCGCACGGACTAACTGGAGCAGATCCACGATGTTGTCGTTAGGCACCGGTACCCACATGTGCTGCAGGTCTGCATCATCCCGCCGCTGACTGCCGCCCGGTCAACCACACACCCAGGCAATAGGTCGCGACCAGCCAGAGGCAATACCATCCCAGTCGGCGGATCCGGTGCCTCCACCACATGCTCAGTCGCCCGCCCGCTCGTGTCCGCCATCGATCGCGAGCATCTCCGCCGTGCCCTCGAGACGCCGTTCGAGGTCCGCCAGGAGGCCCTCGTCCGAAAGATCGAGTGGATGTGAATGCTCCCAGTCGTGCCGGGCGACCTTGTGCAGACGTTCCACAACATCCGCGTCGTGCACCTCGATCGCCAGCTCGCGCCTGCCGTCGAGGCTCCCGGCGGCAAAGTTGATGGAGCCGACGATTGCAGCCGTCCCGTCAGCGATCATCATCTTGCCGTGCAGCCGCAAGTGCTTGAGCTTATGGATTTTGATACCGACGTCGTCCATGATCCGAAGGCCGCCGACGCCCTCGACGAGCTTGTCGCGCTTCAGCGTGTGGGGCGGGCGCACCATGATGTCCACCTTCACGCCCCGCTGCGCCGCTCGGACCAGGTGCTCGATGATCACCATGTCCTGGAAGCGCTCGTTCTGGACGAACAGCCGGTGCCTGGCCTCGTCGATGAATCGGCAGATCTGGCCTCTCCCTGGTCCAGGACACCAGACGAGATGACTCGTGCGGAGAGAGGCAAACGCGTGACGATGCCAGTCGGCCTCGAAGCCCTCGATGATCTCAGCTACGTCCTGGCGGCGGCGCGTGACCACCGCGTAGTCACGCGTTTCCGTGAAGTTCTTCGTCGCCCAGTTCAGTGACTCGACGAACGCCGTCTCGTCGTCCACCACCATCGACTTCTCGTGCGTGAGGTCGAACGCGGGGTTCGCGTCCTTCACCTCCACACCCGCGCGCTCCAAGGCTTTGCGAGTGGCCTCATTGTCCTGTTCGCCGCTGCGGCGGGCCGGGTTGAGCATCACGCGAACCTTGACGCCGCGCCGCTTGGCCGCGATTACGGCGCGGAGCAGCGCCCGATCCGAGAAGACGAACATCTTCACGCGGAGAGTCCGCGCGGCGCCGTTGATCGCGGCGATGATCGGTTTCGCCGAGTCGTCCGGGAGCACAATCAGCGAGCGCTTCACGCGAGCCCCACTGGGATCGAGTCCATCGGGTTGTTTGCGCGGAACAGATCGGCGTAGACACCGCCCCGCCCCAGCAGCGCGTCGTGAACGCCCTGCTCGACGACCCTCCCGTCGTGGAGGACGATAATCAGGTCTGCCTTCCGGATCGTATTCAGCCGGTGCGTGATCATGACGACCGTGCGCCCTTTCATCAGACGGTCAAGCCCCTCCATCACCAGCTCTTCGGACTCCGTGTCGAGCGCCGCCGTCGGCTCGTCGAGGATCAGGATCGGCGCGTCGCGGATGAACGCACGCGCGATGCCGATGCGCTGCCGCTGTCCGCCTGAGAGCGTCACGCCGCGCTCGGCAATGGGCGTGTCGTAGCCGCGGGGCATCCGGGCGATGAACTCGTCGGCGTTCGCGAGCTTCGCCGCTGAGACGATCTGCGCCTCGGTCGCCTGGTGGCGACCGTACGCGATGTTCTCCCGCACCGTTCCGCGAAAAAGCACCGTGTCCTGCAGCACGAACCCGATCTGGCGGCGGATGCCCGCCACGGTGTAGTCGCGGACATCGCTCCCATCGATGAGAATGCGGCCCGCCGACGGATCGTAGAAGCGGGGAATCAGGCTGACGATCGTCGACTTGCCGCTCCCCGTCGTCCCGACCACACCGACGAACTGGCCGGCGGCGATCGAGAAGCTCACGTCCTGCAGGACCGGAACCTCGGGATTGTAGGAAAAGGCGACGTGTTCGAAGGCAATCGCGCCCGAGAAGGCGCCGGGGTCAGGCGCGTCGGGCCGCTCCGGGACGCTCATGTCGATGTCGAGGATCGACTGGATCCGCTCGAGCCCGACGTTGGTCTGCGCGACCGCGTTGGTCATCTTCGCCAGGTCCTGCACCGGCTTGAAGAACTTCGTGAGATAGGCGAGGAAGACGGTGAGCGATCCGACCGTCATCGTGCCCGCGATGATGAGGTCCGCTCCGCGCCAGAGCACGATCGCCGTGCACACCGAGACAATGAGCGCCACGACGGGTGACAGGAGCGACTTGATCCGCCGCGCACCGAGCGCCGCCCTCACCGTCGCGCGGCTGGCGTCGCCGAGCCGCGCCTGCTCGATGTCCTGCGCGCCGAATGCCTGCACGGTCCGCATCGACTCGAGCCCCGCCTGCAGAACCGCCACGACATCGCTCTCCCGGCGCCGGACTTCGCGCGTCGCCCTCTTCACCGCTTTCTTGAACCGCGCGACGAACAGCAGCAGGAAGGGCGTGATCGCCACGACCATGAGCGTGAAGTCCCAGTTGAGCCAGAACATCAGCCCCAGCATCCCGACGATGGTCATGAAATCGACGAGGATGCTCAACGTCGAGGAGGACACGAAATTCTGAACCGTCGAGACGTCGTCTGTAATCGTGCTGAGGAGCAAGCCGGTCTGGTGCGTGTCGTAATAGTTGAACGAGAGATGCTCGAGGTGGTCGTAGACGCGCATCCGGAGATCGTTCGCCACCCACTGCCCCACGCTCTCGGTGTAGTAGTTGTCGACGTACGACGCGACGCCGCCGATGGCCGCGATCAAAATGAGGCTGAGCGCCGCCAGCGCGGCGAGCGCGCGTCCGTCGGCGGCCGCCGGACCGAGCATCCCCACGAACCAGGCGGGGGGAGCGTGGCCCCCGACGGCATAGTCGATGACAACCTTGAGCGGCCACGGCCCTGCCAGCCCGGCCATGGTCTCGATCAGCATGGCGGTCAGGATAATCACGAGCCACAGGCGATACGGCCTGGCGAGGTCCAGGACGAGACCCGACATGCCCGTTTCCGGGCGGTCGGGCACGGACGCGGCAGGGCTCACGCGCGCCCCCGCTTCAAATGCGCCTCGACACGCCGCCTGGGAGCCGCGAATGCGGCGAAGCGGCCGACGCCGAGCGCCCACGCGGCCCCTGTGGCGATCGCCGCGCCCGCGATCGTCGACAGCGCGCCCACCTTGGCTTCCATCAGCACCGGGCCGGTTGGATACACCGCCGTGGCCAGGAACAGCCCGAAGGTGAAGCTGCACGACACCGTCCATGCGAGGACGACAAGCTCGCGCATGCCGAGCCCGAGCGGAAGACGCAGCCCGAACAGGAGTGACACGCCGACGGCCACGAGGATTCCGATCGGCCGTCCGACGAGCGCGCCGGCCGGGATGGCCCAGGCGCCCGGCTCGACGCCGCGCACGACCACGCCGGCGTTCACGAGCGCGAACAGCAACAGGATGATCTGAACCGGGATGCGCATTTCGTGCTCGAGATGACGTGCCGAGTCGTGAGGCCCGCCGGGCGAGTCGGTGAGGAAATCCAGGCCGCGCGGCGATCGAGGAAGAAATGGGACGATCGGGACGAGCGCAAGCGCGGGATGCAGGCCGCTCCACCAGAACCCCCACCACATCAACGTCCCGCTGACCGCGAGCTGTGCCCACATCCTGCGCGGCGTGAGTTGCGCCGATGTCACGCTGATGACGATGCCGCCGGCTATCAGGAGCGGGCCGGCCTCGTGAAGGTGAGCGGCCTGCTGGTGCAAGCCGACAACGATCAGCCCGATGGCGTTGCTCACGATCACGATCAGCAGCACGAACGGCCGCGCGCTAGCCGGGCCGCGCAGCGATTGCACCAGGAGGTATGCAATTGCGCCGTCGATGCCGCACACGATGGGCCAGCCGGCCAAAAGCAGCGGCTCGTCGCCTGCCAGCACGAAGGCCTCGTACGCGGCGATCGCCCCGACGGTCCCACCGAGTGCAGCCGCGATCGGGAGCGCCGTGCGCCGCCACGTGTGCAACGCGCCCCCCGGCATCGTCGCCTCGAGCACCTCCTGGGCAATCAGCGCGAAGAAGAGGGCCATCGCGACGTCGTTGACGGCAAATGCGAGCGCGCTGGCGAACCGGAAATAGCTCTCCGCGGCGACGCTCGCCCAGACGAGCGCGATGGCCGCTCCGAACGGGACGAGGAGCGAACGCTCGAGAGCGGTACGCAGGACGCGATTCATGATTGGGGCTGCCGATGGATGACGCCGGAGTCGACGGTCGCGCCCAATCGTGAGACGGCCTGAAAGAAGAGGTCATCGCCCGACACTTCGACCAGCATGAAGCTGCGGTCCTGGTCGAATTGCGCCGCCGTCATCTCGGAAGGTTTCACATCGCCCTTGCGCAGCTGGCCGCCTGCGCCGGAAACGAAGTACGTGATGCCCTTCTGCGGCTTGATGCGCTCGTACACATGGTCATGACCGGAAAAGACGACGTTGACGCCGTACTTGACGAACAGCGGCTCGAGCACCACGCGCAGGTCCACCTGCGATCCGTGGGTGCGGCCATCGGAGTACAGCGGATGATGGAAGTAGCAGATTTTCCAGTCGTCAATCGATTGACGCAGCGCGGTCTCGATCCAGGCAAGCTGCTTCGCGTCGAGCAGGTCGCTGTCGAGGACGAAGAAGCGCGCATTGTGTCTCGCGTAGGTGTAGTAGCGCTCACCGCCCATGTTGAACAGGGGGTAGGCGTCGTTGCTCTGGTTGTCGTGGTTGCCGAGCGACGCGTAGAACTTCACGCCGGCGTCGAGCAGCGGCCCGTACGGGCGCTCGAATTTCAAAACAAAATCCGCCGCCCGCTGGCTGCCATACATGTTGTCGCCGAGCATGATGACCATCTCGAACTGAAATCGCTGGTGCCACAGATCCATCTGGTGCGCCACCTCGTACTCCGCCTGCTCTCCCGTTCCGTTGTCGCCGATGGCGGCAAACTTCAGCGAGCCAGGCGTGTTCGGGACTGTCAGCTCCTGCGCCTCGAACGGAGACGGGGCGAGCCAGACGACGCAACAGGCAACAAGAAAGAACCGGCGCATGCGGATCCGCCCCTCAGTCGGTGAGCTGCTGGCCGTCGCGGATCTTCTGCCGCAGCCGGCGGATGAATCGTGCGGCGACATCCGGCTCGTAGCCGCCGGCGCGAAAGGCATCCTCCCACTGACGATCACTCATCCGTGCCAGCAAGTCGCTCGCCCACCGCACGTGGCGCGGCGCAATCCTTCGATCGAACAGCTCCTTATGCCATCCGTGATAGGAGAACTCCACGAACCCGTTCTTGACGCCGGAGATGAAGACCTGGCGATCGAACAGATCGGGGTCGCTGCGCCGGGGCGTCAGCTTCCCGGTCTCGCCGAGCGCGGTGCCGAGATCCCGCACGACATACCAGCGATCCGGTCCGTCCCGAGGATCTGCGACGGCATACAACGAGTTGTTGTCGTTCTTGAGATCCGAGCTGTCGAACATCATCAGGATGACCAGGAGACCCTGGTAGGGATCGGTGTTCACGAACGGATTCTGCTGCCACGACCACGTGCCGAGATCCTTGAGGGCTCGATCGCGCAGACGGAACCGGCCGCCAGGTACGACGTGCTCGCCTGTTTCATCGACCAGCTTGAAGCTCGGCAGGAGATACACCGGCGGCTGGTGATACCCCACTGCGGAGAGCACGCGCGACAGCGCGACTTCGACTGGCCCTTCGGCGCCCTGATGGTTGTGCGGCGCCTGCTTCACGTGCCACTCCCGGCCTTGCGGATCTCGAACGGTCATCCCGGGATTGGTGCCATGCTGTTTCGGCTTCACAAACGTGTAGGCCGCCGCGGCGTCCGGCGCATGCTCGGTGCCCCACGGGCCATAGAACACGTCGCGGGTCGGGAGGTCGGTCGGCGCTTCCCACAATTCCGAGACGCGCGCCTCCGACGACGGCAGTGTCGGCCGGATGGTCGGTGTCGCGCACGTCGGCATGTACACCGCGAAGATGCCCGATAGGGCCCACAGGGTCAGGCGCGTCATCGCGCCGTCTCCGGACCGATCCGTCGCCCCTCGTCGATCTTCTGGTGAAGCCGGTTGATGAAACGACTCGCCACTGGCGGCGGATACCCAGCCCCGCGAAACGCGTCCTGCCACTGGCCTTCGGTCAGCTGCGCGAGCAGCTGGCTGGCCCACCGCACATCAGCGGGACGGATACGATGTTGAACGAGATTGCTGTGGACGCCGTGGTACGCGAAACTGACAAATCCGTCGCGCACACCGCTGATGAACGCCTGCCGCTCGAACACCTCGGGCCGGTTCTCCTTCGGGTTGAACCGGCCCACTTCTCCGAGCGATGAACCGAGATCGCGGACCACGAACCAATTCTCCGGCCCTTCACGCTGGTGTTTGACCTGATAGAGCGAATTGTTCTCGTTCTTCAGATCGGCGCTGTTGAACATCACGAGGATCACGAGCAGTCCCTGGTACGGTGCCGTGCCGACAAATGGGTTCTGGTCCCACGACCATTCGCCGCGATCCTTGAGCGTCGAGTCATGCAGACGGAATCGGCCGCCGGTCTCAGGGTGGGATCCGGTCTCATCCGCGAGCGCAAACGACGGCAGGTAGTATACCGGGGGCTGGTGGTAGCCGAGCGCAGAGAGCACATGCGACAGGACGACCTCAGGCTGCGCCTCCGCGCCCTGCTTTATGTGCCATTCGCGGTTCTGTGAGTCGTTGACCGTCATGCCAGGATTTGCGCCCTGCCGCTTCTTTCGCACGAACGTGTAGGTGTCGTTGGCATTCGGGGCGTACTCGACTCCCCACGGCCCGTTGAGCAGATCACGCGTCGGCAGGTCGGCGGGCTGTTCCCACAACTCGGCCATCTGCGACGCGACCACCTCCGGCGCCACGGTGGGATGAATGTCGGCCGCGCATCCTGACACCGCCAATGCGGCGGAGGTCACGGCAATGCGAAACGTTGTCGAGGCCATGGGCTCAGGGCACGAAGGGAATGACTTCCGTTCGCCCGCCCGACAGCGTGGAACGCTTGAACGGATCGCTGAACTTGAACACAACGCGCCATCCCTCAACGCTGTGGCCGACGTCGAGGCGCCCGACGGTCGATTGACGGTTGTGGACTCGCAGCCCGACCCCGTACGAGGTTTTCATCTGGCCGAAGTCGAGATCGCTGGCCTGCGACGCAACTTTTCCCGCATCGAAGAACGCGGCGACATCCAGGTGCGTGAAGAGGCCCCAGCGCGATTCGGCGTTGAAGACTTCCATATCGCGGTCGTGGAAGCGGTAGTCGTAGTAACCACGCAGCGTGTTCTTGCCGCCCAGGCTCGGGAGCAGGTAGAACGGCACAGTGTTGCCGGCCGAGGTCTGAGAGAACACGGCCCACGCGCGGAGCGCGATGACCCACGTGTCTTCGACGATCGGCAGAAACTGCTGTCCCTCCACATCATACCGCTGGAAGCTGTACTTGCCATAGTTGCGATCTGAATAAGCCGCGGCCGTCGCGCGATAGATGCCTCCGCTCGTCGGATGGCCAGGATAGTTGCGGGTGTCGGCGATCACTGAGACATCGCTGTGCAGGAAGGCGGGCTGCTGGGTGACCCCTGGTGCGGTTGCCTCGGTGAAGATGTCTGTGGTGTTCGGATAAGTGACGCTCCATCCGGTCATCGTCGAGAGCTCGGCCTGATGAATCCACCCGAAGCGTCCGTTCACCGAGAGCCATCCGGTCGGACGTACCGTCGCGTAACCGAGGACGTCGGTTTCGTCGAGGCGGTACCCGCTCCGGTTGCTCTTGAGCGAATCGTTGCCGAGGCCGAAATAGTTGACTTGAAGCATGTCCTGGTAGAGCACTTGCGAGCCAACCGTGAGATGCTCATTGGCCAGGTGAGGAAGCTCGAACCGCGCCTGCGCCATCTTGTAGAAGTTCCACGAGACGGCGGCCGACGCGGTGACGAGCGCCTGACCGTCGAGCAGGTGGTGGCGGTAGCCGGGACCCGCGGATATCCATCCGGAGCCAGTGATCATGTTGCCGAGCTCAGGAAAGAACCCGTCCTTCGGTTCGCCCGTTTGATTCACTTCACGGTCGAACCAATTGATCATGTTCGTGATGACGCGCGGCTCGCCTACCAACCCGGACTGTTCCGACGCCGACCCGGCGGCATCCGGACGTCCCCCGTTCTGAGGCGCCGGGTCTTGAGCGACGCTGCGTGCGGCCGCGCCGAGCGAGAGAAGCACTACCAACAGGAATAACCGCAT
This sequence comes from Vicinamibacterales bacterium, assembly GCA_035939575.1. Taxonomy (GTDB): domain Bacteria; phylum Acidobacteriota; class Vicinamibacteria; order Vicinamibacterales; family CAVVIG01; genus DATKHR01. Next base: position 3,563 of record DASZFS010000362.1, on the reverse strand, counting down.
GGTTCATGTCTCCCTTGGAAGATCGTCAAGTTCGTCAAAATCGTCAAGATCGTCAAGCCCCTGAAGCTCGCACGTCCCGGCGTCGAGTGCGGACCCCCAACGCAAAGACGGCGCCAGCGATCGATTCGCCGTGGTTGTGACGAGAGTGACAGAGCGCGAAAGGGTTAGAGGCCATTCACTTGGCGGCTCAGCGACGGTGCAAACCGCTTCGAGTGCGTGAAAATCCGCAACGAGTGTGTGCTGGCAGACAGTGGCGGACACTGGCCCGGCTTGACACCTTCGTCTAATAGGTTCAACCTCCGATGGGTGGTTCAATCTGCGGTATGACCGAGTACCAGTTTCATTGGTGGCCATCGGGAACCCAACGGACGCAGATTCCGAGCGTGAGGTTGCAGGCGGAATCCCCGCTCCACGGAGCAGCGCTGGCATTGCGCCACTTCATGGACCTTGGGTGTGACATCGCGGCTCCGCTCGCTCATGTCGACATGACCGAACCGGACGGAATCAAGCATACGCTGCTGGTCGAAGAGATCCTTGACTGGCTGAACGACCCGAACCAGACCGCCCTCGTTCACCGCGAGGGTCTCGCAGCTCTGCTCCACTGAGGACGCCTTCGTATCACTCCTACCAGGGTGGCGCCACCCTCCGTTTTCCATTTCGCTCGCCGCGAAGGCACCGAGAATGTGCAGCAAGAGTCATAAGGAACTCGTGATGGGCAGGCGAACCATGCTCGTCCCCGAGCTCTTGACCCGGTCTTCGCGTCGAGACCTTGCCCCGGCTGCCCGGAAGTGTTATTTTTATAGCATAACGCTGAACGTCGCTCGCCTCGTCGCCATTCTGACAATCCTCGTCGCCTGCGCCGCCTGCGCCGCCTGCGCCGCCCCCAGGGCACGTGTGGCGCCCGCCGATGTCCCGCCCTCCCCGTCAGCGCGGCTCGCGGCAGCCGACGCGCAGGTCCGCGCGGGCTGCTTCGACTGCCTCGTCTCCGCGTTTCTCGAGTACACCGCGCTCCAATCGACCGCCGTCGCAAGTCCCGCCGCGATCGGCGCGGCCCGGGCCGCCGCCCTGCTCGCCATCCGAGAGCGTGAGCTCGGAACCGAGGACAGCGGGTACCTGGTGCGCGCGCGTGAGCTCGCCGCTGCCGCCCCACCCGTTGGGCGGGCGCTCGGTGACCTGCTCGAGATCGCCGATACCCTTCCAGTCCGCGGCGCGGGCCGCCAGTTATCCGACGACGTGGAGCTGCGTCGAATGCAGGCGGCGTACCGTAATCGTGACGCCTGGACCGACGAGCTTCGCCAGCGCGCCGATCAGGATGCGCTCTCTGCTTACGTGTCCCTTGCCTTCAACTGTGCGTACGTGCCCTCCGCCCAGCACGCCGTTGAGCAATGGCTCGCGGATGTCCCGGCGTGGCGCGACACGCCCCTCGTGACGATGAAAGCCGCGACGTGCGGGATCAACAGCGACCGCGCCTCGCTGGAGCACCTGCTGGCGGCCGACCCCCGCTTCGTGGAGATCCACTACTTCGTCAGCCTCGCGTTCGCGTTCACAGGCAGGATCGACGACGCCATGGAGCACCTGCTGAAGGCGTACGCCTGGCGCAACCGGTGGCCCGCCGTCACGAGCTCCCTGGGCGCCGATTACACGGCGTTGGAGGAGTTCCAGCAGGCCGTCGACTTTTTCGACCGGACGCTCGCCGTTGTACCGCGCGATCCCGACGCGCTCTTGAACAAGGCCAAAGCGTTGACATACGCCGGGCGTTACACCGAGTCGCTGGCCACCGTCGACACCCTGCTCACCCAGGCGCGCTGGCTGGTCGGCGACGCGCGATACTGGCGTGCTCTGAACGAGTCGCAGCTCGGTCGGCTCGATGAGGCATGGGACGATGTCGAGCTGGCGGCCAAGCTGCTGGTGAATGCCGAGGTGCCCAAGCTTGCCGGGATCGTCGCATACCGCCGGAAGGAGATCGACGTCTCGCGGGCGAAGTTCGAGCTGTCTCGGCAACGCAACCCGGACGACTGCGAAACAGGGTTCTATCTCGGCGTCGTGCTCGGCGAGCAGGCTCAGTGGCCCCGCGCGGCAGATGTTCTCGTGGAGACGGCGAATTGTCTGGAGCAGGTGGAACTCACGCTGAAAAAGGAGATCGACGACATTCGCGCGTCGACCCAGCCTCCGGAGCGCCGGGCCCGCCTGATCGCGAAACGCGAGCAGCAGATCGCGACCGATCGCCGCATGATTGCGACGTGCTGGTACAACACCGCGGTCAGTTACTTCAGCGTGTCGCGAAAAGATGACGCGCGCACGTTTGCGGAGAAAGTCGCCGCTGACGAGCAGTTCGGCGAGCGCGCCCGCGAGCTGCTTGCGCGACTGCGCTAGCTACCGATTCGCCTGAGGTGGGCCGCGCTGTATGCTGAGGGGCCATGCGACGAGTACCACTTGTGATCGCCCTCTGCCTGACCTCTGGGACATACCTTCGCAGCGCCACGCCCGAAAAGGCCGTTCCGCCGTGGACGTTCGTTCTCTCGGGGGATTCGCGGAATTGCGGTGACCTGATCATGCCCGTCATTGCTCGACGGGCGCTGGCGGCGCGCGCGCGTTTCTATTGGCACCTGGGCGACCTCCGCGCCCTGTTTCAGGTAGACGAGGATTACGCGGGCCTGCACCGCAACGCTCCGGAATCATTGACCATGGAGGCGTACGCCAAGGCCGCCTGGAATGATTTCGAACAACACCAGGTAGCGCCGTTCGGCAACCTCCCGTTCTTCCTTGGCATCGGCAATCACGAAACGATCGGCCGGACTCGCGAGCAGTTCGTTGACCAGTTCCGAAGGCTGTTGAATATCGACCCGATTCGGCGCCAGCGGGAAACCGACGACCCGAACGATCACACGGTACGAACCTACTACCACTGGAAGGAATCAGGCGTCGACTTGATCAATCTGGATAACGCGGACAGCATGTTCGACCAGGCGCAGCTGTCCTGGGCGATGAACGTCATCGCAGCAAGCGAGACGGATCCGGATGTCAAGGTCTTGATCGTTGGCATGCACGAATCGCTGCCGGACAGCTACTCGCAGGACCACAGCATGAACCAGGGCACCGATGAAGGTGCCAGCGGTCGAGCCATTTACAATCGCCTGCTCGAGTTCCGTCACAACAGTGGCAAGCCAGTGCACGTCTTTTCCAGCCACTCTCATTACTACCTGACCGATATCTACAATACGGGGGCCTGGCAAACGCACGGCGGAGTGCTGCCCGGCTGGCTGGTGGGCACCGCCGGCGCACAGCACTATTCGGTCCCGCCTGAAGTGAAGAGTTTTGCGACCTGGGCGGAGAACCAATATGGCTATGCGGTGGTTCGAGTCGCTCCTGACACTGGTGCCGTGCAGGTTCGATTCGTTCAGGTGAAACGGCAGGATGTGAACGCCGCGTTGATCGGCCAATTTGGGCGGGCTGCGGTCGACTTCTGCTTCTCGCGAAATTGGCGGGCCACGTTGCACGAGAGCCTCTACTAGCATGGTTTGGAGGCTGGAGACTCATGGTCGCGTGCAGTTGCCTACGCCCTC
>DASZFS010000361.1:0-4185 GCA_035939575.1 Vicinamibacterales bacterium | reverse complement strand
AGTCGGCCGAACTGCTGCTTCATCTTGTGAGCGGTCTGCCACGTCCGGATGATCACTTCGCCGATGCGGCCCATCGCCTGGCTGTCGGACGACATGATGGACAGCGCACCGACGTCGTGCAGGATGTCTTCCGCGGCGATTGTTTCTTTGCGGATTCGGCTCTCCGCGAATGCCACGTCCTCGGGTATGCGCCGGTCGAGATGATGCGTCACCATCACCATGTCCAGAGCCTCGTCGACGGTGTTGACCGTGTACGGCCGCGTTGGAGTGGTCGACGAAGGGATGACGTTCACCTCGCCGCAGACCTTGATGATGTCGGGCGCATGGCCCCCACCAGCGCCTTCCGTGTGAAACGTGTGAATGGTCCTGTTCTTGAACGCGGCGATCGTGTTGTCGACGAAGCCGCTTTCGTTGAGCGAGTCGGTGTGAATCAGGACCTGGACGTCCATGTCATCGGCGACCGACAGGCAGCAATCGATCGCTGACGGCGTGGTGCCCCAGTCTTCGTGGAGTTTGAAGCCGCACGCGCCCGCCTCAATCTGCTCGACAAGGCCCGCGGCCGCGCTCGCGTTGCCCTTGGCAAAAAAGCCGAGATTGACCGGAAAGCCATCGGCGGACTGCAGCATTCGCTCAATGTGCCAGGGGCCAGGCGTGCACGTCGTCGCATTTGTTCCGGTTGCCGGACCGGTGCCGCCGCCCATCAGTGTCGTAATGCCAGCGTAGAGCGCCTCGTCGATCTGCTGCGGGCAGATGAAGTGCACGTGCACATCGATGCCACCGGCGGTGACGATCTTGCCCTCGCCGGCGATAACTTCAGTACCGGGCCCGATGACGATGCTGACGTTCGGTTGCACGTCCGGATTCCCCGCTTTGCCAATCGCTGCGATACGGCCGTCTTTGAGCCCGATGTCCGCCTTGACGACTCCCCAGTGATCGAGGATCAGGGCGTTCGTGATCACGGTATCGACCGCGCCATCGGCTCGAGTGCGCTGGGACTGTCCCATCCCGTCGCGGATCACTTTGCCGCCGCCGAACTTCACTTCCTCTCCGTACGTCGTGAAGTCCTTCTCCACTTCGACGATGAGATTGGTGTCCGCCAGCCGGACGCGGTCGCCAACCGTCGGCCCGAACATCTGCGCGTAGGCTGCGCGGCTCATTCCATGCGGCATTGCGGCTACCTCTTTGACCGGGTCTCGGTCACGCGCGCCATTTCGGGCAAAGCGCCCATCACCATTTGGTTAAACCCGTACACGAGCCGCGCGCCGCCGTACGGCACGAGGTGAACCTCGCGGGACTGGCCCGGCTCGAACCGCACCGCCGTCCCCGCCGGGATATCCAGGCGATATCCGAGTGCCGCCTTTCGATCGAAGGCAAGCGCCGAGTTCGTCTCAGCGAAATGGAAGTGACTGCCCACTTGAATCGGACGGTCGCCGGTGTTCGCCACCGTCAGCGCGATGGCTGCCCTGTCCCGATTCAGGAGAATCTCGCCCTGCGCTGGCAATAGTTCGCCAGGTATCACGGCAACGTCCCCAGGGCCACCATCGCGAGAATGCCGCCGAACGCCGCAACGGCCCCCATCGTGCGCAGCGCGACCCTTCCGATCGAGCCACTGCTGACGCGGCACAGGCCGATGCCCGCTGCGTGAAGAGCGCCGGTGGCGACTGCGAGACCCGAGGCGTAGGCCAGGAGGCTGCTCGTTGCCGCCTCCGTTCCATGGACGTGGCCGTGGAAGAACGCAAACAGTCCAATGATCGCTGCACCACACCACACCGGCGCGTCGACGGCGAGCGCGACGAGGAGTCCGAGGACGACGACCGACGACCAGATCGCGGGCTCCGCGAAGGGGACCGCGACGCCTGACACTGCCGTCGCAAATCCAACCAGCATCGTCGCGACGAATGCAATCGGCCAGACGCGTATGGCGCGACCGCCAGCGATCGCACCCCACACCCCGACGGCAAGCATGGCGACGAGGTGGTCCGCTCCGTGAAGCGGATGGACAAATCCTGAGGCGAACGGAGAGGCGAATTCCAGCATCATCTGCTCCTTAGCGAATCGGGTTGTGAACCGTGACGAGCTTCGTCCCATCGGGAAACGTCGCTTCCACTTCCATTTCGGAGATCATGTCGGCAATACCCTCCATGACCTGATCCCGTGTCAGCACGCTTCCGCCTTCTGCCATGAGGTCAGCGACTGACCGCCCGTCCCTCGCTCCTTCCAGCACGACATCAGTGATGAGCGCAACGGTTTCCGGGTAATTCAGCTTGAGGCCTCGGGCGAGGCGCCCTCGAGCGACGATCGCCGCGAGCGCCACCATCAGCTTGTCCCTTTCACGTGGCGTGAGATTCATCTCCGTCTCCGGCGCGCGGCGCTCTTAACACGACCACATCTTCGGTACACGGAAGGGGCCTGGCCCGAACGCGTGATCGAACTGCTGAAGTACGCTGCACAGTCCCGCTCGCAGTGTGGAAGCCGCCGTCGCCGCGAAACGGACGACAATCAGGCCCCCGACCTTCGTCGCGGCCGCGTAGCACGTCACTGAAGCGGCCCAATCACGCAGACACTCCAGCCGTTTCTCGAGGTCCGTCCCGAAGTAGACGAGCGTGGCGACCGCGGAACAGTCCGCCAGTAACGCGTTGCGCCGAACGTGCGGAAACACGTCATCGGTGATCCGCAGACAGTCCGCCCAGACGAGTCTTCCGTCCTTCTCGACCCGCCAGCTATCGATGACCTCTCCGCTGGCGACTGTCTCGGCGTACGCGGTTCGTCCCAGGACGATCCACTCGAGCGCGAGCAGCTCGGCGCCGGATGAGACCGCGATGTGCGTCTGACGCTTCATGCGCGCGCGATCGAACACGATGGTCTCCTGCGGGCACCACGAAAGCCTCGCCGAGTTGGCGACGATCAGCGTGGTTGAAATGCGCGACGGCTCGTCAAGAGCGCGATAGATACGCTCAGCCGCCTGCGATGTCACCGTGATGTGCGCATCTGCGAGCGCTGTCACCGCAATGTCGAGCCGGTCGCCGCCGGCGATGCCGCCAGACGTGTTGATGAGCACGGCTTCCTCTCTGCCCGCAGGTCCAGTCTGCGGAAACAAGACGCGAACAGGCGAACGTTGAAACACATCCACGATCTGATTCCCGCGTTCGGACCCTGTAAGAACGATGCGACAGGAACCGATCGACCGCTGCAGGTCCTTGTCCGACGCGCGCGTCGCATGTGCCCCGACGTCCGCGTCAGAATCCCGCCAGGCCCTCCGGGCAGTTGTAGGGGATGGCGACACTGGTAACCTCCTCTAGTGAGCCGTCTGGCTTGGTGGCGTACCCCACCAGCTTCGAGGCGTTCCCGTAGATCTGGTAGAGAAATGCGCCATCCGGCGACACCCAGCTGTCGCTCGGTCCACTACTGACATCTCCACAAAGCCCCCTGAACGTGCCATCGCCCTCGACGTTGGGGCACGCAGGGTCCTTCGCGACTCTGATCTCGGGGCCGTCAATATGGAAGGTCGTGATGTTGCTGTACCCGAAAACCGTGCCGTACAGGAGTCGGTCGTCTGGGGAGACGGCCAGCCAGCATAGTTCAGCGATCGCGCCTCGCCTTGTGTCAATCGGTACGACCTTGCCAACGCCAATTCTGCCGTCTTCATCGATGCTGCACATGCTGACGCCGTCACCGACGGCGTATCCGACAATGAAGGTATCCGGTCGGTTGTGCAGAAACGCGATGTAGAAGGGAGAACCTCCCCCTCCGTCCTGGAACGAAGGGTCGCTGAGCGTGCCGTTTGCATTCACGCGGAATATCACGATGCCATCGGGATCGGGCGCATTCGAAGCGACGGACCGTGGTTTGCCGTCTGGACCAGGCACCCAGAGAATGGGTGAACCGTCTGGATACGTGCCGGAGATCGCTATCGGCAGATCGAACGTGGTGCCGACAAGGAGAAATTTCTCATTTGGTGAGAGCACACCCATCGTGGGAACACGGTGTGGTTTCTCGGGTGTATTCGCCGTGTATCGCTCCATGCGTGGCGTCAGCTTGCCATCACTCGACACCGACATGAGCCGGATATGGTCGGGCCCGAACGAGTGGACCACGTACAGCATGTCCTTCGAGGGAGAATATGCCAGCGATTTGGCAGTACCGCTCTTTCCTTCCACCGCGTTCCCCGTCGGCTTGGTGTCGATT
>DASZFS010000360.1:0-5837 GCA_035939575.1 Vicinamibacterales bacterium | reverse complement strand
GCCTTGCCCAAGTCCGACCATGACGCCCACGTAGGGGAACACGTACGGATCAAACGATCCCAGGCCTGCGAGTTGGAACTCCTGCCGGGAGGAAAGTTGTTGTGCCGTTCGGTCTCGCTCGACCGTGGCGTAGTTCGGCAGGATGCCGAAAATGCGATCGTTGGCCGGCGCCGACGGCGGCGCGTCGTTCGGCTGTTCGTGGCTCGCCGGTGGAGTCGCCGCGTCCGTGCCAGGTGTGGCCGCGCTTGAGTCGCGAGTCCCCAGATCCTGGGCACCAGCAACGCACACGGTAAGCAGCATCATTCCTATTACGAATGTCCAGAGGCGGATCCGCCGATTCATTGAGTCCACTTAGAGGCAAGTCAGCCGCCATCAGCCTCTGTCAGCGGTGATTGCCATAAGGGCCTGTCACTGAGGCACTTGGCCCGTAGGCCGTAATACTGCTGATCGTCGAGGGAGGGTTCAATCTGTCCTATATTTGAGCAGTGACATGCAAGCAATGGCACGTAACATCCGTAAATAGTAAACTTTAGCTATCATCGCTCATTTTGGGACATTCTCATCACGAGAGATTGTGCCAAAACGGGCGGATCTCGATCCTGCCGAACCGGGCCATAGGGTGCTTCGAGGCGACCTCAATTGCCTCATCGAGATCGGCGCACTCGAGAAGGTCGAAGCCGGCAATCCATTCTTTGGTCTCCGCAAACGGACCGTCGGTCACCACAACCTTGCCACGGCGTCGGCGAACGGTGGTGGCGTCTTTCGCTTCTTTGAGACGATTGCCGAGAATCCGTACTTGCCGCTGGTTCATCTCGGCGACGCACGCGTCAATGTTGTCTTCTTCAGGCACATATTTCTCGGCCGCGGGATCAACGCACACGAACATGATGTATCGCATACCGGAACCTCTCTGCATGCTCTCTGTGGACTCGTCGAACGGGGAGCGGCAGAATCGACATCTGGCACCGATGTAAGCTAGCCGCACATGATAGAAGCGAATCCTCCAAGGCCGTGGTGGATCTTGCCGTCCGGCCGGATTCGACCTGCCCTGTGGCTCGCGGTCGCGCCGGCGCTCATCGGGCTCGATTACGCGGCTGGCCCGGACAGTCAACTTCCTCTGGTCTACGCGTTCCCGGTCTGCGTGGCGGCGTGGTACTCGGGCCAGCGAGCTGCTTTGGCGTTGGCGATCGCGGTACCGGCCGCCCATCTCACGTTCCTGCTCACGCTCTGGCGGCCGCCGACGGACCTCGGCTGGGTCGTCGCGATCGCGGTTCTGCGCGGGGCCGCCGTCGCGTTCATTGCGCTCGTCTTCGCGCGACAGTCGGAGCACGAGCGCCGGCTCCGACGCGACATGGAGCAACGACACGCCCTTCAATTGCGGGCGGAGCAGCTGCGAGTCGTGCAGGTGACCATGCGCACGGTGCAGGACATCGTGAACAACTGCCTGAATCAGCTGCAGGTGCTGCGCCTGGACGCCGAGGGCCACGTCTCGGCGGAATCGCTCAATCAATTCGATCAAGCCATCCAGGACGCCTCATCCCAATTGAAGGCGCTCGGTGACCTGGAATCGTACGCAGAGAAACAGATGGAGATCGGCACCGGCCTCAGTGTCGCCGAGAGGGAACGGAGAGGTTAAGACCGGCTTCGAGCAGCGGCGCGTGACGCGGGCAGCTGGGTCGGCGTCAGCTCAACGGCAATCGACAACCAGTGACCGGTCCCAGCGCACCGTTCATCGGCTAAGACTCGCGTCGGCGTTCTGCGCCTGATACGGTCCACGGCGTGTCCGTCGTCATGGCTCCCTTGGGATATACCATACCCAGGTATACTATCTTCACCGATAGGACGGATGGTTTCGAAAGGGCAGTGGCGACGTGTCGCATACGATTCGCAAAAAGAAGAGACTCGCGCATCGCGTGGCCCGTATTCGCGGGCAGGTCGACGCTCTGGCGCGTGCGTTGGACGGTGAAGCCGAGTGTGGGGATGTGCTGCGCTTGATCGCTTCGGCGCGCGGCGCCATGGATAGCCTGATGGCGGAAGTCATCGAGGGGCACATTCGCGACCACGCGTTTCGAGGGGTGAGAGCCAATTCCGAAGAGGGCGAGGCGGCTCAGGACCTCGTGGACATCATTCGGTCGTACTTGAAGTAGGACATCTCTATGGCAGACGAGCACCACGGTGACGAGCAGTCGGAGAGGTTCGACTGGGCGGAACTCGCCCGAATCGGCTTCGTGGCGGCCGCGGCCGCGGCGGTGTGGCTTCGTATCTGGGAGCCGTTCACCCGTGGCAGTGTGATCGGCTTGGCCGGCACCATCGGTGGCGGCTGGCCGATCTTCCACGAAGCGTGGGAGAACCTGCGGGCGCGCCGCATGACCATGGAGCTCTCGATGACCATTGCGCTGGTCGCCGCGCTCATCATCGGCGAGTTCTTTACCGCACTGGTCATCACCGCCTTTGTGCTCGCGGCCGAGGTCCTGGAAGGCCTCACGGTCGGCCGTGGGCGTCGCGCGATTCAGGATTTGCTCGACTTCCTGCCTGCCACGGCGACCGTCCGGCGCGGGCCTGGTACAGTCCGCATCCCGCTCAGCGGGGTCCGCGTCGGCGACGCCGTCCTGGTGGCGCCAGGCGAATGCATCGCCGTGGACGGCACCGTGCGCAGTGGTCATTCGTACGTCGACCAGGCCGCGATCACAGGGGAGTCAACGCCCGTTGAGAAGGGCCCGGCCGCCGTCGTGTATGCGGGCACGATGAACCAATCCGGCGCACTGGAACTCGTGGTGGATCGACTCGGTCGGGATACGAGTTTTGGGAAGATTGTGGAGGCCGTTGAACGAGCAGAGCGATCGCGCGCGCCGGTTCAGAAGACCGCCGATCGCTATGCGGGCTATCTCGTGTACTTCGCCCTGGCCTGTGCGGCGCTGACGTTTGCGATCACGCGCGATGCCCGCTCGACGATCTCCGTCATCATTGTCGCCGGTGCCTGCGGGATTGCGGCCGGCACGCCGCTGGCGGTGTTGGGCGCGATCGGCCGGGCGGCGCGGGCCGGCGCTATCATCAAAGGGGGACGCTACCTCGAAGCGCTGTGGACTGTGGACACGGTCGCGTTCGACAAGACTGGCACGGTCACGATCGGGGCACCCGAGATTCGAGAGATTCGGCCGGCCTCTGGCATGACGGATCGCGACGTGCTGGAGGCAGCCGCGATCGCGGAGCGCCGCTCGGAGCATCCTCTGGCCACAGCGATCATCCGGGCCGCTGATGCCGCCCAGCTGCGACCGGTCGAGCCGGATGTCTTCGAATACTCACCAGGTCGCGGCATCGTTGCTTGCCTGAAGAGCGAGAATATCGTGGTCGGCAACCGCACGTTCGTGGGCGGTTTCGGCGTCTCGATCGCGCAGTTGTCGAAGGACATTCCGCGCGCCACCACGGAGGTACTGGTCGTCCGTGCGGGCGCGCTGCTCGGGACGATCTTAATTGCAGACGGAGTTCGGGCCGAGGCCCCTGATGCCATCCGGAACCTTCGGCGCATGGGAATTCGAACGGTCTTGCTGACAGGCGATACGTGGGCGACCGCCAACGCGATTGGGCGCTCGTTGCAAATGGACGATGTCCATGCTGAGCTGCTGCCCGACGACAAGGTGGCCTCCGTGGATCGCCTCGCAGCTGGCCGGCATACGGTGGCGATGGTCGGGGATGGCGTGAACGATGCGCCGGCGTTGATGAGGGCGGCGGTGGGCGTCGCGATGGGATCCGGCACCGATGTGGCGCGCGAGAGCGCCGACGTGGTGCTGCTTGGGAACGACTTGTCGAAGTTCGTCGAGACCGTGCGCATTGCGAGGCGGGCGCACGGGATCATCCGGTTCAACTTCGTCGGAACGCTCGTGGTGGACGCCGTTGGCGTCGGATTGGCGGCGGTCGGCCTGCTGAATCCCCTCCTTGCGGCGTTCATTCATGTCGCGTCCGAACTGACTTTCATCTTGAATTCGGCTCGCCTCCTACCGGGAAGAGCCAAACCGTCGCCGAGAGCCCGTGCGCGGCCGGTGCCCGCAGAGATTGTTCCCGCGGCTTAGATCAAGAAGCTATCTCATAAGTGCCTCGGCAGAAGCGACGATGGGCCTGAAGACTCATGGCCGCGTGCAGTTGCCTCGCGAGCCGGGCTGAAGACTCATGATCCGCGTGCAGTTGCCTCGCCCCAAAAATCAAGGTTCTCAACAGTTGGCAGAGTGGTCAGAAGTCGAGGGCGTAGGCAACTGCACGCGGATCATGGGTCTTCAGCCCCACCTCAGAGTCTTCAGCCCACCGCGGAGTCCTCAGCCCCGCCTTAGCGCCCCTGCCCTCCGGCACGGACTGGACAGGTTCTGATTCCAGCGGCGGCCCATCTCTGTGAGGGTGGCGAGCTAACCATGGCACGATCACCAGCAGGCAGAAGAGCAACCACACAACAAATAGCAGGAGCTCGAGCGACCAGTTTCCGCGAAGAGTAAACCGCTTCACCTTCCGGCGCGATCCGCGGTACGCTTTGGCGGGTCTATCCGGATTCGGACTGTTATCTCGTTCTGCGCTGCGACTCGGCACGGTCAGGAACAGGAGACACGATCCGGGCCACACCGTCCCTTCGTTTTCAACAGGGTGTCCGACTGCGCGTCCGGGTGGATGTTTCTTCACGGTGACCGGACGCCCGAGGAGTGGGAGCTCAGAGGCGGAGGAAACGCTCTCGCAACACTCGCGATTGGAGGCGGCTCACCTGGAGTTTCTGCCCGTTCCCGAGGATCGCGACGTGTGTGCCGCCCGGCATCACGCTCACCTTTGCAATCTGATCGATGTTGGCCAGCGTCCCTCGACCGAGTCGTATGAACCGTTCCGGATCAAGGCGCGCTTCCAGATCCTTGAGGCGGTAGGTAATGGTGAATTTGTCGTTGGCGACGGTGGCGATGTGCAGGATCTCGCCTTCCGCCACGATCGAGGCAACCTGCTGGACCGGAACGATCACGATCTCGTCCCGCCGGCGCACGGGGATGCGCTCGAGGTACGGTCCTCTTGCGGCCAATTCGTACGCCTCGATGGCCGTGCCCACTCGATGGGTCTGCTCCTCCACGATTTCAGCGTGCTCGATTCGCTCCTGTGCTCGATTGAGCGCCGCTCGCAAGCGACTCTTCTCGATCGGTTTCAGCAAGTAGTCGACCGCGTTCACCTCGAACGCCCGCACGGCGTATTCATCGTAGGCCGTGACGAACGCGATCAACGGCATCGCCTGCTTCTTCAGCATCCGGACGACGCCAAACCCATCGAGCTCAGGCATCTGCAGGTCGAGCAGCGCCAGATCGGGACGTTCGTGTTCGATGATCGTGACCGCCTCCGGACCCGAGGCTGCCTCGCCAACGATGACCACGTCTTCGAATGACCGCAGCAAAGACCGCAGGAACGAACGAGCCGGGCGCTCGTCATCAGCGATCACGACGCGGAGTCGCGCACTCACACGACCCTCCTCGCCGAGTGGTCTCGCGCAAAAAACTCGGCCGGAAGGAAAATCGTCACGGTCATCCCGTGGCCCGGCGCAGTCCGTACGACGAGCGACGCTGCCTCGCCGTACTGATACGCAAGTCGCCGTTCGACATTCCTCAGACCGACGCCCTCGCGCTGCCGCTGCTCGAGATCCCGCTGAGTCGTCCCGACACCTGTGTCGCGCACGGTGAGCACGAGCCGACTCTTCTCAGCCGCCGCCGATTGAAGCGCCGCTGAGACGACCACGGCACCGCCGTCTCGGAGTGGCGTGATGCCATGCTTCACGGCATTTTCGACCAGCGGTTGCAGGAGGAACGGTGGCACGCGGAGGTCCCGTA
>DASZFS010000359.1:0-19908 GCA_035939575.1 Vicinamibacterales bacterium | reverse complement strand
CATTGCCGTCGCCGTGTTTAGTCGGCGAAATCTCGGACTTCAGAATTCGCAGGTCGCGTGAGCGGCATGAAACGTACCTGGACGATCATCGGGGTGTACGATGTGCGCGCGAGCTTCAAGTGATATGGACCGGGAAGGTGACTGTTGCCGTTCGTTGATGTCGACAAGCTGAAGGTGACCGAACGACTGCCAGGTTGGCGAGGGCGATACTTCCATGCCGTCAACATGACCGTCGCGCACTACGAATTCACTCGCGGCGCCACGATTCATGAGCATCAGCACCCGCAGGAGGAGTTGTACGAGGTGCTCGAAGGCGAACTGGAGCTCACGGTCGACGGCGTCACGCACGTCGCTCGCCCCGGCGTGGCCGCGATCGTCCCGGGCAATGCGCGGCACTCCGTCCGGGCGCTGACCGATGGGCGGGCCATCATCGTCGACTCCCCGGCGAGGCCAGAGTTCGGCTGATAGCTCTCGCTGATCTAGCCCTGCTTCTTGGTCGACATGCCGATCATGTAGGACGACCCACAGGCGGTCCCGTCTGGCAGGCCAATGATGGCTGGAGAGGTATTGAAATGGCGGTTGCCGCCCTTCTTCGCCTGGCCGCCGGGGGCGACCAGACTCCCACTAGCCGTGGAGGGAGGTGTCATCCCCTTGGTATAATGTGGCGTTTTTCTTGACCGAACCCCTGTGATTCAGCTTTGCCGAGGATTGATGTGCGCAATCTGCTCACGATAATCGTGTTGGCCGCGTCGGTGATGCCCGCGCGCGGAGTGCAGGCGCAGACCGCGCCAGCGCAAGGGGACCCGGCGAAGGGCCGCGGCCTGTACTCGGGGGCGGCCGGCGGCGCCCTCTGCATGCTCTGTCACGGGCCCCAGGGACAGGGCGGTTTCGGCCCGGATATCGCGGGCGCCCGAGGGCTCACCTTCGAGCAGTTCAAGCGCGAGGTGCAGAATCCCTGGGGGATCATGCCCAGTTACGGGCGCATCAACGATCAGTCCCTCACGGACCTCTACGCGTTCCTGAAGAGCCTGCCACCGGCCGCACAGCCGGGCCAATGGAACGTGGAGCTGCCATCGGCCGGCGCGCCACGCGGTCAGATCCTGGCCGTCACCTTCGGATGCGCTCAATGCCATGGGCCCGAGATGGGTCACCCGCGGCGGGATCTGGGGGCAAAGAACGCCGACTTCGCCGAGTTCATGGACATCGTCTATGCCCATGCGCCGGCAACGATGGGCCAGTTCTCGCGCGAGCGCATGTCGGAGCCGGTCCTGAAGGAAATCTGGGACTTCATGAAGGGCATGGGGATGCGAGCGCTGGTGTTCGCAGCGATCGCGCCGGGCGTCGCCTCGGGCGGGGGCACGACCTATGCCATTTCGATCGACAACCGGGGCGTGCCCGGCAAGGGCCTTCCCGCCGATGACATCACGGTCTCGCTCGTCGTGCCGGCGGGGGTCACGGTCGCGAGTGCGACCGGCCCCGGCTATCAGGGGACACAGGCCGCCGAGTATGTGGGGAACCCGAATGCGCTCTCACCGTTCCGGGCGTTGAATCCGAATCCGAACGTGCAGCGCGTCAAGGGCACGGTCGCGACCTGGAAGCTGCCGAAGCTCGCGGCCAGTGACAAGCAGAAGGTGACGATCGTGCTGTCGGGCGCCGGGGCGGAGACGGTCAACTTCGCCGGCTCGACGGTCATCTGGGGAAAGCCCGACGTGAAGCGATTGCCGACGGTCGCCCTCAAAGACCTGCGTCTGGCCGACAAGGGCGACATCATCTACGCGCCGAGCCAGGAGTTCCTGCTCCCGCCGGCGCCGCGCCCGACCGCGCAGCAGGGACATCCATAGACGATCTCGTCGAATGAGCATTTCATGAAACGCACGCTCGTCGCGCTGGCGCTCGTCGTCGGCCTCCTGAGTGGGTTCGCCACCGCCGCGCGTCCGGATGACATCGCGGCCATCGACAAGAGCTGGGGGGACGCGTACGTCAGCTGCGACGCCGGCGCGTGGGACGCGCTGCTTGCCGACGACCTCGTGTTCATCCACAACGGCGGCTCGATTGACGACAAAGCGAAGCAGATGGCGAGCATCAAGCAGTGCGTCATCGAATCGCTGAACAGCACGGTGACGAAGGTGCGGTTGTACGGGAACGACACGGCCGTCGTCACTGGCCGCATGCAGGGCAAGCTGAAAGGGCGCGATTTCCGGTTCGACCTCCTCTACACCCGCGTATACATCCGTCAAAAGGGCTCGTGGCGCCTGGTCTCGCACCAATCGACTGACGCGCCGAAGAGGACATCCTGATATGCGTAACATCGCCGTCAAACTGTCGCTGATTGCTACTGTGGTGCTGGGGCTGTCGGCCGGCGGCATCGCACGCGATGGCGCCAACACGTCCGCGACCGGGCCGTCGTTCAAGTACCTCGGTCCGCTGGCGATGGGTCCGGATGGCGTCGTGTTCGCTGCCGACTCACAGGAAGTCTCAGTTTCCGCCCTCGAGTTGAAGAGCGCGTTGAAGGGCGGCACTCCCGGGACCGAGGCTGTCGCCGGCATCGACCGCAAGATTGCGGCTCTGCTCGGAACGGACGCCGCCGGGATCGAAATCACCGATGCATTGGTCTACACGCCGACGCGGAACACGCTGATTTCCGTCATGCGCGGCCACGGCGCCGCGGCAACGCCTGCGCTGGTCAAGGTCGACGGCAGCGGGACGCTGACGGTCGTGCCGCTCGCGACCGTTCACTACTCCAAGGTCATGATGCCCAATCCGCCCCCGAAGGTCACCGAGGTGACGATCGGCGCGAGCACGTTCAGCGTCCCGAATTACCCCGATCGCCCGAAGGATGACAGCATCATCGGGAAGATCCTCGGGACGCAGACGATTACGCACATGGCCTACGACAACGGGCGCTTGTTCGTGACCGGCCTGTCGAACGAAGAGTTCGCCTCCAAACTGCGGTCGATTGCATATCCGTTCTCGACCGTCGATCGCGGGACGGGCGTCGAGATCTGGCACGGGTCGCACGGGCAGTTCGAGACGCGCTCGCCGATCTATTCCTTCGTGCCGTACACGGTGAAGGGCGAGCGGTACATCATCGCCTCGTACACCTGCACGCCGCTGGTGAAAATCCCGGAATCGAGCATCAAGCCAGGTGCCGATGTGCGCGGCGTCACGATCGGCGAGTTCGGCACCGGCAGCCGGCCGCTCGACATGATCGTGTACACGAAAGGCGGCCGGGATTACCTCCTGATGGCGACCAACATGCGCGGCGTCTTGAAAGCGCCCACCGACGGCTTCGCCGACACGCCCGCGATTACCAGGCAGGTCCAGGTGGAGGACCGTATCGGCGTCGTTCCCGAGACCATCCCTTCTTTGAAAGGGGTTGAGCAACTCGACAAGCTGGACGACACACGAGCGGTCTTGCTGACCCGAACCGCCGGTGCCTTGGATCTCCAGGTCATCACACTCCCCTGACGCGCCGTGAAGAGAGGCGTCGCAGCCGCGATCACGCTTCTCGCGGTCGCGGGGTGCCATTCACAGCCCGGGCCATCCGGTACGCCAGCCACTCCTGACATCCGCGTCACCGAGTCTGCGACCGGTGCTCGCGCCGTGGAGGTCGTGGGTCTGCCCGCGGACGATCTCGCCGCCATCCGTGACCGCTCGTTCGCTGCTGACGACTGGACCGCGATCCTGCGTGTGACCGTCGACGCCGGGCCCGAGGTGCGAGACCTGCCGCCTGTCGCGGGATCGTACGCGATCTCGAGCGGTGCCATCCGTTTTGTTCCGGACTGGCCGCTCGATCCGCGCGTCGCTCACCGCGTCGTCTTCGATCCCACACGGTTGCCGAAGCACCGGGACAGCGCCGCGGAATCCTGGCGTTCACGACCGATTGAGCTGCCAATTGCCGCCACGGCGCCGCAAGTGGCGCCCACCACGCGGGTGGTCCAGGTGTTTCCCAACGACGTGCTCCTCGAGAATCAGCTGCGCATTTACATCCATTTCTCGGCACCGATGGGTACTCGGAGCGCGAACGATCACGTTCACCTGCTGGATGACCAGGACCGCGAGGTCGACGACGCGTTTCTTCCGCTCGACGTCAGTCTCTGGAATGCCGACCGCACACGCTTCACCCTCCTGTTCGATCCCGGCCGAGTGAAACGCGGGATTCTCCCGAACAGGGAAAAGGGGCGGCCGCTCGTGTCCGGCCGGCGCTACGCGCTGGTGGTCGATCGTGAGTGGCGTGACGCGCAGGACCGGCCTCTCGTCGAGGCGTTTCGGCGTGAGTTCCACGTCGTGCCGGCGGTGCTCGCGCCGATCATCCCGACCGAATGGCATCTAGACGTCCCGATGGCAGGCTCGCACGACGCACTGAACGTGACATTCCCTCGCGCGCTCGACCATGCGATTGTCGAGAAAGCGTTGTTCGTGACACTCGTAACATCCGCAACAGGGACCGAGGGCCACCCGGTGGACGGCTCGATCGCGGTTGATGATGCCACGATCCGCTGGACGTTTACGCCCCGGCATGCCTGGGCCCCAGGCGAGTACCGGCTGGGCGCGATCTCAGTACTTGAAGACCCCGCGGGCAACCGGGTCGGCCGGGCGTTCGACTTCGACCCCCGGCACCCCGGGAACACCGCGGAGGACAGCGGTGATTCCCACGGCCAGGCGTCCATCCCGTTTGTCGTGTCTCCACGGGGACCGTCGCAACGGGGACGGCCATGACGATCGGACGCGATGGGCACTTCAATTCAAGCTACTTCCCAGGCCGTGCCACCCCCTTCGACAGCGTTCGAATGCGGTAGAGGCCCTGCCGTGCCGCGGCGTACAGAAATCGCTTCCCCGGTCCGCTGAAGGCGAGGTTCGCGGGAACTCGCGGAAGCACGATGGTGCCGAGGTACGCTCCGCTCGACGCAAACACCTGAACGCCGGTCCGGCTGGTGACGTAGACGCGGCTGTCGCTGTCGATGGCCATTCCGTCCGCCCCGCTGTTCTGCCCGGCGGGAATGCCCGTCAGATGGGCGAACACGCGTTGGTGGCTCGTGGTCCCGTTTGGCCGAATGTCAAACGCCGTGATCGTGTCACTGCCTGTGTCATCGACGACGAGCGTCCTGCCGTTCGGCGTGATCGTCAGGCCGTTTGGCAGTGCGATCTGATCGGTCACCACTTGCAATGTCTTCTCCCTGCTGAAGTAGAACACGTAGGTGGGCGCGGTGCTCTTCGGATCGAACGTTCCGGGATCCGTGAAGTAGATGCCGCCGCGCGAGTCGACGATCAGATCGTTCGGCTGGACGAGCGCGTGCTCCGGGGTGCCTGCCGTGATCGTTGCCGTGACCTGCCCGTCCCGGTCGAGGCGAACGATGCGCTTCCCGTACATCTCGGCGCCGAACAGATCACCGGCCGCGTTGATGGCAAGGCCGTTCATACCCTGCGTTTGATGCAGCGGGTGTACGGCACCGCGCGGATCGAGGCGGAACATCCGTGTCGGCTTCGCTTGTGTATCGGTGAAGAAGAGACCGCCGTCGGGTGTGCCCACGGTGCCTTCCGTGAACGTGAATCCCTCCTGCACGAGCTCGATCGGCGTCCCCGCCGCCACCACTCCAGCAATGCCGGCGGTCTTCGGGTCCTCAGCCTGCACTCCGGCCAGCAGGAGAAGCATCGCGCCGCCGAGGAGCACGAAGCGCCGAATCTGGCCACTCATCGACCAGGTAGTTCGAAGACATACAACTCGGTGCCGCCGGCGGGCTGCCAGATGTCCGGCGTCAACCGCGCCGTCAACGCCTTCATCACCACCACGCCTGTCGGCACCGCGACGTACTGTTTCCCGCCCGCAGTATAGGTGACGGGAAACCCCTGCACCGGCGCGCCGAGCCGCGTCTGCCAGAGCAGCTTGCCGGTCTTCGCGTCGTAGGCACGGAAGTAGCGATCGAGATCCCCGATGAAGACCAGGCCGCCGCCGGTCGTGAGCGCTGAGGTCAGGAAGATCGCCCGCTGCTTCACGCTCCAGAGCTCCTTCATCGTTTTCACGTCGTACGAGGCGAGCTTCCCGACCATGCCGCCGGTGTCCGGCATCTCGAACGCGCCGCCGCCGCCGCGCCCGGTACCCAACCCGCCGCCGCCCTCCTTGAACTCGACCTTGCCACCGACCATCGACCCGCACGCCTGTTGCAGCGGGACGATCAGCGACCCGTTCTCAGGGCTGTACGCGCTCGCCGTCCAGTCCTTGCCGCCGAAGTTGGCCGGGCAGGCTTTGACGATGTCGCCGATCTTCGCCTCCAGGATGTCCGCGCGGTAGGTAACCGTCCCCTTCTTCCTGTCGATGTGATCGAACACGTCCTGGTGCACGGTCTCGGTCACATCGACGTACTTCCCCGTGCGGCGATCCAGCTTCCAGAGCAGGCCGTCCTTGCCGGCGGTGAACAGCACCTTGTCCTGGCCGACGTCGATGAGCACACGCTCGAAGACGACATCCATGTCGAGCGATTCGCCGGGCACGTGCTGGTAGTACCAGACGATCTTGCCGGTCTTCGGATCGAGCGCGAGCGTCGAGTTCGAGTAGAGCGCCGCGTCCTTCGCCGTCATGCCCCGGCTGGCCGCCACCCACGGCTTCGCCTGCGACGTGCCGATGTAGAAGAGGTTGAGCTGCGCATCATAGCTGCCGGGGATCCACGAATCCGATCCCGCCCGCAGCTCCGGCGGCATCTTGCCCCACGTCTCGTTGGCGGGATCGCCTGGCTGGGCGATCGTCTGGGTCCGCCACAGCTCGGCGCCCGTATCGGGATCGTGCCCCGTGATGAAACAGCCTTCCTTCTTGTAGCGCTCGCATCCGCTGATGCCGCTGATGAGGACGCCGTTCGCGACGATGGGACCGCTGGTGTGCGTGAAGCCCTTCTTCCAATCGCCTTTCTCGGTCCGCCAGACCTGCTTGCCCGTGCGCGCGTCGATCGCGACGATCGCCGCGTCGTACGTGGTCATGAACAGCTTGTCCTTGTAGATCGCGATGTTGCGCATCGCGCCCCCGAGCGTCATCGATTGCGGCGGATACTTGTAGGCGTACTCCCAGATGAGGTCGCCGCTCCGAGCGTCGATCGCCTGGACCGTGTTCTGGGGGTTGACGAGGTACATCACCCCGTCGTGCACGAGCGGCGTCGCCTCGTTGTTGCCGTCCTTCATCGTGAAGGCCCAGGCGAGGCGCAGATTCCTGACGTTCTCCTGGTTGATTTGACTGAGGGGGCTGTAGCCCTGGCCATCGAGCGTGCGACGCCAGGTCAACCAGTCGCCGGGGGGCGGCGACTGCAGCATCTGGTCGGTGACTGGCGTGAAGTTCTCAACCGTTTTGTTCACGAACACGCTGCCAAACGCGCCGGCGGACCCCGGACCTGCCGGGGGCACCACGATTCCCGCAGGCGGACCCGACTGCGCGGCGGGCGCCGCGGCTGTCGGCCGCGGGGCGGCGCCGCCGATGCCGTTCGCGGCCAGAATGTATGCGGCGATGTCGGCGTATTGGCGATCCGTCAGCGACCCGCCTTCTCCCGGCGGCATGCCGTCCTTGATGTACGGGAGGAGCTCCGCGGGCCGGCCGCTCCACGATTCCTTGAAGTTGATCCCGGCGAGCTCGGGTGCATGCGCGGTCCCCTGAAGATTGGCGCCATGGCAGCTCGCGCAGCGCGCGTCGAACGCTGTCGGCGCCTGCGCAGCCGGGAATGTGATCAGCCCCGTGACGGCAATGCCGCAGGCCAGCAGGGCGAGCTGGGCGGATGATGTGCGTCGGGTCATCGGTGTCTCCGCCGCCTTCGAGGCGGGCCTCGTGCTGTTTATCTTGCTGCAACAGCGTCTCAAAACCCGCGTTAAAAGTCGATCTGGAGCCGGGAGCCGCCGAATGACGTCGCGCCGGGGCCGCTACGATCGATCAGTGGCGCGCGCGAGGAGCCGGCGCCGACACGTCCTTGACGACGACCCGCAGGAGGAAGTCCGAGTCGCCGCTCATGACGTAGCACTCGAGCAATGACTGACACGCTCTGCCGGCAGATTCTCGAGGGCGGCTACTGGCTGGTGGACCCTGACGAGCGAACCGAGCTCGCGATCGTCGCGTGCGGCCCCGTAATCACCGAAGCCATTGACGCGCACCGGCAAATCCTCGAGGACGTCCCGGGCGCTGGGCTGCTCGTCGTGACCTCGGCGGATCGGCTCTGGCGGGACTGGACCGCGGGGCGGCGCGCCGCCACGCGTCCCGCGGGCGATGGCTCCCCCATCGATCGCCTCCTCGAGAAACTGCCCCGCTCGGCAGGCCTGGTCACGGTGCTCGACGGCCACGCGGCGACGCTCTCGTGGCTGGGCGCAGTCCGCCAGCACCGGATCATTCCACTCGGCGTCGAGCGGTTCGGGCAGTCGGGCAGCATCAAGGATATCTATCGTGCCCACGGACTCGACCCAGACGCGATCGTGGAGGCTGCCGCGCGGCTGTGGATCGGCGCCCGGTAGTCCAGCGGCCTGGCCGTCTAGCGCGGCCTCGGAATCGGCGCTCCGTGCGCATCCCGCTTCAGTCCCCTCGCCCACAACTCCTGGATCTCCTTGTCGGTTCGCGTCGTCCAGGTGCTCGGATCGGCGAGGACCGGTGATGGCGCCACGTCCTGGTAGGAGCCGACGTAGCTGTCCGAGGTCCAGATCCGCTCCTTCATGCGCCACCCGTCGGGTGTCTTCACGTACACATCTTCGTACTTGCCCATCAGGTCGATCGTCGGCTTCTCGCCCGGATTCTTGATCGAGATGCCGATCATGTAGGACGACCCACGCGCCGTCCCGTCGGGCAGGCCAATGATGACTGGAGACGTATTGAAATGGCGGTTGCCGCCTTTCCTCGCCTGGCCGGACGGGGCCACGAGACTCCCGTAGAAGTACTGATGGTCCTCCGGTGTCACCATCGGTGCTCCGCCGGTCATACCGGTGGAGTGCGCGTCCTTGACGAACATCCACGACGCATCGCGGACCGAACCGGGATCGACATCGCGGGGGTACTCGGCGATGAGTTGCTGAATCTCGATGTAATCCTCTGGCGGCAGGTTGACGTGAGTCCCTTTCTTGATTGGCCGCACCGCGGCACGGGCATCAAGCGAGTGCGTCGCCACTGACGACATGACCGCGACAATCGCGCCTGCGAAGAAATACGCGAGCCTCGAGTCCTTCATGGTACCGCGCCTCCTTTTAGAAGAGCCCTTTCATGGCAAGCCAAACGCGAGTACGGCATTTGCCGTCGCGTACCAGACCAGGGTTCCTGTCGCTGGCTCGTACGCTCCAACGCCCATGTTCGGGGAGAATCCTTTGTCACCACGCGGGCCATTGACATCGGGGTGACTCAGGTTGGCGGGCCCGGGGGTCGCCGCGAGGGTGTCACCGACGGGTTTGACTCGCAACGAATGCGGGTCGTTCTTCCCGGTCGCATACAGGAGACCAGTTTGGGGACTGAATGACGGTGAGCCCCAGTTCGCGCCCCCCTGGTTGCCCGGAGCGGTGATGATGTAGTCGCTCATCTGATACGGGTAGAACGGGGGACGCACGCGCTTGGCCAGCTCGGCATCGGTCACAATCGGGTAGGTCATGCAGAACGGCTGCTGTGGAACGCCTCGCGAGGTATAGGGGATGGGTTGCGTCGGCCACACGCTCTCGCCCGGAACATCCGTCGTCGTCGGAACCGGCGACTCGACGATCGGATTGAGCGGGGTGCCCGTTGCACGATCCCAGATGTAGGCGTAGCAGGTCTTCCCCAGCGTTGCAACCGCTTTGACAGACCGTCCGCGGACCGTCACGTCGAAGAGCGTGGGGCCCGCGACGGTGTCGTAGTCCCAGATATCGTGATGAATATTCTGGAAGTACCACGCCAGCTTCCCGGTTTCGAGGTGTAGCGCGACGATCGAGTTGGTGAAGAGGTTAATCCCCTTGCGGACTGACCCATCGTACGCGGGCGTTGGATTCGACACGTTGACGAACAGCAGTCCCAGCTCTTGATCGATGGCCGGCTGCGTCCAGATGCCGCCACCGGCTTTCGCGCCCGTCCCCCACGTGTCCCTGGCGATGTCCCAGCCCTCGTCCTGCTGCCCCTGTGGCACCGTATTGAAGACCCACTTGATCGCGCCGGTCTTGCCGTCCATTGCGACCACGAGCCCGCCGCGAATCATCATCTCCGCGCTCGCCAGCCCCAGGTACACCGTCCCGTTCGCGAACGTGGGCGGTGACGCGATGGAATAGCCAAGCGTGACGGGATCGACATCCGCGGCGTACTTCCCCGGGTATTTGAATTCCAACGCCTTGTTTGCCACGCGTAGGATGCCCTTGTCGCCAAACGACTCCACGAGCTTGCCTGTCTTCGCGTCGACGACGTACAGGAGCCGTTGCCCGACGGCATAGATGCGTCCGTCACCGTAGGCCGGCCCGCGACGGCCGCCCGAGAAGGCGGTGGGCAGGGAGACCGTCCACCCCGGAGCCGGACGCCTGAAAAGCATTTTCATGCAGCCTACTTCTCCAGGTGCAGCACCCACCGGATCGCACCGGTCAGAAACTGCCGGTACACAGCATCGCTTCTCCACAGGTCTTCGCGGTGTCCAATCGCCGTGTAAAACGTCCGCCCTCTGCCAAAGCTCTGGGACCAGACCTGCGGATAGTCCCCGCCCTTCTCCCAGCCTTTGGGCGCGCCCGCGAAGTCAGTGCGTTCAGAATCAAAACTGACAAGCACGTGGACGTTGCGGCGATCGAACGCCAGGGGCACGGGCAGCTTTGTCGGTCCCGGAACACCGGCGGCCCTGGCGAATTGATAGAACTCGTCGTCGAGCGTCCAGTGCTCCGGCAGATTGCGCGTCGCTGGATGCTGCCGATCCTCGATCTTCATCACAGCCGGCCGCTTGGATGTATTGGTGCCGTCAAAGAGCACCCCCGCGCCCATGTAGGCCCCCAGCAGCTCGCCCCACGGCCTGAAACCGTAGAGCGTCACGACCGATTGATGAATGAAAACAATACCCCTGCCGTCCATCCTCACGAAGTCCACGAGCGCTTGCCTGCCTTCGTCGGTCAATGGCAGCTCACCGTTGGTGCTGGCGACGATCCCATCGAACTGCGACAGATATTTCCTGGTAATCATCGACAGGTCTGCCACGTTTGGATCGCACGGCTTCTGCGTGGTGCACGACACCGTCTGTTTGTACCCGTGGAGGGAGGTGACCGTGAAACCGCCGGCCTTTCCCCATTCCGGCAGCACGTCCTCGATGGCCTGGAGGTTGCCGTGGTTGTAGAACGTGTTATGCGTCAGCACAAGTACGCGCTTCGGGGCCGCGGCCGACGCATTTCCAAAGGGGAACAACGCCATCACGGCGCACGCCACACTCGCAAGTCTCATGCTGCTCTTGAGGCGCCAGCCGGCGGCGCCCTCAGTCCAGGGACTTTATTCGAATATTCCGCCAGCGCATGGGCCCGCCTTCCATCTGAATCACGACGTAGCCCGGCTCGGTGAACCTGTGCGTGCCGGTCGAAATCAGGGCGCCGTTGATGTAAGTCGTCACTTTCTGATGGAGATTGACGACGCGGAGGGAGTTCCACTGCCCAACAGGACGCTGCACCCGCTGGCGCGTGTCGGGATCGAGCATGCCGTCGGGGACGTTCAGGACCGCCATGAGGTTCCGATTGTGCCCCTGCACCTCGATGCGGCCCGCCGTCGGCGGAAAGACCAGATGCTCGCGCACGGGAAAAAGTACGCCACTGTTGTTATCGAAGTAGTCATCGTCCGGATCGAGATCCGGCGGGCGTTCGAACAGCTGATCGAACCGTAGATCGAAGTCGAGGAATTTCTTGTCAGGGTACCAATAGCCTTCTGGCTGCCCCGCGAAGATCAGCTCTTCTTTCACCGGGTCGACACGCACCGATGTCCCGGGATTCGTCGTGCCGCAGCCGGCAGGCGCCGGACGGCACATGAACCCCATCACGACGCCGATGCCGGTCAGGTCCTTGCCGTTGAACACGAAGTCGAACCCCTGCTCGTTGAGCGGCATGTGTTTCATCGCGGGAACATCGAGCGGAAGCGGCGTCTCGCCGGCGGGGAATCCACCCGCCTTGAGCAGAAAGGCAATGATGTCGATCTTGGCGCTCTCGCTGACGGCTGACGGCTTGCCCGCCGGCATCGTGTCGCGAACGCGCCGGAACAGGTGATACATCGAGGGGTACTTCCTGACCATCTGACCTCCGAGGTTCAGGAAGGTGTGCTCTGTTCGATAGAACCCGGCCTCGGGCGGAAGCATCGCGCGCGTGATGAGCGGCGCCGCCGTGTGACACTCACCGCAGTTCCTCAGGAACTGCGCGCGGCCGCGCGTTGCCTGATCCTCCGTGTAGTAGCGCGACGTCGGCTCGCCGAGCGGTGGAAGCGGCGGATCACCGAGCCCCCCCACGGTATTGGGCCGCAACCCCGTTGTCTGTCCCTGCATGCCGTGCGGCAGCGCAAGCATGACCGCCACGAGCAGGGCACCAATTACGAGCCATTTCGACATCGGTGATCTCATGACCGCATCATCTTGGTTTCTTCTCGAGGATCGTCATCGTGGCGAGCGCCTCGACGCGCATCGGCAGTTCCTTCGAACCCGCCGGACTCTCGCTCTGCTGCAGCATGTAGGCGAGCACGTCGGCGTTCTGCTGCGGACTGAGATGCCCACTCAGATTGAAAGGCATGGTCGTCTGGATGATATTGAACACCAGCGACAGCGGCTTGCGATTCCATTTGGCGAGGAAATCCGGGCCGGCAACCGCGGGGGCGAGGACCGTGCCGGCCAGATTCTTCCCGTGGCACATGACGCAGTTGTCGAGGTACAGCGCCTCGCCACGGGAGGCCTGCGGCTCACTGAAGATGCCGTCCCATTGCGACGTCGATGACTGCGCGCGGGCGCACACACAGGCGACGGCGAGCAGCATCGCCCCGAGGATTGTTACTCTCTGCATCTGGTCCATCGGGAACAAATGATAGCCGGTTCTCCGGCTCCGGAAAGCAGCCAGCCTTGGCGGGGCTTTTCTTCGTTGATCAGGGTAGCGCGAACGTGAGCACCGTACTCGAGGCCACGACAGATACATATTGCTTCCCGTTCACCCGATAGGTCATCGGGCTCGCGATGATTCCAGTGCGCTGGGCATCAGGTGCGCCGAAGTGTCCCGGAAAGCGGAAGATCTGTTGTCCGCTCCTCGCGTCGAAGGCCAGGAAATCGCCCTCACCGCCGGCGCCATGGAAGATTACGTCTCCGGCGGTCACGAACAGCGAGGAGTTCGTCCACCCCGGAAATTCGGTGTACCAGACCTGACGTCCAGTCAGTGGCTCGTACGCCGCAATCGTCTGATTCCAGTGCATGCCTGCCTTTCCGGTCTCCGCTATGTTCTGGAAGTGCCCCGGGGAATTCGGGCCGGCCTTGAGCGTGCCGCCGACGGGCTTGACCTTGATCGAGACCGCGTCGTTCTTGCCGCTGACATAGAACAAGCCTGTCCTCGGACTGAAGGCCGGACCACCATAATCGGATCCACCGTCCTGGCCGGGAGACGTGATGACGAACTCATTCGCCAGGTACGGATGAAAGAGCGGTCGAGTGCGCTTGGCGAGCACCGGATCATCGACGCGCGGATAAATGGCACAGAACGGCTGCTGGGGAATGTTCCGCGACGTGTACGGAATCGGCTGCGTCGGCCAGACCGTCTCCCCTGGCACGTCCGTCATCGTCGGGACCGGGGTTTCGACAATCGGGTTGAGCGGCTGACCCGTTTCGCGGTTCAGGAGATAGACGTAGCACACCTTGCCAGAGGAGCCGACACCCATGACGGTCCGGCCGTCGGCCGTGATATCGAACAGGACCGGGCCCGCGACCGCATCCTTGTCCCAGATGTCGTGGTGAACGGTTTGCACATGCCAGCGCAGCTTGCCCGTGCCGAGATCCAGCGCGATCATCGAATCGGTGAAGAGGTTCGCGCCCGGGCGCGCCGATCCGTCATAGTCCGGCGCAGGGTTCGCGGAGTTGAAATAGATCAGCCCGAGGCCTGGATCAATTGCCGGCTGCGTCCAGATGCCCCCACCTTGACGAGGGCCGCCCGCGGGCCATGTCCGCTCGGCCAGCTCCCATCCATCGTCGGCGGGGCCCTGGGGAACCGTGTTGAACACCCATTTGATCGCGCCCGTCCTGGCATCGGCCGCTATCACCAAGCCGCCTGCGATGAGACTGTCTGAGTCCGACGTGCCGACGAAGAGCGTGCCGTTGAAGTACTTCGGCGTCGACCCGAGGCCATAGCCAAGATTTCTGGGCGCGATGTCGGCGTACTTGCCGGGATACTTGAACTCGAGCGCCTTGGCGATGACCTGGAGGACGCCCCGGTCGCCAAATGATTCGACGACCTTGCCCGATTTGGCATCGACGGCATAAATCTCTGTCGGTCCGATGGCGTAGATATTCCCGTCTCCGTAAGACGGTCCCCGCTTGCCACCGGCAAATCCGGGCTCCAGCTGGAACGTCCAGACCGGCGTTCCGGTTGAGGCGTCGAGCGCATAGAGCGTCGAACCGGAGTTGAAATACATGACGCCGTCGACCACTAATGGCGTCTCTTCGCGAATGGAACCGGGACGCGGCACGTCATACGACCACTTCAAGACGAGAGATTCGGCGTTCGACGTATTGATCTGGTCGAGAGGCGAGTAGCGGGTATTTGCTGCGTCGAGGTTGTGCTGCGACCAGTTGCTCGATGTCGCCGCATTGACCGTCGGGAAGTCCGCATGATGAACCACCGACGGTCTCTCCTGCGCTGTCTGCCCGGCCCCTAAAGCGACGGCGAGGCATGCCGCAACCACGAGGCCACCAAAGATCGTGACGCGCTTGACTCGCATCCTATTCCTCTCTGATCCGGATATTCCGCCAGCGCGCAGGATAGCCCTGCATCTGAATGCCGATGTGTCCAGGCTGCGTGTATTCGTGCTGCGTCACCGTCGAAATCAGCGTGTCGTTGAGGAACGCCTTGAGGTCGCCGTCCTTTGACTGGATCTCGATCGAATTCCACTCGCCGAGCGGACGCACCACGCGCAGCCGCGCCTCGTTGTCCCACGTCGAGGCTTTCAGCTTCGTGCCGCCGAGCGGGATCGGCTTGAGAACGTCGCGCTGTTCTCCGGCCAGCGTCATCGACTTGGGCCAGACGAACAGGTTCTCGTCCATCAGGAACAGGTGATAGCCAGTGTTCGCGTAATAGTAGATGTCGTCCGCGTCCCAATCTGCTGGTTTCTCTGACAGGTAATCCAGACGAAGCGTGAAATTCTTGTAGCGCCCTTCCGTGTACATGAATCCGTGCTCTTTCCCGGATCCGACGAGCACGCCGTCTCGCACCGCAAACGCCTGTCCCGCCTCGGCTCTGCCGCAGCCTTGGGGCGGCGGCGCACAACCGAGGCCGACGAGGAACTTCCACCCCACGAGATCCTTCCCGTTGAACAGGCGAACGAAGCCAGACTCGTCGAGCGGCATCAGCTTCATGGCCGCGAGGTCGAACCTGAGCTCCGCGCGACCCGACGGGAAACCATTCTGACGCAGGACGTACGCGATGATGTCGGTCCGGACCTGGGCGCTGATGCTGTCGATCACGGCCGGCATCGATTCGAACTCTCGATACAGGAAATAGACCGTCGTCCAGATGCGCCGGCCGTTGTTCTTCTTGTCGGCGATGATGCTTCCGCCCAGGTTGGTGGCGCCTGGCAGCCGCGGCGCCTTCGCGCGCGCCGGGTCGCGTTCGGCGCTATGGCAGCTCCCGCAATGCTTTTCGAACAGCGCCTGCCCGCGCGCAGCCTGCGTATCCGTGTAGTAGGCTTCCGGTTCCCCGGCTGACGTGCGATCACCTTGCACCGCCGCGTGGGCGACGAACGCTCCGATGGCGACCAGAGTCGCACAGGTGAAGGCCCGAGCGTTGACGACCATTGCGGCACCTCGATCAACGGGAGACGTTCAGTCGCGCGCCTACGTGTTCAGCAGCCCTTTCAAGTACGCCGGCGTGAGCGGGATCCGCCGCGGCTGCACGCCTGTTGCGTCGAACACCGCAGCGGTCAGGGCAATCGCACTGAGGCCGTTCGCCGTCTCCCCACCGCCATTGATGCCGCGATCGTCAGATGACGCGAAGACCGTTCTGATTTCCGGCACGTCGCCCATCCGTGCGATCCGATAGCGCGTCCAGTCGGTGTTCGTGATCTTCGATTCGTCGAACGTCACCTCCTCGAATAGCGCTTCGCTGAGGCCCATCACCGAGCCCCCCTGCATGTTCGACTTCAGGTGACGCGGGTTCATCACCTTGCCGACATCCACGCCAATCGTGAAATCGATGACGCGGATCGCGCCCGTGCCCGGCACGACCTCGACTTCAGCGATGCCGACCCAAGGCGATCCTTCCCGGATGATCACGCCGGCGCCGCGTCCGCGGACCGGGGTTGTGCCGGAGCGCCGCGCGTCCGGGCCTGGCGATGGCCGCGGCTGCCATCGGGCCGCCTCGGCGGTCGACTTCAGCAGGCTGATGAGATGGGCGTTCGTCGTGTGGCGGGCCCGGAACTCGATCGGGTCCACTCCGGCGGCCGCCGCGGCCTCGTTGATGGTCGACTCGAGTGCGAAGTTCTGCTGCCGCTGATGCGGCGTGCGCATGATGTTCCCGCGCAGCCCGCCATGGGACGACGCCGCGCCGACGTTCGGACAGTAGAATGCCTGTTCGAGCACGGCCGGCACCTTGTCGTACGGCCAGACGGTCGCGAGCGCCGGAAAGATGGTGGCCGCGCGTGGCGACGTCTCGGGCATGGCCGCCAGGAGCGCTCCGATCATCCGGATGTCGTTCTCGTGCGGCGAATACCAGTCGCTGCGGAACGCCACCATGTTGCCCTTGGCATCGAGACCGACCTTCACGTCGGCCAGCGAGGCCGGCGACACGCTCGACCACGCCAGGTCTTCGGCGAGCGTCCACTGCACGCGCACTGGCTTGCCGACGAGCTTCGAGAGAATCGCGGCGTCCGCCATGGCGCCGTCGCCGCCGTACGTGGTCCGCCCATACTGCCCCGGGCCCTGCGCCCAGCGAATGACGACCTTGTCGACCGGCACGCCGAGCACGTGCGCGATATGAGCGCGGGCGCCCTGCGAATTCGACGACTGCGACGTGATCGTGACGCTTCCGTCGGGACGCACGTCTGCCACCGCGACGTATGCGCCCATCGGCGCGTGGCGCACATAGGGCTGTTCGTAGGTGCCCCCGACCGTCTTCGCGGCGCTTGCAAGCGCCGCGTCTGCCTTGGCGGCGTCGCCGCGCTTACCGACCAGCGCCCACTGTTCCGCGCGGAGCGCCGACATCAGGTTGGCGTTGCCCGGCAGGCCGGACCACGCGCTCCACTTCGTGTCCGCGGCAACCGCCCGCGACGCCTGGAGCGCTTCCCATTCGTTGGGCGACACCACAGCGACCAGGTTCCCCTTGACCATGACTTCGGCGCCTGGGAACTTGGCCCGGTCCAGCTTTCCGACAGACACCAGCGTGGATCCCATGGTCGCCGGCCGCACCATGCGTGCGTGGAGCATGCCCGGCACCACGACGTCGCTGGCGTAGACCGGTTTTCCCAGCACGATGTCGCGAACCGTCGAACGCGGGTGGGACTTTCCGACCACCGCGTACTGCGGGATCGGCTTGGTGGGCGGATTGCCCGTGACGGTCAGCCCGAAAAGACTCGTGATGCCGATCGGATCTTTCGGGTCGATCGTCGGCAAGCTGCCGGTTACCGGTATCTTCAGGTCGAGCCGCTGTCCTTTGACCAGGTCGGCGTAGCTGACCTGCTGTCCTCCGCCGCTCACGATCCCGTTGGTGACGGCGAGGCTGGCCGCCGGCACACCAAGGCGGTCCGCGGCGACGGACAGGAGCGCCTGCCGCGTGTACGCGGCGACTTTGCGAAAGTTGTTCGCGCCCCCCAGGAAGCCGGCAGAAAACCCGCCCTCGGGTGTTTCGTCCGTGTGACCCATGACCATCGTGATGGTAGAGGGATCGACGTCGAGCTCCTCGGCAATCACCTGCGCGTAGTAGGCGCTGGCGCTCGTGCCGGTCTCGGTCTTCCCCGTGCGGGCGACGATCGCGCCGTCGGCACGGATCTCGAGCCAAGATGCCAGTTTCGTTGGATCGAGCGTGTGTTCGGCGGCCTCGGTGGTCGAGGCGCCCGGCACCCCTCCCGGAAGGGCAAACGTGACGAAGAGCGCCCCGCCCGCCTTGACGAAATCGCGGCGCGTCAGCGTCGGATTCATGATGCTCATGGGGGGCCCTCCTCAGCCCGTGATGATCCGGGCGGCGCGCTGTACCGCCGGGACAATGCCTGAATACGTGCCGCACCGACAGAGGTGCGGCGAGGGCGCGGTGTTCGTGAAGGCGTCGCGGATCTGGTCGGCCGTGGGCTTCGGGATGCGCTGCAGCAGATCGACAGCGGCGATCATCATGCCGCTCTGACAGTAGCCGCACTGCGGCACCTGCTCCTCGATCCACGCCTGCTGAACGGGGTGCAGGGTGTCGGCCGTGGCCGCACCACCCTTGTGGGCTGCCCACATCTCCGGGAGCCCTTCGATTGTATGAATCTTCTTCCCGACCACGCGCGAGATGGGCGTGACGCAGGAGCGGATCTCCCGTCCGTCCGCGAGCACCGCGCACGCGCCGCATTGCGCCATGCCACAGCCCAGTCGGGTGCCCATGAGGTTCAAATCGTTGCGCAGAACGTAAATCAGAGGCGTGTCAACCGCGGCCGTCACGGTCTGCGTCCTGCCGTTCAGGGTCAATGCATAGCTGGGCATAAATGGCCTCGGTGGCCTCGACGGCCTCGACCGGCGAGCGAATATTATCGCCGTTGAACCGTCCGAGTATTGCTATTTCACCACGCGAGGAGAAGGTCGACGCAATAACGTTGCGCCGATGCCGCCTCCGGGGGCGTGTTTCTGTTTCACGACTACCCGATCTGCAGGAAGCCCAGGCAGCGGCACCAACCGCACGCGGGAACAACGGTAGAATGGCCGCGGTTTTGCGGAGACACGTCGATGAAGAGCCAGAGATCCCTTCAACCGTCGACCGCGGGCCTGATAGCGCTGATGGCGGTCGTCTCGGCCGCGGTGGCTCTGCGCGGCAGAGCCGCGCCCGACAACAGCGTCTACCGAAAGGTCCCGAACTGGCCGCAGCTTCCCGAAGGGATGAAGCTGGGTCCGGTTCCGAACATGATTCCCGATGCCCAGGGCAACGTGTGGATGCTGCAGCGCCTGGACCCGCCGATCATCAAGGTCGACCGGTCGGGAAAGGTGATCAAGAGTTTCGGGGAGGGTATGTTCGCGCACAGCCACGGGATGTGCATGGACCGGGACGGCAACCTCTGGGCCGGGGACAGCGGGCCATCGTTCCCGCCGCAAGCGGGATCGGAGAGCAGCGGACGGCGGAGGGAAAATGGCCGGGGCTACGTCTTCTACAAGTTCAATCAGGACGGGAAGCTGTTGATGACTCTCGGGAAGGCCGGTGTGTCCAATGTCGGACCGGACACGTTCGTCGCCCCCACCGCCTGCATCGAAGCGCCAAACGGCGACATCATCATCGCGGACGGCCACATTCCGAGGGCGTTCAACGAGACAGAGGGCGACCGGCTGATGCGGTTCTCCAGGCAAGGAATATTCGTCACGGCGTACGGCAGGACGGGCAAGGGACTCGGGGAGTTCCGCGGCCCGCATGCGCTGGCCTACGATTCGCAGGGCCGCCTGTTCGTTGCCGATCGCCAGAACAGCCGGCTGCAAGTATTCGATCGATCCATGAAGCCGGTGGCCGAATGGCGTCAGTTCGGCCGGCCGAGCGGGCTGTTCATCCTCCCCGACAACACGCTGTTGACCCTCGATTCGGAGT
>DASZFS010000358.1:0-18159 GCA_035939575.1 Vicinamibacterales bacterium | reverse complement strand
GCGTCTGACCTGGCGCCTCCAGGACCGGCACTTCGACGGCTTCGCCGTGAATCCTGCCGTCACTGACCTCCATCTGCTCCTGCGCAATGCCTCTCAACGTGTTGTCGTCGATGGCCTCGACGAATCCATCGCCGAGCGTGTTGAGAGCGGCGCGCAGCGCCCGGATGGTCTCGGCGTCGGGCACGTGCTCCTGCGCCTCCGGGACTACGGCGCGGTCGTTGATGATCGACCGGTTCGCGATCGTGTTTGCGCCGTCGTTGATGGGGACGGTGGCCGCGACAAACGTGCCGGTCGCGTCCTTGTGGCCCGCGCGGATCTCCGTGAATTGGCTGGAGCCTCCGCTCACGGGATTCTGATGGCACTCCGCGCACGCCCGGGCGTTGAAGACAGGCCCCAGTCCGCTGTTGATATCGTGATCCTGCTCGAACCTTGCCTGGTCCAGCGCGTAGTCGTCGCCGGGGGGCTGCGCAATGCCGTTACTGACGCTTTGCGATCCGGGATCCTGCGCGAGGGTCGGCGTGTCGAAGCCAGCGGGCGCTTCGACGGCCGATTGCTGGGCGGCGGCGAAGCCGACGGCAACGACGCCGGCCGCAAGGACGCCGACGGCAAGGACGCCGACGAAAACAGTCATGACTAGTGAGCTGATGCGCTTCATGGTCTGAATGCCTTCCGGATGGGTCGTTCTCGACATGTCACTCACAGCTCCCGTTTCGCGCGATCCGCGGCCGCGGCAAGGGTGAACAGCAGCTGGATGAAGTCGTTGCCCTGACCGATGAAAAGACCATCACGCCTGAATGCTTCGATGGTGGCGACAGCGCCGCCCTGCCGTGTCCCCGTCGGTCTGATGATTGAGCACGCGGGAAGGTTCTCGCTGAGGAATTGACACGGCTCGGGCATGATCAGGTTCTTCTTCACGTCCTCACCCTGAAACGCAGGAGCGTTGAGGTCAGGAAAGATCAAAGATCCGTCAGTGACGTTGGGCGCATTCCCCGCCTTGTCATGCCATGTCTGAAAATGCGACGTCTCGGTGGGGCCGATGCTCAGCAGGATCCGCAGGACTTCGAGATTCGACACCTTCTGGGCCAACGTCGGATAGAGACTGCTGCCGCCTTCCTCGATGAACGCAAAATGAAATGCGGCGGTGTTCGCAATCGCCTGCACGTGGTCGCTGATGTTGGCCGGATCGCCCAGCTCAGCCTCGTTCCGGGGAATCGCGGTGTGCTGCCCCTTGTTCAAGCTCGGAATGAGTTGCGGAAACGACGCGCCGAGATCTGGATTGCGCGTGCTGCGATACCGCGTCCACCAGCTGGTGTCCACCGTGAGCTGCATGAGATTGGTCAGCCGGCCGATCTGTGCGGCCCCGGGCGCCTGGCTGCTCCGCAGCCGCCGGAATTCATCCAGATTGACCGCGGCCGCACCTTTGGAGACGAGGTAAGCGTTCAGAAACGCCGCGTGGCTGATCTCGTCGTCAGTATTGTCGGAAATGTACTGCGACATGTCGCCGTCGAGGACCGAGAGGGCCGCCACGTAGCCGGACTGTGCGGCGTCCACTCCTCCCAGCTCGTTGTATTGCACCCACAGATCGCGTTCGATAAGCTCAGCGGCCGCCAGGAACTGCAGGATCGCGACGTCGCCCTCCGTGATCCCTGGGCCTTCGTCTCCTTCCCGCCGGTCGAATGCGGACACATTCTTGCCGATGACCGTCGCGCCCAGCGTCGCCGCGCCGGCAGAGACGATGCCATTTCTCAAGAACGACCGGCGACTCGTACCTTTCTTGACACTTGTCACTCGCTTCATTGCTATCC
The DNA here is from genome assembly GCA_035939575.1 of Vicinamibacterales bacterium. Taxonomy (GTDB): domain Bacteria; phylum Acidobacteriota; class Vicinamibacteria; order Vicinamibacterales; family CAVVIG01; genus DATKHR01. The sequence continues at coordinate 16,354 of DASZFS010000358.1, read as the reverse complement.
TCCCGCTCGGAGACGCTGCTGATGTAAGGTCGGCGTAGAACGGCTACCTCGCGTCCTCGTCCTCGGATCCATGTCGGCGCGTGAGGAAGTGATCGAGGACGAAGTCTGCGATGTCGCGACCGAGCCGGTGCCCGCTGGTGAGGTCGCTGCGGAAATGAACGCCTGCGAAGATGCGGCTCTGCGTGGCTTCATCGGCGGCCGCCGCGAGGCTGGCGAACGAGCGCGTCACGCCAGGCAGCACCTCCGATGTGACGGTGAAGTCGAGATGGTCCCGCTGGAGGACCGCGACCAGCACTGCGGCGCCGGCGGCGCTGATCACGGCGTGCGCGCCGGGATACGCGGGATCGGGCGTCGTATTGCCGACCTCCGGCAGCCAGTTGGCGTCGGGCGTGCTGTCAGGATTGTCGACGGTGCCGGCTTCCCGAATGGCCGTGACCGGCCGCCAGCGGTTGTAGGTGTACTTGGCGTCGTAGAACGCGATGACGCTGTCCGCAAAGCTGAGATTCAACAAGGCGAACAGGCGCGCCTCCTGGGCGATCGTCAAGTGCCGGTCGATCGAGGCGGTCTGGGCGATCTCATTCCAGTAGTTCTGAATGGCGCCGTTCCAGAACCGTCCCGTCAACGCCTCATCGGGCGTGGCGGCCGTACCGCCCGCCACGCCGAGCGCTTGAACCTCGTTCACGTCGTCGCCGTACCGATCGCTCGTCAGCGCTGGGGGACGGCCGGGACGAAATTGATCGGCCTCGGCCAGCGCGAACGGCGTCACGTTCCGCCAGTGCGTGAACTGCGGCTGCTTCGGAAAGTTGGGTGGCGTCGACTGATAGTCTCCCGGCGCGCTGCCGAACGTGTACGGGAGCGGCGCTTGGTTCGCGCCGTCGTGGCTGCGAAGCGACAGAATCGCTTGTGCTGCGGTCTGGCCGATGTGAATGCCCTCCGTCTTGCCGACCCCGTCCGGCACGAGCGCCAGCGCTTGCTGCAACGTCGCGTCGAGCGCGCTCGCGAACGTCGGGTACAGGGCCGTCAGCACGTCATGAGCGGCGGCATCGGCGGCGGCGGCTTGTGACGCTCGTCGTGATACGCCCGAGAACCGGACTGCGTATGGCTCGTGCGTCCGGTCGATAGCGTTCACCGCGTCATAGATCGCGGCATGGAGGATGGCGAAGCTCCGCGTCGGATGAATCGTGGCCGGCTGCGCGCCGGCCGTTCGAACGATCGCCAGGAGACTCCGGTTCCATTGAATGACCGGATCGGTCGAAGGTGCGGCAGCAATGGGGTTGCCAGCCACCTGGGCAGACAACATGGCGCTCGAAAGCGCGGACGCGGTCACGAATTTCAAAATACTCATGGCTTTCCTATCAGGGGTTGGCGTGTTTGCCGTTCAGTTGCGACACATCGACTTAGAGACTGTGGAGGGCACAGACTTATTCCCCGATCGATCGTCAGCGCGATTCCCGCAACGAATCACGCCCTGCTCTCTGCGCTCCGGGCGGATGCCCAAAGAGCCCGGGCGCGACCTCAGCCGCAATACGCGCCCTGACAGGGAGCAGGCTCGGACGTGTTCTGGTTGACGCTGCCGACCATCACGGGATGAATCGAGCAGTGATACTGGCCTCCGCCAGCGGCGAGCGCCATCGGTGCACTTGATGTGCCTGGCGCGAGATCGCCGGTGTCTACCGATCGGTCATTCAGCACGACGTGATGCGTGATGGTATCGACGTTGTGCCACACGACCATTTGCCCGGCTGGCAGGCTCGCCGGATTCGGCGAGAAAGACTGCGCGCCGTTGACGGCAACGACGTTGATCGTGACGACGCCGGGAGTACTCACCGTCGGCGTGGTTGGGTTCCCGGCGTTGCCGTTCGAATAGCCGTTCCCGCTGCAGCCCCACACGATGAGGCCCAGCGCGACCACTGCTCCGGTTGTGACAAATGCGCGCATCTCATTCCCCTTTTTTAATGTCGTGGCTTAGCCGGGCTTAGCCGGCGACGATCTGCCTGCTGATATCTCGATCGCCTGCGGATGCCTTGATCGGCTCCTCGAGTGGCACGTCCGTGATTGCGATCGGATGGTTGACGCCTTGAAACGCAATCCGCGAGAGGCCGAGCACCTTCCTCAATCGCTCGGCCTCGACTTTCATCGGGCCCGGTGACGGCGCCGAGCCCGGAGCCGGCTGGGGAAAGGCGGTCGACATCGCGGTGTGGAACGTGACGTGCCCTTCGACCTTCTGCATCACCTGGTGGATGTGGCCGTTCAGCACCGAGACCGAGCCGAAGCGCTTCAGGTAGGACAGCGCCTGCGCGCTGTCGTCCGTACCCCAGCCCCAGTCGGGGTACACCGACCAGAGCGGAATGTGCGCGAAGACGACGAGCGGCGTGCTGCTCTTGAGACGCTTGACGTCCTTCTCGAGCCATTCGATCTGTTCCTGACCCAGGCTGCCCAGTCCGCCGGCCTTCAGGTTGACCACGTTCACGAGGCCGATGAAGTGCACGCCGTTCTTGTCGAAGCTCTGCCAGCCCGCGCCCTGCGTCCCTTTTCCGAACCGCTGCAGGTAGCTCTTGCCGTCGTCCTCGAGGACATCGTGTTCGCCGGGGACATAGAACACCGGCAACGACAACTCCGACAGCACCTGCTGCAACGTGTCGAACTCGGCCGGCTTCGACAGGTGCGTAAGGTCGCCGGTGTGCAGGACGAAGGACGGCTGCTCGGGTGCGGCCTTGATCTTGGCGATCGCGGCGCGCAACGTCGCGGTGACGTCGGTATTCGCGGGCTTGTCGAAGCCGATGTGGCTGTCGCTGATCTGTACGAACCGGAGGCCCCCACCGTCCGCCGTGTGACCCATGGATCCGTGCCCCGCCTGGCCGAGCGGCATGCCCTTCAGCACGCCGCTGGACATCGTCCACACGGCGCCGGTGCCGACCCACGCCATGCACCGGAGAAACCCGCGACGATCCATGTGCTTGTCGTCGTCCTTCATCGCCACACACGCCTCCTTGATCAGCCTGAAACAGTCCGCTTGCGATCTCTCGCCTTATAGACCAGAGGTCAGGCAGATCTATTCCCGTTGGCGATTGGGGATCACGAAGCTGTGCGGCGGGAAGTTCAGCGACGTCTATTTCGTCGCGCCGAGCGCGTCCAGGAGCGCCGAGGCCACGGCTTCTGGTTTTTCGTGCGGCACGAAATGCCCGGCACCCTCGACGATGCGCTTGTCGATGAGCTGTGGGAGTGCCGCGCGATCGGCGGGCGTGATCTCCGGGGCGGGACGCCCGAACGCATCGTCGCCGCCGTGCACGACGATCGTCGGCACCACAATCGGCGGCCTCTTCGCCAGTCGCTGTTCGGTGTCGAGGAACCGCGGCTCGCCTGGCGCATTGAAGTTGCGGTGCCGGTAGGAGTGAATCACGCACTCTACGAAATCAGGGTTGTCGAACGACTTGGCGGTCAGGTCGAACATCTCTTCGCTGAATCGCCAGGTCGGCGACCACTCCCGCCACAGGAGCTCACACAGCCCGCGCCGGTTCTGCTCGAGTCCTGCGCGGCCGGCGTCGGTATTGAAGTACCACTGATACCAGAGTCTTCGAGCGGCCTCGGGCGCCGCAGCGCGCGGTGGCGTCACGGTGTTCTGAATCGTATAGCCGCCGATCAGGACCGCCGCCCGCACGCGGTCGGGATGAAGCGCCGAGGCGACGCAAGCCGCGCGGCCGCCCCAGTCGAAGCCGGCCACGACGAACCGCGGCAGCTTGAGCGCGTCCGCGAAGTCGATCACATCCTGTCCGATCGCCGCCTGCTCCGCAGTGCGTGCCGCGGCGGGATCCAGGAATCGTGTGGGTCCATACCCGCGCAGATACACGGCGAGGGCGCGGTACCCCGCCTTGGCCAGCACCGGAGCCACCCCGTCGTAAGCATGCGCATCGTCGGGAAAGCCGTGGAGGAGGATGACCGGAAACCCGGCTGCGCCGCCGCTCTCGTGATAACCGATTTCCAGGATGTTCGTGCGAGTGGTCGTGACAGCAGGCACCGAAGGCGCCTGCGCCCCGATACGCTTGAAGGAGGCAGCGGCAATGAGACCCGATGCGCTCCGGATGAAGCGTCTGCGATTCATTACTTGTCCCTGACGTCAGTCCGGACGATCTGGCCGCCTTTCATGACGAACACCGGACGGGACATCTCTGTGATATCCGCCAGCGGATCGCCAGCGACAGCCACGAGGTCGGCGAACTTGCCTTTTTCCACCGTTCCGATCTGGGCCGTCCAGCCGAGGGTGTCCGCTGCCACCGTCGTGGCGGCGCGTAAAGCCTGAAGGGGCGTCATGCCCCATTTCACCAGGTAGGCGAACTGATCGCCCTGCGTGCCGTGCGGAAAGGGGCCCGCGCCGCTCCCGAAGGGAAGCGTCACCCCTGCGGCGAGCGCCTTCTTGAAGCTTTTCTCCATCATCCGCCAGCGGCTGTTCCCGAATCGTCTGAACTCCCGCGAATCCTCCATGCTCAGATCGAACATCGTCACCGTCAGCGGCAGATGCTTCTCGACCAGCATCTTCAGCGACGCGTCGTCGAGATCGACCGCGTGCGTCGGAACGTCCACGCCTGCGGCAATGCAGTTGCGGAGCCCTTCGCCACCGTACGCGTGACACGCGACCTTGAGTCCCTTGCGATGCGCTTCGTCCACGATGGCCTGGGTCTCCTCCAGCGTAAACGTGGGCGTGTTCGCCATCGTGCCGTTCGCGTTCAGTGTGTATTGCTCGGTGCTGTAGATCTTGATCCACTCGACGCCGTAATGCGCCTGTTCCCGGACGGCCTCGCGCACGCCCCACGGGCTGTTTGCGATCTGGGCCCCGAGATTGGAAATCTCCTGGCGGCTCAACAGGGGAAATGCGACGTTGGCCTTGTTGGTGTTCACGATGCCGGGTCCGGCGACCTGCATCCGCGGGCCCTGGACGACGCCGGTGTTGATCGCGTCGCGGAGCTCCACCGTGCCATACCAGCCGCCGTGCGACATGAGGTCGACGACGGTCGTGAATCCGGCATTCAGATCGCGCTGCGCGTTGACCAGTGCCTCGAGCTCGCGGTACTGCAGCGGTTGATTGAGTCCGACGGGACCCGGCCCGTTGGGCCCGACGCCGGGACCCCCAGGCGCGATCAGCGGGCTGCCGTCCATGACGTGGAGATGCGTGTCGATCAGACCGGGCAAGACCGTGACCCGACTCAGGTCGATGGTTCGAGCGCCGGCGGGAATCGCGGCACTCGGGCCGACGTCGACAATCCGGTCACCGCGGATGACGATCACCTGATTGGTCAACATCGTGCCGGAGGTTGGATCGAACAGCCGTCCGGCTCGAACGGCGACGATCTGCGGCGCCGGGTACTGCGCCGCAGGCGGTGGGACCCACGCCGGAGGGAGCGCGGCAACTCCACGCTGCGCCTGCGCGCGAAGCCCTGGCGCTGATGGGAGTGCGAGAGCCGTGCCAAGCAGAACGAAGCCGAGGAGTCGATTGACGTTCACCGTCCTTCCCTCCATTGGCCGTGATTATGGGTCCCGATTCCCCGCGTCGGCAACGGATCGTCCGGCTGTCCCTTTTCGGGCTCGACAGCACCGTTCGGCACTGACTGGCGCTGGGCGCCCTTGGCCAACTATTTGCCTCTCTTTTTCATGCACGGCCAAGGAGGCCTTTATGAAGAAGAGTTTCGCCGCTCTCGCGCTAGTCGGTGCTCTCGCCGTCCCGCTCGGTACGGCGGCGTCCGCGTCGGCCCAGGATCGCGACCGCTCCGATCGCACCGAACACCGCGTCTACGACCGCTCGCACAAGGACTATCACGTCTGGAACGATCACGAGAGTCAGGCTTATCGGTCGTGGCTGGGTGAGCGGCAGCTGAAATACCGCGACTACGAGCGCCTGAAGCACAAGCAGCAGAACGAGTACTGGCAGTGGCGGCATGACCATCCGGAACGATAGGCCATCCGGAAGGAGAGACCTGGACTGATCGAGGAGCGCTCTCGCGCCGTCGCCGCCCGTGCGGCGGCGGCGCTGCCGCTGAGTCAGTTCGGCAGGACGGCTCCAAGGCGTCGCGCTCGCCACCGTGAGAATGGTTCCGGCAAACAGCAGCGTGTCGGTAAAGTAGTTGATCCCCTCGATCTGAACTGCGATACCTGGTTCGGACAGCGCCACGATCAACACGGGGCCATAGATGACGAGAACCAGCAACAGAATCCAAGCGCCGAGATAAGCTGCCGCGGTACGTGTCTTCCTGGCCAGCAGAATGCTTCCCCCGGCAACGATAAGCGCAACGCCCGTCACGTAGTCAATGAGCTCGCGCCCTGGAATCCACGTCGGCATCTGCTTCTGGAGCGGGACTCCGGGCAGTCCCGTCGGGTGCAGAAAGTGCTCGATGCCGAAAAGAATGAGGGCGATTGCGATCAAGAGACGGCCGACGACTATCAACGCGGTCCTGCCCCGCCCGCGCCATCCGTCTATCGCCGTTCCGGCAAGAATCCAGCCCGCGCCGCCGAACGACATCTCGCGGAAGACGATCGTCCAGATGATTCTGTCGTGCGGCCGGGCCAATGCTCCACGAAGATGGATCATCGCGACAAACAAGAACATCATGATGCCGAACAGCAAACCGGACCAGCGGACGGCTGTCTTGGTGGCGATGCTCAAGGACGCGGCGATCAGTGCACAGCCGACGAAATAGACCCAGAACGAGCGCCACGGCATGTACCGCGGCACGAGCCCTATGACGAATTGTGTGCCGAAGAGATGTAGTGCGCCGAAGACCGCCAGCGGGATTGCGAAACACACATTGGTCAAGGCCACGATCTTGTCCAAGCCGTGAGCCTCGGCGATCTTGTTTTTCCCGGCCAATACTCCAATCAGAAAAAGCGCGATGCCGGCGGCGCAGAGTGCGACCGCCGTGCCAGAGATGCCGAGGAACGCGAAAATGGGCGCCCGCACTTCCGCTCAGATCATTTCTCCACGCGCGTCACTCCGTCCAGGTCCACTCGAGCGCTCTGCGATGAGACCACTTCTGGATTTCTAATGGAGCCGATCACTCCTTATTCCGCAGCCCTGGCTGCCAGAGTTTCGACGACCGCGATGTTTGTCAGAAGTTCGGGCGAAAACCCATGCCGCTCTTGCAGATACTCCGGGCTGTTGTACGAGATCCACACCTGCCCTCCGGCACCCTGCCACACCAGGATCTTCAACGGAAGGTCGATGGCGGCCCTGGGAGCGGAGAGCATGAGCGGCGTGCCAGCTTTGGGGCTTCCGAACATCAGCAGCTTCGTGGGAGGCATGCTCAGTCCCGCTTTCTCCGCCTCTCCGCTGTGATCGATCACGGCAAATATGGTGACGCCCTTGGACTGCAGGATCCCCTTGAGGGTTTCCACGGTCTGCTCAACCGGATGATGGCTTGGCATGTCGATGATGCCTCGGTGTAATTCAGGTGTCACGGGTTGCTCCTCCCATCGTCCCAGACCCGTCTGCGGATCGGATATTACGATACGATGCTCGGTGTCGTGTTCTTTCACGCCGCGTCGATCGTATTCAGCTCCTTTTCCATTCTTGCGAGGCAACCGTGATGCCGCTGTCCCGCCGCCAGTTTGTCGTTTCCGCCGCATCACTCGCCGCGGGCGCCGCTCCGATCAGCGCCGCCACCTCATACGCCGCGCCCGACCCCGAGAGGCAGGCGACCCGCTCTATCAGCACGGGGGGCGCGGAGGATCCGCTCGCCGTGCGACATGACTTCCCGATTGCGCGTGACCGTCACTACCTGAACTCCGCCTACATCACGCCAGTTCCCAACCAGGTGGTTGCCGCCGGCCGGGCCTTCGTCGAGAGCAAAGCCGCGCGCCCAATCCCGCTCGGCGACATGTTGCGGAAGACGGACGAGGTGCGCGCGCAGTTTGCCCGGCTCATCAACGCCGGGACCGACGAGATCGGCTTTCTGTTCTCGACCAGCGAGGGTGAGAACGTCGTGGCCAACGGACTCGATCTGCGGACGGGCGACAACGTCGTCATCGACGAGCTGCATTACGAAACCGAGTTCGTGCTCTACAGCCACTTACAGGAGACGCGAGGCGTAGAGATGCGCGTCGCCAGGCACCGCGCCGGACGCGTAGATCTCGGCGACGTCGAACCGCTTGTCGACCGCCGGACACGGCTGGTGTCGGTGGCGTGGGTCTCGCATCAGAACGGGTTTCGACACGACATGCGCCCCCTGGCCGACCTCGCTCACCGCGTCGGCGCGGTGTTCTATACCGACGCCATTCAAGCGGTGGGCATGTTCCCAATCGACGTCAAGGCGGCCGGCGTCGATGCCCTGTGCTGCGGGACGTACAAATGGGTCCTGGGCAGTTTCGGTGTTGCGCCGTTCTACATCCGTCGAGAGCTGCTCGATCGGATCCGGCCGGATCGTTTCGGGGCGCTGCACGTGGAAAAGGAGCTCAGCGACCACCGATTTCAGCTCTACCGGACCGCCAAACGATTCGATTACGCCACGCTGCCCTTCTCGGAGATCTATCAACTGGGCGCCGGGCTCGAGTTTCTCCAACGCGTCGGAGTCGATCGCATCGAAGCGCACACGGTGGCGCTGGCGCAGACGCTGCGCGCCGGGCTGGCGGCGCTTGGATACCGCCTGTTCACCCCTGAGGGCAATCGCTCATCGATCGTGACGTACTACGTGTCGAAGGATGCCGCCACCCTCACTGCCGCGTTTGAGCGGGCGTCCATCGATGTCACCGTGCGCGGACCCCTCGGGCAAGTGCGTGTGTCGCCGGCGCTCTTCAACACGCACGACGATATCGCACGGTTTCTGGAGGTCGCCCGGCAGTTGGTCTAGCAGCTGCGGCCACGCAGCGAAGTCACGCTGTCGACCGGGCCAGAAGGCACACACCACCCCACGGTTGATTTGGCTTGGTGCCACGCGTATCCGGCAGCCAGGCCAGCGGGCGCCTCAGAAGCGGCAGCCGCTTAAGCCTCGCGGCTTCGTGGAGCAGTGAGTGAGCCTCGACGGGCTTCCAACCGTGTTGCGCGAAGAACCCCGGTCCCTTTTCGGGAGCAAACTTCAGCGGCGCGCCCGCCTCGCCCAGTTGGCTGCCCATGCCGGCTTGCAGCATGCGCAAGAGGCGCGGCGACACCATGTCGACCACCCACCACGTAAAGCTCCGCTGCTGAGCCAGGTCATCGGCAAACGCGATCACCTCGTCTTCTGTCAAGTAGACCAGCAGCCCCTCGGTGATGACAAAGACACTCTTCGCCCGGGCGCCGAGCCGCTCGAACAGGTCGCGCCGCGCGGATGAGTCAGCCAAATCGCATGGGATGCGCTCCAAGGCGCACGCCGGGCGCTCGCCAATCAGCGCGTCGGCCTTGTACTTCAGCATCTCGGGGAGGTCTACTTCGATCCACTGCAGGCTGATGGGCAGTGTCATTCGGTACGGTCGGGTGTCGAGGCCGGCAGCCAAATTGACGACCATATTGGCGCCTTGCCGAACGCTCTCAGCGACGTGTCGGTCGACCACGACCGTTCGCGCCACGAATGACCACGCGTTCTTGTTGGCGAACGCCATGTTCTTCGCAATCTGCTCACCGCGTTCGCCTGCCAGTCGCCTGGCGAGTGGGTCGCGGAACAATGCATCAGGTCGTTCGCTCTCGATCGCGCGATAGATGGCCACCCACGCCGCCGTGTCCGATATATTGCGCAACCCGCCAGGATCAGACATCGGTACCTCGACGGATGGCCGCTGCCAGACTGTCAGAGGGTCGGCGTTTTTGCCGACGCTTCGGCCTCAAGACGCCGTTCGTGTTCCAGGCAATATGGAGTCCAAGGCACCGCCTCGAGCCGGCGCTCTTCGATAGGTCCACCATCGACGATGCACCTGCCGAATGTGCCGTCGGCCACGCGGCCGAGCGCGTCGCGCACCTGTTGCAGCACGGCCGAATTGTGTTCGGCTTCAGTGAATTCCTCTGACGCCACCTCGTCGGCGACGCTCGCGTCGCCAACATCGTGGGCCTCATCGATGAATTCTTCCCGGCCCTCGTCCGCCTCGCGGCCAATACTGGCCGATAGAGTTTTTTCGAGTTCGAGCAGGCGCTGCTTGTAGTGCTGAATGTTCATGACGCGACCTCCATAAGACTCTAACCGAGCGCAAGGTAAAAAGCGACGACAGCTATGGTCTGCTGCCGCACTCAATCCTGTTCACCGAGCGTTTGGACGTAGGTTTTGCCGTACGGATAGAAGAGTTCCTTGCGGCCTTGCTGCCACGCCGCTTTGAGTTCGGGCGTTGTGATGTCCCAATCGGGCCGGCATTTCTTCGTGACGGCGCGCAGGTCCTGGCGTAGATCCTCCAGAGTTGGCCGGCCGAAGAACCAGTAGCCGTTGTAGATCTTGTAAATGACAAGACCAGGCTCGAGGACAATCACGTGGGGAATCATGGGATTGTTCGCAGGATCCGTGTATTCGGCAATGTCGAGGTCTTTTTGGACAATACGCCCGACGTCAGAGAGGAATGGCCAGTGCGCGCCGACTCCGGTGCGATATTCATTCGTCATTGTGATGTTGTCGGTGCTAATCGTGACCAGCCGGCAATAGGCCACCTCGAGCTCACGGTGGAGTGCAACGAGCCCTTCAGCCTGGCGGCGGTCCTTCGGGCAGAAACCTCCACGGCTGAGAACCAGGACCATCGGGTGCTGTCCCTGCAGTTCAGAGAGCTTCCGGCGTTTCGCAGTGTGATCAGACAGCTCATAGTCGGGAAGGATGGCGCCTGCAATAATGTCCGAACGCATAGGAACTCCTTCAAGAGGTAGGGAGCGCTTGGCGATCCATCTCCTCCTGGACACACAACACCCCGCCATCAGACCAGAAGCGTGGAGGCGAGTCCAGTGGACGACGGTCCCGACGAGACCACGGTCACTACGACTCATCGGCTGTCTAGACGCCGCCGTGAGGAGGAGCCTTGGGCGGAGCCTCAGCGCCAGGTGGTTCGCTGAATGACTTCACGGGGATGTGCTCATAACGCACCTCGAGAATCTGCAGGTGCTCGGTGCCGGCTGGCGCGTGAAGTACCACGCGGTCGCCCGGTCCAGACTTCATCAACGCGCGCGCCAGCGGCGACAACCAGCTGATGTGGTGACGATCCAGATCGACCTCGTCGGCGCCGACGATGCTCACCACGCGCTCTGTTCCAACGGCGTTGACATATCGCACTGTCGCTCCGAAGAAGACCAGCGACGCCGCGCGTCCCCCTCTCGGGGCTTCCGGGTCCACGACACGTGCGGCGTCAATCCGTTTCGTGAGAAAGTGAATCCGCCCATCGATCTGGCGTAGCCGCCGTTTGCCGTACTGATAGTCGGCGTTTTCGCTACGATCGCCGTTGCCGGCCGCCCACGCCACCACCTGTGTCACTGCCGGCCGTTCCCTGGTGAGCAGAAACCTCAGCTCGTCCCTGAGCCGCTGCAAGCCGGCCGGTGTGATGTAGTTCTTCACGGGGTCCTTCGCGGCCGGCTTAGGCATCCTGTTCCACCGATTCAACCACGACTGTCGAACGGGTGCCAACGGCGACGGCGTGATCAGTCAGGACGGGGAACTGATGTCGCAGGGCGAGGAGCGGCTCGGACGCAGACGTAGAGAGCGGGGGCACCCGAGCGCCGATGCCCCCGTCGGCGGTTACCGCCGCAAACTACCTTTCGTAAATGAACGCGCGGCCGGCGGATCCGTCCGTCGGGTACCACGCCAGAATGGGCCGAGCGTCGCCGAGCGACGCTTCGCCGAGCGCCAGTGGCGAGACCGGGGTCACGTCCGACGGCCTGTCCACACGAATGGTGAAGCCCAGGAACTTCGGCTCGTTCGTTACCCGATTGCGAACGCGGACGATGTTCGCACCGCTGGTAGGGTTGGCGATCTCGAACACGTACGTGCCGGGATCCAACGTGACGCCAGGGAGCGCGAGCGGCGCTCTGAACGTCAAGTAGTCAAGCGGGCTCCATCCGGCGCGGAGCGTCGACGCGCAGAGCACGAGCGCCAGAACGGCGCCGCAGGCGATGAGAAGCGTGTGACGAGTCTTCATCTGTTTACCCTCCTTTTGCGTCGCCGTGTGGCGAGCACACTCGAGTAGACGGACGTTTCCCGGAGTTCCGCACCATGCAACACGACGCGAACCAGTCATTTCCGTGCGGCCTGCGATGCTGGCTCGCGGCGGGTCAGAAGAAGAGTGTGTGCGGCGGAACCCGCGAGCGCGTTCAATTCGATGCCGACGTTCATCAGGTCGGCGCCTGTCGCCGAGCCCAGCGGACCGGCATCCAGCGATTGAACATCGTAGGTGGCCCCCGAATCGAGGCCGTAAAGAGCGACCGTCACTCGCGCGGGCCCTGGATCGGGCTGAAAGGCATCGATCACGAACGTGTTTCCGTCGGCCGCCGAGATCTGAAGGGCGTCCCAGGCGCGCCCCGGCGTGACCGTGACCTGCGGCGTGAGCAGCGCCGCGCTGCTCGAGACCAGAGAGTCGCGAACGCTCTTGTATTCCGTCACCTGGACGCCGAGTTCCGCCAGCTCCGCGTCTGAGAATTGAGCGGTCCGGAAGCAAAGCCCCAGCACACCCATCCGGCTCCGGAACAACAGCGCAAGGTCCGACCCCTGGTGAAGGGATTCGCCGACATGCTCGACGGCAAAGGATAGGAGGTACGCCGGTGGCAGAACTGAGCTCAGCCCCTCGAGATTGTGGCGGACCAGCGCCGACGGCGCGGTTCGATCGTCCATCCACGCGACGTCGCTGTACCGGAGCATGCCGATGTCGAGTCGGTTGCCACCGCCCGACACATTCTCGATGAGAAGCGAAGGATACCGTTCGCGCAGCCGCCCGAGCAGATCGTAAAGACCGCGGGTGTGTGCGAAGTTACCGTCCAATGCCCCGTGACCATGACCCCCTCGATCGCAGTTGGTCCAGAAATTGTTGTCCCACTTCAGATAGTCGAGCTGCGCGTCATCGATGAGTGCGGTCAGTTGCTCGAAGATCCAGTCGCCTGCGGCTCGGCCAGCCAGGCAGATTTGACCCGTCTGATCGGACTGATAGCCGCCCCGCGTCGTTGCGAGCCATTGCTCATTGACTCCGGAGGCTCCAATCGTGGACAGGTTGACGCGCTCGGGCTCCACCCAAAGGCCGAAGCGCATGCCGAGATGATGCACGTAGTCGGATAGGGCCCTCAGGCCGCTGGGGAATCGAGCAGGGTCGGCTGTCCACTTGCCCAAACCGCTCTCGAAGTCGTACGGCCCCACGACCCCGGCGCCGGCGTACCAACCCGCGTCAACCACAAAGAGCTCGGCGCCGAGAGCCGCGACGCGATCAGCCTCCGATCGCATCGAAGCCTCGTCGACGCGTACGCCGTACGCGAACCAGGTGTTGTAGGTGACGAGCGGGGCAAGCGGGCGACCGCCGCGCAGGCCGTTGACAACGAGCCGTTCCACCGCTCGACCAACGCCGGATGCGCCTCCAGCGATCGCTCCAAGAAGCGCGTGAGGACCGTCAATCGAGTCGCCGCCGGCCAGGACGGTCTGCATCGGACCGATGCCCGCATTCACCCGCACGGACGTGCCGGCTCGCGTTGCCGTCAGCGTCCAGGCGCCCGACCACATGAGCCCGGCAAAAAATGTGCTCGAACCGTTCTCCACGGTCATCCAGGGCAACTGCTGCTCAGACGATCGTCGGGTGGAGCCGAGGGTCATCGACTCCCCTTCATTGAGCGTCCGCGTTTGCATCGAGAACGCGGCTTCCCGAGATACGTCGGCGTTCTCGCCCTGGAGCCCGTTGACCCAATGCGCGGTGCCCGCTGGCACCGTGATGAAGAACGCATTGAGGTCCGAAAGAACGTGGGGCTGTGACTCGAGTGACGAAACCGTCGTCCAAAGCTCCAGCGCCGGTGAGTCGTCGTACAGCGCGTAGTGTCGCGTGACGCCGAGCCTCTCATCCGCGAGATGCATGGCGACGTCGAGCTCCACGCCATTGGCAACCTGTATTGACGAAGCGCGCTCGAACACGAACCCGTCGCGGGCCCCGCCGATTCCGTGGGCCACGCCGTCGATCGTGAGCAGGCCGTCCACTCCGTGTGCGATGGCCCACGGTCGGAGCCCTGCGACGGCGACCTGCGTCAGGCCGGCATTGGGGGCTCCAGGACCGGCGGACACCTCCCACTGCACGGTGCCATTTGCCAAAGTCCAGACACGTCGACCAGCGTCGTACGCGATCGAGGATGGCTGACCCGTCGGTCCGCTCTCCGCCGACGCCACGCCGCTCGCGACCAGTGATAGCAGCGCGAACCAAGCTGTCGATCGCATGGTGAACCTCACAAGCAGGCCGTTTGGACGCGTCAGCGTCCGGCGTTCCAGATAGACGGACCGCCGGCCACCCCTTTCCGCGGTGGGAAAACCGGCTTCTAACGTCCGTCCCGGTCTTTGATTGGGAGAGGTCGCCACGGGAGGTCCAGGGAAAGCGGCCGGGGTGTCCGTCTATCAGTACGAAATGGGCGACACCGCCGACGCCGCAACTTACGCGTTGTCAACCTTGCGAGCGATCGTGAATAATTCCGGGCTGGAACGGCCGCTGTCGCCTGGCGCAACAGGCTCATGCGCGGGTTCGATGGAGCAGCCGGCTTTGTCGCGGGTTCCCACCGGCGGTCGTTACGCGCGCGCGGAAGCGTCGGCGGACTCGCACGTGAAACACGAAGCTCTCTTCCTTTCCAGTCTTCCCGTCATTGACGACGTCACTGGCCGGGTATGCCGCCGGCATCGCCTGAGCGCTGACGAGTCCGACGACTTCAAGTCAGAGGTTCGCCTTCATTTCATCCAGCGGGAGTACGAACCGCTGCGGCGGTTCGAGGGACGAAGCAGCCTCCATACCTATCTCACGGTGGTCATCCAACGTCTTTTCCTGGATTACCGGAATCGGTTGTGGGGCAAATGGCGCCCGTCGGTGGAGGCGAAACGGCTGGGACCGTCCGCGATTCTGATCGAGCGACTCGTGTGCAGAGACCACTGGACGTTCGACCAGGTGATCACCATGTTCCGGGTCAACCGCGGCGAAAGGCTGGAAGAGCCGCTGGCGGCGTTCTGCGAGAAAGTGTGCGCCCGGCCGCCTTCTCGCCGGGTCGTATCCGAGAGCGAAGCCGAGGATGTGGAGAGCGGCGGCCCGCTGCCGGACGCCAACGTCGTGCGCGCCGAGCAGGACTTTCTCGCGAGACGGGTTCGCACGGCGCTCGAGCGCGCCCGTGAGGCCCTGGCGCCCGAAGAACGTCTTATCCTGAAAATGCGGTTCGATGAGCGGCTCCCCGTGGCGGATATCGCCCGCGCGCTCAATCACAATCAAAAACGCTTGTACCGAACGATCGAACGGATATTGGCGCAGCTCTGCCGGAGGCTCGAAGCCGACGGCATTTCTCGCGAAGATGTCGACGTGCTGTTTGCGGATGGATCCATGGCCGTCCTTGAAGCGTACGAGCCAGGAGAAGTCGTCGGAGCGGTGGACGCATCGGAACCGGTGGAAGCTGCGAGGGCGCCATGGCTGCAGAAGCGTTGAAGCACACTCTGGGCGATTGTCCGGATCTCGAGACGCTTGCTGCATTCCTCGATGGCCGGCTGTCCAAAGCCGATCGTGAGCGCATTGCCGGCCATGTCTCGGAGTGCGAAACGTGCTATTTCGTTTTCGCGGAGGCATCGCAGATCAGGCCGCCGGCGAAGAGCTCATGGCGCGCCGCGTTCGAGCGCTTGCGTCGGTGGATGTCGGTCCCTGTTGTTGTGTGGAGCTCGAGTGGTGCGGCGCTCGCCACAGCGGCCCTGTTGTGGTTCGCGACCGGACCTGGCTGGCTGTTGCGCTCCGTTCCTTCGTCTGAGCTCGTCGCGCTGGTCGCCGCCGTGGGTACGGATCGAACGATAGAGCCGCGGCTGACCGGGGGATTCCAATACGGGCCAATGCACGGAACGGTCCGGGGGGGCGAGTCGAGTCCAGCCTCTCCCGACGTTCGAATTGCGGCAGCCAGAATCGAGAAGGAGGCGGCTCGCGGTGGCAACGCCCAGGCCCTGAGAGCGCTGGGTATTGCCTCTCTCGTGACGGGCGACGTGAACCGCGCAGTCGCGGTCCTCGAGGACGCCGCACAGAAGTCCGCGCCCGATGCCACGGTCCTCAGTGATCTGGCCGCGAGCTATCTTGTGCGCGGCTCGCGCTCCGGCGATGCCCAGGACTTCACTAGAGCGCTTGACGCCGCCGACCGGGCGATTGCGATGGACGCCCGGCTGCTCGAGGCGAAGTTCAACCGCGCCTGCGCGCTCGAGCATCTTTCACGCGTCGACGACGCGCGCCGAGCGTGGGAGGATTACCTACA
>DASZFS010000357.1:0-7264 GCA_035939575.1 Vicinamibacterales bacterium | reverse complement strand
ATGTCGGTTAACGCCAATCCAGTTGGACGCCGAACTTGAACAGGCGCGCGCCCAGGATGGACGACACCCGCGGCCAGACCGAGCTCGCGTTGCTGTAGGAAGCGCTGTCCGCGAGCACGGCGCTCGAGTTGAACAGGTTGTAGATGTCGAATTGACCCTGCGCCCGCACCCTCTGAATCCGTATCGCCTTCGTCAGGCGAACGTCGGTCTCACTGAAACGCGGCTCCCACACCGAGTTCGGCGGCAGCAAGGCGATCGAGACGGTCCCCGTCGGTCCGGCCGACAAGTTCCGCCCGAGCGATGGCGCAATCTGCGCGTTCGTATAGCTTTTGCTCGCGCTGATCGGCGGACCTGGGAGGTTCTGGAACGTGGCGCTCGCCTGCAATCCCCACCACGGCAGCGGGTAGTTGCCATATGCCTTGATCTGCGTGCTGTGCTGCCAATCCGTGACCGTGCTGCAGTAGCCTGGCCGCGCCGGAACGGTGAGGGTGAAGCAGCCGGCTGGGTCACCGGCGGTGATGTTGTCGATGACAGTTTTTGAGCTGCTGACGCCGCCCGACAGCACACCGCCCTTGCCGAACCTGGCGTTCACCAACGCGTCGACGCCGTCGTACTGGTTCACGGGCGCGACGCCGACCTTCGATCCGGTCGTGATGAGATTGTTCGTCAGCCCGAACTGCAACGGGTTCACGTCGTAGAGGCCGCAGAGGTTGCTGCCGCTCACCGACCCGAGGCGCGGATCAGTCGGGGCTGGCACACAGTACTGCGTGTAATCCGACGGGACGACCGCGCGGTTGTCAGTAACCATGATGTTCCCGCTCGTCGTCCGGAAGTAACCAACGGTGACGCCGATGCCCGGCCGCAATTCCTGCTGGACGCTCAGGCTCGAGCTCCACTGGTACGGCCGTGAGAACCAGCCCGTGAGAAACGCGTTGTCGTAGAACGTCGACGGGGCGGTCGGCAGTCCCCGGTTGACGTTCGGAAGCGGCCCGCACTCCCCGTTCGCAAGCGGGTTCGTCAAATCGCAGTCGGGGAGGAAGTTCCCGCGGCGGGAATCACCGACAGGATAGAAGCTGTCGTTCCACGTCCGCACGCCCCCGCCGTAACCGAGCAGGCTCGACGGCGAGTTCCCGGCCGCAGTCTGGTTCGTGACGAACCGGCCCCACGATCCCTTGATCGCCGTCTTGCCGTTGCCGAAGAGGTCATACGCCACGCCGATGCGCGGCGCGAGGTCGTTCCAGTTAGGGGAATTGGGGACCGCCGGGAACGTGATCGACGGCGCGTAGTTGTTCGCGGCGGTCGTGTACGTGTTCCACCGGCCGCGCATGCCGTCGTACCTGACGCCCAGATTCAACGTCATTCTGTGCAGCGTCCATTGCTCTTGTGCGTACAGCGCCGTTTGGAAGACGAAGTTGCCGCCCTGGTTCTGGGTCGATGCCGGACCTTGCGGGTTGACGAGCAGCAGAATGGCCGCGGGAACAGGAGGCGGCGGCGTGCAACCCGGGGTCAAACAAACACCACCCCGCACCTGGACGACCACGGGGCCCAATGGCGTCATGTTGTACGCGCTCGTGCCCGCCACCGATCCGTTCTCACTCGTACGCCCACCCACTTTGAAGGTGTGGGAGCCGGTGCTGTACGTGGCCGAGTAGCGTTGTTCGTGCGCGTATTGGGAATTGGCGATCCGGCCATCCTGGTACGGCGTGCAGCACGTTCCAAAGGGATATGGGTCGTCGGCTCTGGCGTTCCACGAGAACCCCGTCACCTGATCGATTAACGGGAGCGCGGTGCTGGAGGTATTCTGCTCGGCCCCCGCCTTGCCACTCTGGAGCAGCGTGGAATTCCCGGCGCTGAACAACCAGCGATTTCCTTTCACGTACGTCCACGTCGCTTGCGACACGATCGAGTGCCCGTAGTAGACATTCATGTTCTGGGACGCTTCAAGAGCAGTCAGGGAAGACGCCCCGAATTGGCAATTACACGACGATTGCAGCTCAACGAAACCCGAGACCTTTTGCGCGTTGTTGATCTGCCAGGTCACACGGGCGTCGTCGTCATGGTTGGGCGCGGCGTTGACAGCAGGACGACTCAGGTCCGGCGTGAAGACCGGGATGGCTCCGTATACGAGCTGCGGTGTGGCATTGGCAAAGGCGCCGGGCACGATGTTCGCGGCGTTCCACGTGCGGTCTGAGAAATAAAACCACAGCCGATCTCTCTTGATCGGTCCACCGAGGCCAAAGCCGGCGTCGTACAGCTTCTGCACCTTTCCCTGCACCGGCACCCCGCGGGCCACCAGGTCCGGCGTCAGGTTGTTGCCCTGTAACGGCGACCCGCTCCCGTTGAGGGCGAAGTTGCCCGAGAACATGTTGCCACCATCCCGAGGCACCATGTTGATGAGCAGGCCGGCATTCTCCTGCTCGGCCGAGACGCCGCTGCCGATCGTCTGCTCCTCGAAGGCCAGTTGGTTCTGCACCGTCGTACGGGTCCACGCCCCTATTCCGGCTATCGTCCTCGAATTGACGTTCATCCCGTCCACCACGATTTGCGAGTCGTTCTGGCCAGCGCCGTGGTAGGTGAAGGAACCGTTGGCGGACTTATCGCCTTTAATCCCCCCCACGTCCTGCGATGACGGTGCCACCGTGGCGCCAACCGTCAGCTGGATATAGCTGGGCAGGTTCTTGCCAGTCGGAATGGCCTCCCACAACTCCTTCGAGAGCACCTGCTGCGTTCGCACATTCTGTACGTCGACGACAGGGGTCGCGCCGGTCACGGTGAGCGTCTCCTCGACCCCGCCGACTTTCATCTCGACATTCACACTCGCGGTGAATCCCGTCGCGAGCTCGAGACCTTCGCGCTGGACCGTGCTGAACCCGGCCAGCGTGAACCTGACAACGTAGGTCCCCGGCCGCAGCTCGAGAATCTTGTAATTGCCCTCAGCATCCGTGACCGCGGCGCGCGTCTTCTCGATGAGCGCAGGGCTCGACGCTTCGACCGTGACGCCAGGCAGGACCGCGCCGGTGGCGTCCTTGACCGCGCCGGCGATCGTCGCCGTCGTCACCGACTGGGCTACCGCCCAATCGGGCACGAGCAGCACCTTGAGTAGAACGAGCCACGCGAACGTTCTGTGATGAAGTGACATTCGGACCCTCCCTGAAGTGCGGCCGAGTCACACACGCCGACTTACTTCGAGCCCGAGAGTTCGGTCCGCGCCGGCGCAATGAAGACGGGAACGCCAACGATACTGCGCACGCCGGTGAGGAAATGACCAGACCTTAGCACCCATCTACCAAGTTGGGGCTACCATAAAATGGGTATCGTGCGGTTACGAGGGGTGGGGATCCGAAAATCCGGATGCGGCCGAACGGCTGATGAATTCAGCAGTCTGCTGGTGGAATGTGCGGTTACCGCCCGGCAGGTGGCCGATCCGGCCACTCAACTTCACTACTTCCTCTGTTCGAGCGATGCTGGGCGGCCGAATTTCGATACCTCAATGGGTACGTTTACCCGAGCGTTGTCCAGCTGAAATACGTCGCGTCCATCCAGCCACGTGAACGTGAACTTGAACGGGACCTTGATGCCGCCCACGTCCCGATAGTCGCTGTAATCGACCTGCGTCGGCAGGCGGCCGATCGGCGAACTGCCGTACCGTACCGACCGCACCAGCAGACCAGTCGCTTTGTCGAAGTACAGCGTCGCGAACAGGCTGCGCGGCCCGTTGCCCTGGACCACGTCGACCTCTGTCCCGTTGATCTCGTCCGGATCCAGCGTTCGAAGCCTCGTCAGCACCTGTTTGATCTGATCGGGGAATGTCAGCTGCGCATCCAGGCGCGCACCGTCCAGTTCGCTGCCGCTCAACTGATATTCTCCGAGCACATTCAGCGGCGTCTTGATCCAACCGGAGGTGCCGTCGTAGCTCCTGACCGTGGCGTCGCGACCCGGCGTGTTCTTGTACTCGATGATGACACTCCGCTGATCTGGACGCTTCGCGTAGATCTGGACGGATCCGCCACCGCCGAACCCACGAAACCCGAGACTCGTGCCGGTCGCCGTGAAGCTAGTGACACTGTTCAGCTTCTTGGCGCCACCGAGCGCCTCGAGATACCGATCGATGATCGTCTCAGGTGCTGGAAGACCGGGAGCGGTGGACGGGACGAAATCATCAGGCTCCAGCGCCGGCGTCCCGTACACGGTGTCGAGCATGGGAGTTGCCATAGGCCGCGATCGGCCGCGATGGCATGTCCAACAGCTGACCACCGGCCGTCCGCCAAAGCTGTCGCGATTGATGCCGAGCACCATCGCAGACATCTTTCGCGCCATGCTCTTGGTCGCGGTGTCGGCAGCCCAATCAACCTTTGCAGTGCCAGCGTATAAGTGACACTCGGAGCAGTCGCCACCAACCGCCGCCGTCATGAGGCCCATGACGGTCAAGAAGTCATCGGCCGGGACGTCCTTGAGCACCTGCACGTTCTTGAACACCTGCCCCGCCAGCAGTTGTCCAGGCGCGGACGGCGCCTGCCCTCCGACGACGCCGGTCGCACCTGCGACCAGTCCACATACGGTGGCGGCCGCGGCAAAGAAGCCTCGTGCTTGGCGAATTCTCAAGGTCCCTCCCGGAACTATTTTTTCTGGGGCTGATCGTGTCGAAACGTACTCCCGGCTTTTTTGGGGATGTCCGACATCAGCTCCTGATCCTTTTCGCCCTCGACACCGGCGTACTCCAGGATCTCGAAGTCTTTGTCCTTGATCCGCTTGATCGTCTTGGCGACCGTGAAGGGCCGGGTGAACACGTTCGGATCGGTGATGGTGGCCGAGTGCGCGATCGTATCCGCGTCGACAAACTTCCAGCGCTCCGTCATCTTCACCTGGTCTGACGCGAAATCCCCCACGATCGAGAGGCGGACACGGTCGTACACATTCGACACGTCGACCACGAGCGTCGTCCCTTCCCAGTGCCCGCGCGAGCTGCCCATCCACAACTTGACGCCGTCGTCGATCTGCGGCCGGCCGTCGAGAGGGATGTACCTGAACTCGTGCTGCGTCTCGTACAGGATCAGCACCGCGCCGGCTGGCTGGACGATCTGGAACGGATTGACGAAGTAGTAATTGATGCGCGGCACGCCGTCCGGCCATCCACGGTTTCGTGTGTCGACTTGCTTCCGGTTGGGGCTCAGGTGGTGGTCGCGAACCTCATCCCGCCGCACGCGGGCCCACGGAAGGTAGGGGATCTTCCCGTCCGGTGGATCGATCACGATCCCGGGCGAGCTGTGGCCGCTCCCCATCATGTTGGCGAGGTCCTCGAGGTTCGTCCCGGCCCCTCCTCCCCCTGCAGCGGCAGCCTGCCAGCCACCCTGCACGTCAGGTTGACCATCCTTGAGAAACGTCGGCCACTTAGAGGACGCACTTCCCTGCCCTGCCTCAATCCGCTTGGCCATCACGAACCAGAGAACGCCGATGCCAAGCACGAGCACCGAACACGCGCACGCAATCTTCTTCATTTGAGGGGGCTCTCCCGAAAGAGCGGAACGGTGATATCGGGCGTCGTTTCCTCGAATGCGTAACAGTGGTAGTCGAGAATCTGCGCTTTGGGCTCGGTGCGCCGGTACAGCGGCATCTGAATCTTCCACGACCTGGTGAATACCTTCGGGTCCGTGACGGTCGCCTCATAATCGATGTGATCCCGATCGGTTCGGGTGAAGCGCTCGACCACCTTCATCTGATCGCTGTGGAAGTTGCCCGCGCGATCGAACCAGGTCATGTCGTTGAAATTCGTCACCTCGACGACGAGACTGTTCCCCTCGTAGTGGCCGCGTGAGTCGCCCAGGTAGAAGTCGATGTCCTGCTGGTGCGGCGTGCCATCCGTGTAGATGCGCCGCTCCATGTGTGCGTACTCATAGAGGATGGCAGTCATTTTTGGCGTCTGAACGATTTGGAACGGCAGAGGAATGTAGGTGGCGCGAGGAACGCCTGCGAGGAAGCACTTGCGTTCCCCGTCCAGCGTCATCCGCTTCGAGAAGTTCTCCTGCTGCTTCTTGATCGCCCATTCCTGATACGGGAGAACACCCCCATCTACCACGGACTGCCCACCCGGACCATCCGGCGTCGCTCGGTGCGCGAGCAGACTCACGTTGGCCGCATTCATCGTCTGCCAGATGCCCTGAAGGTCCGGGAGCCCGTCAGGCGTTCGAGGCGCGGACCCAGCCGGCGAGCTGCTTTGTATCTGGGTGGTCGTGCACGCAGCGGCCGCTGTGGCAATGAGGGTGCACAACCCTGCTCGCACGAGCCAGACGCCTGACCGATTCATAGGTAACCCGTCAACGCCAGGTGATGCGCGCCGTCACGATTCACTTCTTCTCCGGAGGAGCTTCCAGCGCGCTGCTTGGGGCTTGGGCGTTCAAGACACGGCCGTCGGGCAGCGTCACGTTGCCAGCGTTGACCACCTTCCGCCCATCCCTCGACAGAAACCCCTTCGCCGAGATGTTCATCCCCGGCATAAGCGAACCCTTTCGCCATCCCTTTCGAAATAATGCGTTGGGCGGCCCGAATTCGAGGGACCATTGCTCGGATTTTCCATCCTTCCCCTTGACCTCGAGCGTCAGCCAGGAGTGCGGGCTCACCCACTCCATCTGCACGACACTCCCGGTGAGGGTCACCACCTTGTCCGGATCGAATTCCGCCGCAAAGGCGTGATGAGCCTGCGGACGGGCCACGGCCACCGCGAGGCCGAGGAGGCAGATACCAACCGGCACCATTTTCTTCATGGTTTCTTCCCATTCGTCCGCGATTGCTCTTCGTGTCGCGTCGCATACTGCCGCTGGGCACGAAAACGCGAGAGCGACCGAATCGAGCTGGCCTGAGGTTCGCTATAATAGCAGCGTTCGACCGGATTGGGATTCCTCTGACACGCCGCTACGGTTTCCTGTCGCATGACCAGCTCCCGGCACGCACGCATGGTCCCGACGCCCGCTGAAGCCCCAAAACCGAGCCCCTTCGTCAGAGCGCTGCTGTTGATCACAGTCGCCATCGCCGCCGCTGCGGTTGCCGTGGCCGCGTTGGCCCGTGCGGCAGCAGCCCCGGACGGTGAGAGACTCGCCGCCACCTTCGCGGCCGCGTACAACAGCAGAGACGCACAGCGAGTGGCCGCCCTCTACGCCGAAGATGCCGAGCTCATACCGCCCGACGGTGCGCTCGTCGAAGGTCGCGCCGCGATCGAGAGCGCCTTTCGCGAACAGCTGCGAGTTCTTCGCGTCGTCGACGTGACGTCGCT
>DASZFS010000356.1:0-2818 GCA_035939575.1 Vicinamibacterales bacterium | reverse complement strand
GTTCTGTCAGGGGACCAGGCAACCAGACGATCGAGGTCGCCCGACTGTTCAGCAGCGCGCTGGTCGCCGGCGGCTTCGCCGAGGCGGACATCCGGATCACGCCGGTCGATGACACCGCCTACCTCGTTGCGCGCTGGCACGGCCGCGACGCGTCCCTCAAGCCGCTCGTCATCTCCGGGCATCTCGATGTGGTCGAGGCCAAGGCCGCCGACTGGCAGCGCGAGCCGTTCACGTCGGTGGTGGAGAACGGCTATTTGTACGGGCGCGGCGCGACCGACATGAAGTTCGACGGGGCGCTCGCGATTGCCGCGATCCTCGAGTTGAAACGGGGAGGGTTCACGCCGCGCCGCGATATCGTCCTCGAGTTCTCGGGCGACGAGGAAACGACCATGAAGACCTCGGCGATGCTCGCCGAGCAATTGCGGGACGCTGACCTCGTCCTCAACATCGACGGCGGGGGCGGCACGCTCGACGAGACGACCGGCCGGCCGCTCTACTTCACCTGGCAGGGGGCGGAGAAGACCTACGCCGATTTCGAGTTGACCGTCACCAATCCCGGCGGCCACAGCTCGCAGCCGCGCAAGGACAACGCGATCGCCCAGTTGGCACGGGCGCTCGTGAAGATCAGCGCCTATCGGTTCACGCCGGAACTGAACGACATCAGTCGGGCCTATTTCGTGCAGGCCGCGCAGCACGAGAAACCGGAGCTCGCCGCCGCGATGAAGGCCTTCGCCGTCAATCCCGCCGACGCCAAGGCGATCGAGACGCTTGCCGCCGACCCCGCGCACGTGGGCCAGATCGGCACGACCTGCGTCGCGACCATGGTCTCGGGTGGGCACGCGCTCAACGCGCTGCCGCAGCGCGCGATCGCCAACGTCAACTGCCGGATCTTCCCGGGCCACAAGCCCGCCGACATCATCGCCGAACTCGCGCGCCTGGTCGACGATCCGTCGGTGCGGTTCCAGGATGTCACCGAAGGCTCGGTCGCCAACGACGCGTCACCGATCCGGGCGGACTTCGTGAGCGCGGTCGAAGCGGCGATGGCACGCGCGTATCCTGGGGTGCCCGTCTTCCCGAGCATGGCGTCGGGCGCGAGTGACAGCATGTGGTTCCGCTATCACCACGTGCCCAGCTACGGGGCGAGCCCGGTGTTCATCAAGCGCTCGGATGACTTCAGCCATGGGCTGAACGAGCGGACTCAGATTGCGAATATCGCGCCCGGCATCACCTACTATCTGGCAGTGATTCCCGCGCTCACGAAGTGATCGGCTCGTAGCAGGCTGAGACCACGGCCACACAGCGGCGCGGGCCTGTCGCCGGCGTGACGGCTGGCGCCTACCTGAGCCAGTTGGCGGACAAATCCTCACCTATCCGACACGCACGCCCCGGGCCACAGCAGATTGGCCCATCACGTCGCACATAGGTGACAGGCGCCGATCATGACTCGCGCCGACGCCGTGTCAGCCGGACGGCCGTGCGGGCGGGATTACTCCTGATCAACGCCGAAGTGTTTACCGAAGCAGGTCGCCAATTACGCGGCGAGCGAGGAGCCATCCTGGAGGCGCTCCGCTCAAGGCGTGATCGTCCACAACGTTTCGTGGTTTGTAATGACCTCAAACCTGACGCCCGCCCGTTCGAGCAACGGTCGCTGCGCGAGCATCGCCTGGAGAGTATCCATCTGGTGCGCCGCTTCAAGGGACTCCCAAACGCTCACGTTCGTGAGGTAGCCGGCGGCGCGGTCGATACCGACGTAGTAGTGAAGAAGACCAGAGAGACGTGACAGCGGTTCGCGCAACGCGCGTTCGCTCTCGCCCAGCAAGCGCTCCGCCGCCGCAATGTTGGCGAGGTTAAACTTGCCTTTGGAAACCATCACAACAGGCATGTAGTCGTCCCCCGCGATCTCAGTCGGTGCCGCGATCCCGGACGCGCCACCTAGATTCATGTCCCCATGAAAATCGCACACCGACTCCTGGGGCAAGCTGCCGCCGACGCCCTTTACACGCGGACCGCTTCAAGGATACATCCTCGACGATGAACGGTTTACTAGAGCCGGATGGGTCGCCACTGCGCGACAAGGCGGGACCTGCCCGCGGACGGCTATACGCCCCGCTGTGGCGAGGTCTACTCAACATCCGTCTTGTCGAACACGTTTTCGACGCTGAGGCCGAAGGCGTCGGCGATGCGGAACGCAAGCGGCAGCGACGGATCGAACCGGCCGTTCTCGATGGCGTTGATCGAATTGCGCGAGACGCGCACACGGTCGGCCAGTTCGGCCTGGCTCCAGGCCTTCTCCGCACGCAGCACGCGGATGCGGTTTTTCATGGCGACGTCCGGCTGCACGTCATGACTGTTCCGCCGTTCCGCCCATGCGCCGCTGCCAGATCGCGGAGGCGACAATCATGCAAACCATTTGTACGAGGACGAGCAGCATGAAGCCAAAGTTAAGGCCCAGCAGCACGGCGGTACGATGTCGAATGGTCAGGTCCGGCGCCCGCGCGGTCATGACATCCGCCAGGTCGATCAGCCGGTTCGTCACCGGCGGCAGCATCAGCAGAACCACGGTGATCCCCGCTCCCCAGGTATAACCACGGAAGCTGGCGAATCCCTGGCTCGCGACCTGCACCTCGTCCATGCGCAGCTGCATCCTGCGCGCGAGGAAACTGGTGTAACCCATCACGAAAATCGAAACCACGGCGGTCAGCACCAGGATGAACGCCCCATTGTGTGGCCTCAACCAATAGAGCACGGCAACGAAACTGACGACGGCGATAACCACGGGCGAAATCAGCAGCGCGCGGCGGCCGATCTTTTCGAGAGA
>DASZFS010000355.1:0-3760 GCA_035939575.1 Vicinamibacterales bacterium | reverse complement strand
AGATTCGAGATCGCGCTGCGGGGTTTTCGCTCGGCGAGGGCGAAACGAAGGTCATCGACCTGAAAGTCACCCGTTGATCGATCTTGGGGCGAGGCAACTGCTCGCGACCATGAGTCTTCAGCCCGTTTGATCGACTGATCACCGCAGGCGGAATGCCGCGGTCGCCATCGCGCGGCGGACGTCCTCGCGGCTGGTTGGATACAAGAGAATCGAATATCCTGCGCGAGCCCCCGGCGTCAGCGCTCGAAAGTCGACGAATGGATCTGTCCAGAGAAAGACGCCGTCGAGATGCGTGGCGGAGATCGCGACCCAATCCCATCGTTCGAACTCCTCACGTACGCGGCCGTCCCACCGATCCGCCTGGACGCCGTAGGCCTCGGTCGGGGCGGTTCCGAAATACGACAGCAACGGATGTTTCGCGCCGAGCCGCGTCAGCTCGGCCTTGAGCGCGGGCAGATCCTGTCCCCAGTCGATGTTCGAGTCAGCGAGTCTCGAGTAGCCTTGCGCGGGTCCTCCGGAAAACGCGTTGAAATAGCTCAAGTAGTGCGGCGCGATCGCCACTGCGGAGAACAGCTGCAGCGCGACGAGAGCGCCCGCAGCAATGCCCTGCCGCCGGCGGCTGCTGCGGGCACCGAACCACCATTCCGCAGCCAGGAAGGTCGAGAGCGGAATGAGCACCAGGACGTATCGAACGCCGAACGCGATCCGGTTCACGATCCCGAACACTCCAAGGACGACCAGCGCGATCCGCCAGACCAATCCCTGTGATGTAAGTTGCGTAGGTTGTGCAGGGTGGCGTGCGCCCGCGATGAGCGCGGCCAACGCGCCGGCGAAGATGACCAGCTCCGCCGGCGTGCTCTTCATCGCGAGCGCCGCGGGCGTGTAGTACCACGAGGGCACGTCCGAGCGCGCCCCCAGCAGGAAGGAGGGTTCGCTCATCGATTGACGATGCATCTGCCTGGCGATTCCGACGATTGGCGCCGGCAGCCGGACCGTTTCGATCGGCGGAAGGCCGAACGGCACCAGCGCCAGGGCGTGGAGCACCCAGACGAACAACAGCGCCCCTCCGCACAGCCCCGTTGCGAGCGCCACCGCGTCCACGGACCTCCGGACCCAGGACTTCGATTGGTTGCCGCGCGAGGCAAAGGACGCGAGCGCGACGACCGCGAACAGGGCAAGGGCGGAATACTTTGCCGCGAGCGAGACGGCCAGCGTGACGCCGAGCAGCGTACACGACCGGCGCGACGGGTGCTCGATGTAGTGGGCGAGAGCCGCAAGTGCAGCGAGCGCCGTGACCATGAAGCAGACATCGGTCGTAGCGAGCGACGCGTGCGCGACGACATTGGGCGAGAGAATCACAAGCGCGGTCCCGGCGATCGCGGCGACCGGTCCGCTGGCGCGCAACAACACCCAATAAGTCAGGACCACGAGCGGCACGCCGAACAGCGCGATCGCGCTGACACGCGCGAGGGTGATCGCGCGTGGGTAGCCCGATGATCCTGCCAGCACCGGCGCAGCTGATGTCAACAGCACCGGGAGCGGCGCGACGCCCCAGCTTGCCAGGCCTTCTGCGTCGAGCGATCCGTACAGCGCACGACCGAAACCCAAGTAGGTCGT
This sequence comes from Vicinamibacterales bacterium, assembly GCA_035939575.1. Lineage (GTDB taxonomy): Bacteria > Acidobacteriota > Vicinamibacteria > Vicinamibacterales > CAVVIG01 > DATKHR01. The sequence goes on along the minus strand of DASZFS010000355.1, from coordinate 2,143 downwards.
TTCGTCGTATGTACCGCTCGTCGTGGCGACAGACCAGCCAGCCTGCGCTGCGAGCACGAGCGCCAGGGCCGAAACGATAAAGACGTGACGTCCGGTCAATAGAACGTCTTCCTGTTATACAACCCGCGCCTCCTGAGGCGGTAGCTACCGCCCGAGCGCAGGGCTGGCGCGAGACGCGATACACTCTGGTTCCTGGAGCCAACGTGAACGTCTCGGACTGGTTCATTCGTCGGCCGGTCGCCACGAGCCTGTTGATGATCGCCATCGCGCTGTTCGGCGTGCTGGCATATCGGACGCTCCCGGTCAGCAACCTGCCGAACATCGACTTTCCGACGATCACGGTGAACGCCAGCCTGCCTGGCGGCGATCCAGGCACGATGTCATCGGCGATCGCGAGCCCACTCGAGCGGCAATTCACGACGATCTCCGGCATCGACTCGATGACCTCTTCGAGCTCGACCGGCAGCACCGCCATCACCCTCCAGTTCGATCTCGATCGCGACATCGACGGCGCGGCCGTCGATCTGCAGGCAGCCATCGCCGAAGTGGCGCCGCTCCTGCCCCCCGGCATGCTCGCGCCGCCGGGATTCAAGAAGGTCAATCCGGCGGACGAACCCTTCCTGCATCTCGCGCTCACGTCCCGTACCATGCCGATTTCGGCGCTCGATGACTACGCGGAGACCCTCGTGGCGCCACGGATTTCAATGGTGCCGGGGGTCGCGCAGGTGCAGGTCAACGGTCAGCAGAAGTACGCCGTCCGGGTGCAGGTGGATCCCCGCAAGCTTCGTGCGCAGCAGATTGGTCTCAGCGACATCGACAGTGCGCTGCAGAACTGGAACGTGAATGTGCCGACGGGCCAGCTCTTCGGCGCCGAGGTCACCTACAACATTCAGGCGAGCGGTCAGTTGATGGACGCTGCGGCGTTCCGTGGACTCACCGTGTCGTACCGGAATGGCGCGCCCGTTCACCTCGGGCAGGTCGCCAACGTCATCGACAGCGTCGAGGACAACAAGACGGCGTCCTGGCTGTACACGAAAGACGGCAGCCAGCGCGCGATCATCCTCGACGTTTCGCGCCAGCCCGGCACCAACACCATCGAGATCACGGACGCGATTCGCGGCCTCTTCCCTGCGTTTGCCGCCGAGCTGCCGCCTTCGGTCCACCTGATGGTCCGGGGCGACCACTCGCTCAATATCCGGAAGTCGTTCTCGGACATCCAGGTCACGATGGCGGTGACGCTCGTGCTCGTCGTCGGGGTGATCTTCCTCTTCCTCGGCAACATCTCCGCCACCGTGATTCCCGCGCTCGCGTTGCCAGTCTCGATTCTGGGCACGTTTGCCGTGATGAGCATGCTCGGATACAACCTCGACAACCTGTCGATGATGGCCCTCATCCTCTCGGTCGGCTTTGTCGTGGACGACGCGATCGTGATGCTCGAGAACATCGTCCGCCACCTCGAGGAGGGCGAGACGCCGCTGGCCGCCGCCTTCAACGGATCGAAGCAGATCGGCTTCACGATTGTGTCGATGACGCTGTCGCTTGCGGCGGTCTTCATCCCGATTCTCTTCATGCGCGGCATTCTCGGCCGGCTGTTCCGCGAGTTCGCCGTGACGATCACGACGGCCATCCTGATTTCCGGCCTGGTCTCCGTGACGTTGACCCCGATGCTGTGCAGCCGGTTCTTGCGCGTCATCAGGCCCGAGGAAGCAGGGGGCCTGTCACGATGGCTGGAGCGCCAATTTCAGCGGTCGCGGCGGGCGTACGGGGTCACGCTTGGGTGGTCGCTGCGCCATCGGCCCGTGATGCTGGCGATGTTCGTGGCCGTCCTGGCCTCGACCGCGCAGATGTTTCGCGTGATCCCGAAAGGCTTCGTCCCCGACTCCGACGACGACGAGATCCGGATGACCATCCGGGCCGCGCAGGGCACGTCGTACGGCGAGATGGTCGGGCTGGCCAGGCAGGTCTCGGACATTCTCGAGAAGAACCAGTACATCGACCGGTTTGCGCCCACCGTCGGCGGCGTGAGCGCGATGAACACCGCGCGGTTCAGCATCCAGCTCAAGCCGCGCGCCGAGCGTCCGCTGTCCGCCGCGCAGATCATCCGGCAGATTCGCCCCCAGCTCGTCCGCCTTCCGGGATTCGA
>DASZFS010000354.1:0-3311 GCA_035939575.1 Vicinamibacterales bacterium | reverse complement strand
GGCCAGGCGTTCTAAGCCCGAGGCGCTGGCTCCATGCAGCGCTCCTGGCGCTTAGCCTGATCGTCGGCGCCGCCGCCGCGGCGGTCATCGTGTCGCAGACGGCCTGGTTCAAGGGCTGGCTGCGCGGCTACATCGTCCGGCAGGCGAATCAGCTCTTGAACGGCACGGTCTCGATCGAGCGGCTGGGAGGGAACCTCTTCTTCGGCATCGAGTTGCACAACGTCGCCATCTCGACGGAGGGCGCTCCAGTGGTCGCCGTCTCGGACCTGGCCCTCGACTACAACGTCTTCCAGTTCCTCGCGAGAGGCCTGTCCGTCAATACCATCCGACTCGAGCGACCCGTCGTGTACCTCAAGCGTGAAGGCGATACCTGGACGCTGAGCAAGCTGATGAAAAAACAGCAGGCTGAGGCTGACCGCACCGGGCCGAGCTCGCCGGTGTCGATCGCTGAGATTGCCATCAACGATGGGTCGGTGACGATCGAAGGGCCGACCGGCACATCCGGCGTCGAGCTGCCCAGGCAGATCGACGGCGTGGACGCGAAGCTCTCGTTCAAGTACGAGCCGGTCAGGTACTCCATCCAGATTGGCCACGTGTCGTTCCGCGGGCAGTCACCGACGTTCGCGCTGAACGCTCTGAGCGGCGGAGTCTCTGTGAGGGGCGACTCATTGTTTGTCGACAAGCTGGCGCTGCGCACGTCAGAAAGCTCCCTGTCGATTGACGGCGCGGTGCAACAGTACCTCTCCAAGCCGGACCTCAACCTTCAGATAACGTCTGACAAGCTGTCGATCCCTGAGCTCGCGCGAGTGGTTCCTGCGCTGGCCGGTGTGCAGCTTGAACCGGCATTCGAGATCAAGGCGAACGGGCCGCTCGATCGTCTCGGCGTGGACATGAACGTGCGTTCGTCGGCGGGCCAGCTGACCGGCCGGTTGACCGTCGACCCTCGAGGGGCGACGCAATCGATCGTCGGCGATCTGTCGGTCCGCCATCTCGACCTCGCGCCCATCCTCAACGATCCGCGCCAGAAAAGCGACATCAGCTCCAGCGTTCATCTGAACCTGCGCGCCGACAACGCCGATCCGGACACCGTGCGCGGCGACCTGGCGCTGCAAGCTCCACAAGTGGCGGCGGACGGCTACCTGGTGGGCCCCGTCGACGCGAAGGCGCACGTCGCCGGCCGGCATATCGACCTGACCGCGAGGGCCGTGTCCTACAGCGCCGGCGCCACGATATCGGGCCGCGTCGTGCTGCCCGATTGGAAGGTGGACAAAGCACGACGCGCGATCGGGTTCGATCTGCAGGGCCAGGTGCGCGATCTCGATTTCCGGGAGCTGCCGCCACGCCTCGGTGTGCCGCCGGCGGCGACGAACGTGAACGCTGCCTACCACGCGGCCGGCAGCGTCTCGCTCGGACAGGCATCCCGGATTGCCGGCAGCGTACAGGCCCGATTTGGAGAATCGCGGGTCGCCGGCGCCGGCATCGCCGAAGGAAGCTCGGCGGGAGTCACGCTGCAGGATGGCGGCGGCCTCGACTACACGGCTGACGCCACGGTCTCCAGTCTCGATCTTCAGCGGGTCGGGCAGGCCTTTCAGGTTCCCGCGTTACAGAACGATCAGTATGCGACATCCATCAACGCGCACGTCGCCGGTTCCGGACACGGCACCGAGCTTCGGACGCTCAACGCCCGCGCCAAAGGGGAGTTGACGAACACGAGTGTCCTGGGCGGCCGCCTCCCTCGGATCTCGTTCGATGCCGCGGTTGCAGACGATGCGGCTCATCTCATGGTCGAGGGCGCGATGGAGGATGTCGACCCAGCGACGCTCGTTGGGAAGCCGGGCTCTCGAGCGCTCACGGGAAAAGTCGGAGGGGACGTATACGTGGACGCAACCATGACCGGCGTCTCGAGCGGCGTGGCCCTCGACCGCGTCGAAGCGACGGTGGGGGGCGATCTCCATCCGTCGACCGTGGGTGGCCTCGAGATCGCAAGCGCCACGCTCGACGCCGACTTCCGTCAGTCGACGGCCGACGTCCGCGTCCTCGACATCGTCGGGCGCGACATCAACGTCAGCGCCGACGGCATGCTGGCGTTGAGCGACAGCGGGCAATCGAGCCTCCGGGTGCACGCAGACAGCCCGAATCTGGCGACGGTTGCCGGGCTGTTCGAGCAGCCGGTGGCCGGAATCGCCAGCATAGACGCGACCGTGACCGGCAATCGACGGCAGCTCTCGGCGTCAGGCCATGTCAACGGATCGGGCATCAAGTACGAGAACGATGGCGCGCTGAGCACGTCGAGCGACTTCACGACGAAGGTGCCGGATCTCGACTGGGCCGCTGCCACGATTTCCACGACGTCGCGCGCCACATTCGTGACCGTCGGTGGTCAGGGCATCAACGAGCTGACGGCACGCGCCAACTACGCGAGCCGGCAGGTCGACTTCGATGCGACCGCAACGCAGCCGAACAGAGCTTTGCGCGCCGCCGGATCGCTGGTCCTGCACCCTGAGCACCAGGAAGTCCACTTGACGAGACTCGGGCTCCAATCCCAGGGCGCGCAGTGGCGCAGCCCCGAAGGTCCGCAGCCGGCAATCAGGTATGACGGCGACGCGATCACCGTCTCCGACCTTCGACTGGTCAGCGGCGCGAGCGGCGACCAGCAGATCACTGTCGAGGGGACCTTCGGCCGGCCTGGCGATGCGCTCGGCATCACGTTGAGCAATATCGACGTGGCCGTCGTTGATGCGTTGCTCCTCCGCCAGCCGCAGCTGTCGGGGCGCCTCGACGGGTCGGCCAAGGTGACCGGAACGAAGGCCGACCCGGCCGTCGATGTGGCGTTCAGCGTGACGGGCGGCGGCTTTCGGCAGTTCAGATATGACAGTTTCGGCGGAACGGCGCGGTATGGAGCCAAGGGCGTCGATGTGGACGCGCGCCTGCAGCAGAATCCGTCCACCTTCATCACAGCAAAAGGCTACGCGCCGCTGGCGGCTGATGCGCCGCGTGGCGAATACGATCTGCACGTCGACAGCAGCCCAATCGATCTCGGTCTCGTGCAAGGATTCACGACGGCCGTGACCAACGTGAAGGGGACCGTCCAGGCCAAGGTCGACGTCACCGGCCCGGCGGGGGATCCACATCCGCAGGGGGCTGTGACGATCGCGAAGGCGTCATTCAACGTCGTGCCGACCAACGTGCAGTACTCGGGGCTCGATGGCCGGATCGACCTGCTCCCCGAGCGTGTCCACATCGAGCAGCTGAGCCTGGTCGACAATCACCGCGCGCCGCTGAGCGTCACCGGCGATCTCGCGATCCACGAG
>DASZFS010000353.1:0-5503 GCA_035939575.1 Vicinamibacterales bacterium | reverse complement strand
CGGAAACGAAATTTCCCTTCTCGTCGCGAACGACAATGTCGTTCGTGACGAGGTCCACCTGGAGTTTGAACGTTGCCTTGTCCTGCGGCGCGGGCGCCGGTTTCGGCGGCGGTTGGGGCGTCTGCGCAGACGGACCCGCGGCGAGGATCACTGCGAGCGCGACGCTTGCCTGAACGGTTCGCGTGCTTCGCGCCCGGGCGTTCGCCCGGACCTTGAACCAGCAGCCGGACCAGAAGCCGTTCATTTTCAAACTCATAGGGTCGAATTATACATCGCCTCTACACCTCATGAAGCGCTCGCCGGGCGGCCCGTGTCACGACGAGCGTCACGGCGACGGTCGCCACGAGGCCCGTGCCGAGCATCGCGTAGTAAGACGTGCTTCTCGGCGTGTGAGCCTGCCCTGCCGCCAGCGCCGCCTCTCTCAGAAGCGCTCCGGAATAGGCGTAGATCAACGTACTGGGAATCATCCCGACCGACGCGATGACGAAATCGGAAACCGAGATCGTCGTCAGGCCGAGCACGTAGTTCAAGAAGTTGAATGGCGCGATCGGCGAAAGCCTCAACAGGAGGACAACTCGCCTGCCTTGGACCGATACCGCCCGTTCGACGGCCCGGAGCCTCGGCATCGACGCTAATCGTCGTGCGATGCTGTTCCTGGCGGTGTAACGGCCGAGCAAGAAGGCGGCGGTCGACCCGACCGTTCCGCCGATCAACGAGTACACGACGCTCGGCACGATGCCAAAAACGGCGCCCCCTGCCACCGTGAGCCATGCCCCCGGAATCAGCACGACGACAGACACGATATAGAGCAGGATGAAGTAGGCAGGCCCCGCTTTTCCCAACCGCTGAACCGCTTGGACGGTTGGCAGGATCAATGGTGCGACAGACCGGCCTCCCCACCAGATCAGCAGCGCGATAACCGCCAGGGCGACCGCGAGACGGATGGCTATTCTCCAGGTTCGTGATGTTCGGGCGGTTCGCGGGGTTCGGCAGATGCTCGAGGTACCGCGGGTTCGCGGGGTTCACCGGGTTCCGCGGGTTCTCGGAGTTCACCGGGTTCGCCAGATGCTCCGGGTGCGATCGGTGCAGCAGATGCTCGAGAGGCAGTGGGTTCTCGCGGGGCGTCGCGGCGCCCGTGACGCCTGCGACGATGCCGGCGCAGCGCCCGGTCCGTGCTGTTGCCGATCGCCCCGCCTGCCTGCCCCACAATCGGGTGACGGTTGGCCGCCGCTTCCGCGTCAAGAGCGGGAACCGCAGGCTCCATCGACGCGGCGCTTAACACGAGTGATTCCTCGGTTGGCTCCAGCGAATCGGCCTGCTGTTCTGCGGCATCGACGGTCATGTCCCCGTTCTCCTCCGGCTCTGCCGCGCCGCGGCGGGCCGTCCGCTCCGCGCGCTCGAGCCGTCGTCGCTCACGCCAGCGTTCGGCGTCGGCGGAGGGAATCGGGGTCTCCGCGATCTTCTTCCAGTCGAAACTCACGCCTGGGTTCTGCGCCTCGAGTGCCCGCCGGAGATCGGGATCGAATGGCTCCCGACCGACTTTCACGTTGGGCGGCGTCCGAAACCAGTAGAGCACGCGCGCGCGGGTCTTCCCGCGCCGGTTTGTGGTGGCTTCGACCAGGTAGAAGTGCTCGTAGCCCCGCTTGTCGCGGCTGAAGCGCAGAAATGCCATGACCGTCGCGGCCGGGTCCGGCCGCTATCTCTTCTTCTTGGCCGGTTTCTTGACGGCCACCTTCTTCTTGGATGCCGACGACGTCTTCACACGTTTGACGTTCTTGACGTTCGTGGTCTTCTTGACGTTCGGGGCCTTCTTGACGTTGGTGACGGTGGCGACGTTCGTGACGTTCATGCCAGGGACGGTATTGGCGGCCGGCTTGACGTCTTTTGCCGGAGTTTTTGGCTGAGTATTCGAAGCCGCTTTCGGTGCAGCCGGCTTTTTCGGTGATGGTGGGGCTTCCTTGTTGCGGTACACGCTCGTGAACCGCATCTGGTCGCCAACGGGATGGTAACTCCAGATTTCGGAGACGTAGATGTTGTTGTCCTCGGCGAGCCGGCGGGCGACGTCAACCATACCGGCAGGCACATACAAGTGAAACGGCGCGCGAGTTCGTGCAAGATGCGCCCACTCGGCCAGCGCTTCCAGGTGATTGACTGACTCCCCCGTCTCTACTTCGATCACGAACTGGACCTTTCGTCCCCGATCCATCGACATGAGGACGACGTCTGGATACAGCACTGCCGGAGCAGTCCCGACCGGCACGGTCTGTTCGGCGCCAGGGTTGATTCCAACCTCGTGCTTGCGGCGGAATTTGGCCTGCAGCTGGCGGATTATGCGGTCGTGCTCCAATTGCTCGCGGACTGGCCGCACCAGGATCGGACTCACCGAGCGCCTCCAAACAGTTGGATCAGCACCTTGATCAAACCCGAAAGTCTAGCATGAATCGATCAAGCTCTGGCGGTGCGAAGGAGACGCGAAACTGGCCTGTCGGTTACAATAGCCTCGGTGTCAACGTCACCCGCGGACGGCGAAAAGCAAAGTGGAACCCGCAAGATCCTGATCGTCGACGATGACGAGGGCGTGACGCAGACATTTGCACGTATGCTGCGCCTTGAGGGCTACCAGGTCCGCACCGCGGTGAATGCCGAGACCGGCCTTCGTGAGGCACGGGACAACCAGCCCGATGCCATAATTCTTGACCTGCGAATGCCACTAGTCGATGGCCTGGGATTCCTCCGGCAGCTCAGGGCCCGCGTCGAGCAGCGCTCGACGCCGGTGGCCATCGTCACGGGTGACTATTTCCTGGATGACGCGGTCTCGACGGAGTTGCACGAGTTGGGCGCCGAGCTGCGCTTCAAGCCGCTCTGGCTGGAAGATCTGGTCGGGCTCGCTCGTAACTTGCTGCAAGCGCGGGTGATTCACTGACGGATCGCGCGACTCGGTTCCTCAAGGCCTGCCGGCGGGAACCCGTGGACGCGACGCCGGTCTGGTTCATGCGGCAGGCCGGGCGCTACATGAGCGAGTACCGGCGCCTGCGCGAGGACCACTCCCTCCTCGACATCTGCCGAACGCCCGATCTCGCGACAGAAGTGACACTGCAGCCGGTCCGCCGGATCGAAGTGGACGCGGCAATTCTGTTCTCCGACCTCCTGCTCCCGCTCGAGCCAATGGGCATTCGCTTCGACTTCGTCAAAGGCGAAGGCCCGGCGATCGAGCAGCCACTTCGCACCGAGTCCGATCTTGCACGCGTCCGCCGGTTCGACCCTCGCGACGCGCTCGGGTACGTCCTGACCGCGATCAAGCAGATCAAAAGCGAGTTGCGGGGCAAAGTACCGCTCATCGGGTTTGCGGGTGCGCCCTTCACCCTGGCGTCGTACGCGATCGAGGGCGGCCACTCGAACGCCTTCGCGCACACCAAGGCGTTGATGTACGGCGCGCCCGATGCCTGGCACCGCTTCTGCGACCTCCTGGCCGATATCGTCGGTGACTACCTCGTCGCGCAGGTTGAGGCCGGCGTGGACGTTGTACAGATCTTCGACTCGTGGGTCGGCGCGCTCAACGCGGCTGACTATCGCGAGTTCATCCTGCCGCACACACGGCGCATCTTCCAGCGGCTCGCGCCGAGCGGCGTCCCGACGATTCATTTTGGCGTTGGCACCGCCGCCATCCTCGGCGACCTGGCGGAGGCTGGCGGAGACGTCATCGGCGCGGACTGGCGGATTCATCTGGACGATGCCTGGACGCGAATCGGTCACGATCATGGAATCCAGGGCAATCTGGATCCGACGCTGCTGCTCGGACCGCTCCACCGCGTCTTCGCCGCCACCGACGATGTCCTCGCGCGGGCAGGCGGGCGCGCGGGGCACATCTTCAACCTCGGTCACGGTATTCTGCCAACGACGCCGGTCGAGCACGTTCAGGCGCTCGCCCGATATGTGCATCAGAAGACGCAGAGGTAGAAGTACACGATGCGCCCAGGCGTTTTGTTGATGGCCCATGGCACCCCGTCCTCGCTGGACGAGATGCCCGAGTACTTGAAGCTGGTTCGCGGCGGGCGTCCGCCTTCGACCGAGCTGGTCGAGGAGATGCGGCACAACTACGCCGCGATCGGCGGCCATTCCCCGCTGACGTCGATTACGAGAGCGCAGGCGGAGGCGCTTCACGAACGGCTCGGCGGCTCGGTTCCTGTCGCCGTTGGCATGCGGAACTGGAAACCCTTTATAAAAGAAGCGCTCGACGAGCTGTCGGCCGCAGGCGTCACCCGCGCCATCGGCATTCCGATGGCCCCGCAGTTCTCAACGCTCAGCGTGCAGAAGTACATCGATGCCGCCAGGGTGGCTCTCCCGGCCGGCATGCAGTTCGAGGCGGTCGAATCGTTCCATGCACACCCGGTACTGGTCGAGGCGTTCGCGGAGCGCATCCGAAGCGCACGGCCGGCATCCGATGAGCTGGTTGTCTTCACCGCGCACTCCCTGCCCGCCCGCGTCGTCGACTCGGGTGACCCCTACGCGAACGAAGTCGCAGCAACGGCGCGCGGCGTGGCCGATCGCGCCGGCGTCACGCGCTACCGCCAGGCGTTCCAGAGCGCGGGGCGCACGCCGGAGCCCTGGATCGGCCCGGATCTCGGCGAGATCATCGATGAGGAGTCCGGCAACGGTGTCAGAAAGTTTCTCGTCGTGCCCATCGGCTTCGTGTGCGACCACACCGAAGTGCTCTTCGACATCGATGTCCAGGCGGCGCAGACGGCGCGGGAGTTCGCGACGGTGCTCCGCCGAACGGAATCGCTGAATACGTCGCCCGCCTTCATCTCAGTCCTGGAAGATCTTGTACGATCACGGTTATGACCGACGGCGTCGACCGTGTCGACTGTGCCATCGTTGGCGGCGGCATCGCGGGCCTCGCGGCCGGGTATGAGTTGTCGCGGCGACACGTCGATTTCGTGGTCCTGGAGTCCGCTCCCCGGCCTGGCGGCGTGATCCTCAGCGAACGCGTCGAGGGATACACCATCGATGCCGGTCCCGACGCGCTGCTGGCTCAAAAGCCGGCCGCGATCGCGCTGTGCCAGGAGATCGGGCTCGGCGATCGGCTCATCGCCACGAAGCCGCCACGCCTCGCCTACATTCAACGCGCCGGGCGTCTGCATCCGCTGCCCGCGGCGTCCGTGCTCGGCATCCCCACCCGCATCGCCCCCTTCGCGCGCACGAGCCTGTTCACGTGGCCGGGCAAACTGCGGATGGGCGCCGAGATGTTCGTGCCGGCGCGGCGCGACGCCGGCAACGAGTCGGACGAGTCCATCGGGGCGTTCATGACACGGCGCTTCGGACGCGAGGCGGCCGAGTACCTCGCCGAGCCGCTGCTCGCCGGGATTCACGCCGGCGACGTCGATCGGCTGTCGCTGAAGAGTTTGTTCCCGCGCTTCGTCGAGGCCGAGCGCACCCACGGCAGCTTGCTACGCGCATTCCGGCGGCAAGTAGGCCCCCGGAGTGAGAGTCCGGGGGAAAGGGG
>DASZFS010000352.1:0-1860 GCA_035939575.1 Vicinamibacterales bacterium | reverse complement strand
CTCGAGCACGTCGAGCGGGGCCCTTTGAGCAGCGCGGCGGCCGGCTATCTCGGGGCGATCTGCGCCGAACTCGGCCGGTTCGAGCGGGCTGAGCACTGGTTTCGCAGGGCACTGAGCGGCCAGGATTCGTTTGCCCAGCGCGGGTACGGCATCCTGCTCGACATCACCACCTACCTCGGCGCCGGCGACAAGTACACCCGCTGGGCCGCGGACGGAGGGGACGGCGCCGCGGCGAATCATGTGGGCGGCTCGTTGATTCTCCGGGACTTCGGGGGAGACGGGGAGGCGGTGCTACGGCGCGCGGCGACGGAGTACGGACACGCTCCGGCGATGTTCCGCCTGGCGCTCGTGCTTGCCGCGCGGGGCGATCGGGCCGAAGCGGTGATGTGGTGCGACCGTGCCCGGGGAGCGGGCGATCAGGCGGCTAACTGCTGTCTCACGGTCTTCCGCGTCCATGCGGGGGAGCTGACTGCTGAAGACGCGGCAGCGGTCAAGCGCCCCCGTGCGACTGATGGATACGAGAGCTTGGTGCGTGCCCTGGAACGGAAATGGGGTGCTCGGGCACCGAGGAATGCCGACAGATACCTGAGGCTCGCCGCGCGGGAAAACCTCGACGGCATCCTGGCGCTCCGGATGTTGGGGCCTGGATAGTGCGCATGGAGGTTGAGGGGCCGGTCTGGCGCCGGTGGAGTGCGCTGGAGGTTGGGAGATCGGCCCGGTGCCGGTGGTGCGCCGACAGGTGCGGCGACCGGACTGCCGCCGTGGAGTGCGTCGACAGACTCGGCGAGCGATCTGCCTGAACTCTGGAGAGGTGGTCCGCTCCGTTTTGGGCTAGTGGGAGAGCTCTTCGGCGATGTGGGCGAGGCGCTCGAGCCGTGCTTCGACTGAAGGGTGTGTGGAGAACACCGAATGGCCGGTCGCGGTCTTGTCCGAGCGTGAGCCGTCAGCGTGTGCCCGGTTCTGAATGTGTACCGGGCAGAAGTAGAAGGCGTTGAGCGCGGTGGCGCGGCGCAGGTCCTGGCTGGGGATCTGTCCGGCTGCACCGGAGACCTTGGTGAGTGCCGAACCGAGGGCGCCAGGGTTTCCAGTGAGCAGCGCGGCCGCGCGGTCAGCCGCGAATTCGCGGTAGCGGGACAGCGCGCGAATCAGCAGCAGCGACACAAACCAGGTGATCGCGGCGAGGATGGTTACCGCGAATGCCACCGCGAGGAACTGCCATAGATTGCGTGCGCGGCCCGCGAAGTACATCAAGCGCGCGCCAACTCGCGCGGTGAGTCCCGCGAGTACGCCGAGGAAGCTCGCAACCGTCATCACGACCGCATCGCCGTGCGCGACGTGCGACAGTTCGTGGGCCAGGACACCTTCGATTTCCGCGTCGTCGAGTCGTTCGCGTAGGCCGCGGGTGACGCAGAGGACAACGCGGCGTCGACTGCGGCCAGCGGCGAAGGCGTTGGGTACGGGCGAGTTGATGAGGGCGACGCGCGGCTTCGGCATGTCGGCGAGGGCACAGAGGCGATCGACGATCGCGTGCAGTTCTGGTTCCTCTTCGGCGCTGACCTCGTGCGCTTTGGACGCGGCGAGCGCCACTCGGTCGGACGTCGCCATCTGGAAGACGAAGAACGCCACAACAACCGCGACGCCGAGCGGCCAGAACCGGCCCAGCACGAGGATCAGGACACTGATGGCGACCGCGTAGGCGACGGCAATCAGCGCGATGACGGTGACCATCCGGACCGACAATTGACGGTCCGCGGCGAATCGAGACGTCGCCATCCGGCCCTCCCGGAGATTTGGGACGCACGAGCGGAAAGCCGCTCGCCATCTCAACGTATCGCGCGGCGCGGCGGTTCCCCAGGGGGA
>DASZFS010000351.1:0-2150 GCA_035939575.1 Vicinamibacterales bacterium | reverse complement strand
CCGGTGCAAGTGCCCGGTGCGACGTTGCCGGCCGGCACCTACATGTTCAAAATCGCCGACGGCGCGTCCAACCGCCACGTGGTGCAGATTTTCAGCAAGGACGGCAAGAAACTCTTCAGGACCCTCCTCGCGATCCCGGATGAGCGGCTCAAGCCGAGCGAGACGCCGATCGTGATGTTCGCCGAGCGCGCCGCTGGCACGCCGCAAGCGGTGAAGGCGTGGTTCTATCCGGGCCGGACGATCGGCGACGAGTTCGTGTACCCGCGGCAGCAGGCGATCGCCATCGCCAGGGCCGCGCATGAACCCGTGCTCTCGTCGCCGGCCGCGTCCGACCTCGCGGTGAAGACGCCCCAGGTGGAATATGTCAATGCGGACGGCGAAATCGTGGGCGTGAATGGCGCGCAACCCACGCCCCAGCCGCAGATCTCGCAGGAGGCCACCACGACCGGGACGAGCGGGCAGGCGGCGATCAACGCGCCGGCCCCGCAGACGGCCCGCCGGAGCCGGAGCGAGCTCCCGCGGACGGCCAGCCCGCTCGCGCTCGTCGAGTGGTTGAGCGGCCTGTCATTCGCCGCGGCGTTCGGGGTCCGGCAGTTGCGCAAGCGGCTGGCGCCGTAAGCTCATGCGGGCCGCGGTGTCGTGGGCGCTCGGCGCATGCGTGGCCGCCGCCGGCGCCAGCGCGGCGCCGCCGCCGGCCCAGAGTGCCCGTTTTGTCGGCGCGGCAAGCGATCTCGTGGTGCTGCCGGTTGCGGTCATCGACCGGCAGAACCATGTCGTCTCGGCCCTTCCCCGCGAACGCTTCACAGTGTTCGACAACGGCCGCCCGCAGGAGATCGCGCTCTTCAGCAACGACGACACGCCCGTCACCATCGGCCTGGTGATCGACGACAGCGGCAGCATGCAGCCCACGCGCGGTGAGGTCATCCTCGCGGCCTCCGCCTTCGCCCGCTCGAGCAACCCGCTCGACGAGCTCTTCGCGTTGGCATTCAACGACGTCGTGCACCCGCTGATGCCGCGCCGCCAGGTCCTCGCGGGGGATGGCGACGCCGTCTCCGCCGCCCTGTCATCACTCGCGCCGCAGGGCCGGACGGCGCTCTACAACGCGCTCGTCACCGGCCTCGATGCCGTCGAGGAGGGCACGCGTCCCCGGAAAGCGCTCGTGTTGATCAGCGATGGCGGCGACAACGCCAGCCAGGCGACGTTCGAGCACGTCCTCGCCCGGGCGCGGAGGTCGAACGTGGCCATCTATACGATTGGGCTGTTCGATCCCGACGATCCCGACCAGAACCCCGGCGTGTTGAAGTCGCTCGCGCGCGAAACGGGCGGCGAACGCTTCCTCCCGGCATCGCCCGCACAGCTGCTCGACACCTGCCAGCGCGTGGCGCGCGAGATCAGGAGCGGGTACACGCTCGGGTATGTGCCCCCCGATCGCGACGGCACGTACCATCGCGTTCGCGTTCAGGTGGAGCTGCCGGACAAACGGCGCGTGACGGTTCGGACACGGCCCGGCTACTTCGCGAGCGGGGCCGTGACACACCCATGAAGACGAACGCCGCGGCGACCACGCGGCGCGCCACGTGGCTGGGCGCGATCGAATATGTCCTGCTCGCGATCGGCGCGACCCTCGCGGTCTGGGCCGTCGTCGTCTGGCTTCAGACCTGGCATTTCCAGCGACTGCCCATTCCCGAATCGGCGAGTGCCGTGGCCGACCGCGCACGTCCGCGCGACGACCCCCGTCACGAGCCGACGTTACCGCCGGCCATCGGCTCCTGGCTCGCGCGCTTCGAGGCGCCGTCGGTCCGCCTCTCCACGACCGTCCTCGAGGGCAGCGATGATGGCACGTTGCGCGGCGCGGCGGGTCACATCGAGGACACGGCCTTTCCTGGCCAGGCGGGCAACATCGGCATCGCCGGCCACCGTGACACGATCTTCCGGCCCATCCGCCACCTCCACGTGGGCGACCCGCTGCTACTCACAACCACCGATCGTGTCTTCCACTACCGTATCAGCCACACGATGGTCGTGAACCCCAGCGACGTCTACGTCCTGGATCCCACCGAACGTCCGACGCTGACCCTCGTCACCTGCTACCCGTTCACGTTCGTCGGCCATGCGCCGCAGCGTTTCATCGTCCGAGCCGAACTGGTGGG
>DASZFS010000350.1:0-3763 GCA_035939575.1 Vicinamibacterales bacterium | reverse complement strand
TCGCGCGCCTCGTGTCCGAGCGGTGCAGACGCGGGTGCGCGGCGAGGCGCGACAGGGGACGAGCGCGCCCTGAGGGTTTGTCCCCCCCTTTGTCCCCCTGGGCCGGATCAGGCCGTTCCCACCAACGGCGAAAGATCCAAGTAGTGATGAGGGAGAACATGGCACTCCAACTGGCCCACCTGGCGTTCGATTTTGTCAGCCAGCACGGCCGATAAGGTGGCATCGAGCACTGGCTCACCGCGCTCAAGCCAGGCCCGGTACAGCGCGCGAAACCGAGGCGCACGGAACGCTCGCGCGGCCTGATCGAAGCGTTCCTCCGAGCTCCGCGAGGGCGCCTGACGCGCGTGAAAATACCAGCGCAAATCGTCGAGGTTCACCGGACGCAGCGGCATGCCGAGTTGCTCCCGAAAGGCCGCGCGGTACACCCCCAGCACCCGCGCGAAATGCCGTGGGACCAAGAGGCGAATCGTCCAGGTTCGAAGCGCGCGCAGCAATTCGGCGTGGCGCTCCAGGAAGGCACGAAAGTCGACCGGTCCCGGTCTCGTGACGATATAGATGAAGGTGTACGCACCCTCCAGGTCCACGCCGATCGGCAACTTGTCCGGGAAGTAGCGGACCGTCTCGCTGTCTTCCGATCGGAATGTCAACGACGGCAGATCCTGGCGCGGGATTCGATGGGTGAGGGTGAAATGCGTGAGCTTGTCCTGCTCTGTCGCGAGCCACGTGCGACCCCGATCGGCCAAGACGGCGTCGAGGACCATGAGTCGTTCGATGGCACGAGCCAACGGCGTCGGCTTGCGGTGGCGGCTGTCGGGATCGCCAATGGCGGCGTACAGGGGCTTGTACTGAACGTGAAACAGTCGGGCACTGTTGTTCCTGCACGAGTGAGCCGTAGCGTACCCGCGGTCCACCAGCCGCCGAAAGAAGTCCGTCGTCTTCTGCCCATGCGCGATGTGTGCGAAGGTGCAGTAATGCCGGTCCATGCAGACGCCGGCATGTAACATGACCGTCACCAGGAAGGCGGCTTGCCGGTCTGTGACCCCACGGGCATGGGCGGCCACGGCGTCAACACGTTCGTCCCAGGTCATCGGAGAAACTCGTCGGCGAGGTCAGGATCGAAGGGGCGACCACCACCCCTGGCGCTGTTGCCCGAACCGCCGACACGGGCGCCGGCTCCTCGATAGCACGTGAATCCGGAAGCCGCTTTGGCCGCGGCGTGCGCGCCACGATAGTGCGGGGTCAGCACCTCGACGTTTTCAATCTCGCGTCGTCCGTCGGGCCACTCGTACTCGATGCGCAGATCGGGGAACTGGACGCCCTCGTCGAGCATGGGCAGGTCGTGGGTCTTGGCCCATTCCTGCACCTCTTCGAGCGTTCGCGAGGGTCGCCCGTCGCTCTCCGACCGATCGCGGTTGGCGGCCTGCAAGAATTCCTGGTACTCGCGCTTGAGATCGTCGTCCAGCACCACGCGATGAACGCGCGCGCCTTGGGCCTGCAGACTGTCCGCACTCCGGAGGTACGCACGGTAGAGCTGCGCGTCGTGGGTCAGCTCGCGAGCTTTCGACGGTCCCGCGTAGAAGCGCTGAGGGGACGCATGATCGTGGGTCCGATGGTGCTCCAGGAGCTCACGCCCGCGCTCCGTGAGGGCGACGAGCGCCGTGCGGCGGTCGCCTTCGACGGGCGCCACGCGGCGAATGAGGCCCGCACGACTCAGCCGCTCAAGGTCACCGTGCCGAAGATCTCCCGCTCGTCCGCCGTCATCCCGCAGATCGCTCGCCGGCACCACGCGAAACGTCCCGATCGTGGCCAGCGCGCGCGTTTCGGAGCCGCGGAGTTCGTACTCGTGCTCGTGCACGTAGACGCGTTCGCGATCATGCCCTCGCGGTAGGTCCAGGCCGGATGCAAAGGCGTCGCGGGGGTCCAGCGCGTCGGCCTCCCGGGGATCGCTGGGGCCAGGCTCTCGCGTGTCAGATGACCGGGGATCGAGGCGGTCCAACATGATTCACCGCCGGCTCGCCGCGATGTGCGCCCGCAGATCTTCGTGCAGCCCCTCGGCCGTGCCGAGTTGGCGGTCGATGTGTGTGAGTTTCCGGCCAGCGTCTCGTAAGAAGAGCCACCGCGCGATCGCGTAATAGAGCGCACACAGCTGCAGGAACAGGAGCAGCACGCTGCCGCCGATCAGCAGGCCGTACTGCTGAAACAAGCCGACCTTGTACGGCGCAAGGAAGCTCAGCTCGCCCGCCAACCAGGCGACGACCAGGAAGGTCGTCAACGCCGCGCCGAAGGCCGTGTTCTTAATCATCGACGAGGCTCCTCGAAGGCTTGGTCAACGCGGAAGTACGTAATCTGAATGCCGAGCGGATTCACGCGAATGAAGGCGTTCGGGACGGCGTCGCGGAGCACGAAATCCATCTGCGCGACGTAGGTCTCGCGCTTCCGCTCCTGCCGGGTCCCAGGGGCGAACAACCGCTTGTCGAAGTCGACCGAGGCCTTGTAGGGAGGCGCGCTCAGTTCCCCGAACGTCACGTTCTTCACGTCGATATCCGCTTCGTCTCCGGACGGATTCGTGAGGAACGTTTCCATCACCCGGCTCTGCTCGTTCTGTGCAATGGTGGCGTCGGCTAAGCCCGGGTCTAGAAAGAACAGCGAGTCCGGGTAGTCCCGTTGAATCGTGGCACGCAGTCGGCTGAAGTGCAGGGCCACGAAGCGGGTCAGGAAATACCGCAGCTCTGGAGCTTGCGGCCGGTAGATCGTGGCATCGTACGCGACCGCTTCCGCGCGGCCCACCTGATCGATCCGAATGACCAGCGGCTTGACGTTCGCGTATTTGGCGGCGGTTCGAAAGTTCAGCGCCAGCAGGCCCAAGGCCACCAAGGAGACGACCACGAGCGCGATCTTCAGATACGTGTTCATGACGAGCGCCGACCCGTAGAGTTCGACGAATTGGCGCTTCGCGTTCTCCAACGTCTTCGGATTGAGATCGGCCACTGTCGCCTGCATCGTCGGCTCCTACCACAGCGGGTGGAAGTGCAAGAGGCCCGCGATGACCCAGATGACGCCGAGCACCAAACCGATCAGCGCCGCAGTGCCGAGCGCGACGAAAAACAGACGCGTGAACCGCGGTCCGGCGAGCTCGTCAATTTCCCGTTCATATTTTGGTACTGGCATGTCCTACCATCCTCTAAACCTGTTGGGTAGCACACTCTCTCCGCCACGACCAGAGAAGATTGAACTGGTCAGCGACGGCACGAGCAAAATACCGACTGCGAACACGCCGATGATCACGAGAGCCTGGACCCCGTACAACATGTACTGGTCCTCCGTGATACCAGGTGGCAGCGTCGTCAAGAACTGAAAGATGAACCGCTCGAAAATCATCAGAAACGCGAACGCGATCACCGGAATGAACGAGTATTGAACAAACGCTTTGAACCACGACCAGAACAGCCAATCGAGCTTCGGCACGATGAAGAACGGCACGAAAATCGGGCCGACCAGCGCGCAGACGGCGCTTGCGATCAAGCCAAACGCGACGATCGCGAGCGAAATGACTTTCGCAAGCGTCACGACAATCAGGAGCAGCCAGTACAGCAGATTGGCCAGGATCGCCCATGCATCGGGTTGGACGAACTGCTGCCAGAGTTGATCGAGATGATCAAACACGAGCTCCAGTGACCGCGCATCGAGAATGTTCGCGAACTCCTGGGTTTGGTCCGTGATCAAATGGCTGAACGAGACGCCGATGCCTGGGATCGGTGACTGG
>DASZFS010000349.1:0-1963 GCA_035939575.1 Vicinamibacterales bacterium | reverse complement strand
TGGAACGCGAACGCGCTGTTCATCTGCCTCAAGCTAGCCTCCGCCGTCGCCGCCGGCTGCACGGTCGTCATCAAGCCGAGCGAGTTGAGCGCGCTGCAGACGCAGGTGTTGGTAGAGGCGCTGCACGAAGCAAAGCTGCTGAAGGGCCTCTTCCACGTCGTCACGGGCCGGGGGGAGGTCGTCGGGGCGGAGCTCGTGCGCAACCCGGACGTGGACAAGATCTCGTTCACGGGCTCCGTCGCCGTGGGTGAGCGGATCATGCGCGACGGCGCCGCGACGATGAAGCGGGTCACGCTCGAACTCGGCGGCAAGTCGCCAACGATCCTGCTCGATGACGCGGCGCTCGACCAGGCCGTCCCGGCGGCCCTCGGCATCGCCTTTCTCAACAGCGGTCAAGCGTGCGCCGCCGGGACGCGGCTGCTTGTCCCCACGAGCCGGCTCGACGCGGTGAAGCGGGCCATCCAGGACGTGATGCGCACGTTTACCGTCGGCGATCCGGCCGACCCGAAGACGGCCGTCGGACCACTGGTGACGGACAAACAGTACGAACGGGTCCAATCGTACATCCGCAAGGGTATCGAAGAAGGCGCTGAGGTGCTGGTCGGGGGCGAGGGACACCCGGAGGGACTCGACGCGGGTTACTTCGTGAAGCCGACGGTGTTCGTCAACGTGAAGAACGACATGACGATCGCCCAGGAAGAGATTTTCGGCCCCGTGCTTTGCGTGATCGCGTACGACTCGGAGGCGGATGCCGTCCGGATCGCCAACGATTCAAAGTACGGCCTCCACGGCGCCGTCCTCGGGACCGACGTCGAGCGCGCGCGTCGCGTGGCCACCCAGTTGCGGGCTGGCCGCGTCGTGATCAACGGCATGACGGACGATCCGCAGGCACCCTGGGGCGGATTCAAGTACTCCGGCGTCGGCCGCGAATACGGCAGCTACGGGATCGAGGCGTTCGTCGAGCCCCGCGCCATCCTCGAGGCCGAAGGGGGACTCTTATGAGCAAGCACGCCGCCATCTCTCCCGCAGAGGCCGCGGACCGCCTCGCCATCCGGGAGCTCGTCGAGGCCTACGCACACTGCGCCGACCGTCGGGACGCGAAAGGTCAGATGTCGCTCTTCACCGAAGACACGCACTTCGTCGTGTACATGAACGCGAAGGACCCGGCGCCCTCCATGGAGCTCCACTCGCGCGACGCGCTCGCCCCAGTCTTCGCCGACCTGAACAAGTACGATGCCACCACGCACTTCGTCGGCCAGAGCACCATTCTCACGTTGTCGGCCGACCGAAGTACCGGCGAGACCTACTGCCTCGCGCATCACGTCACGGTCGACGGGGGAAAGCGGCGCTTGATGATCGCCTCGCTCCGCTACCTCGACACGTTCGTGAAGGTGGACGAAGCGTGGCTGTTTGCCGAGCGCTTGCTCTACGTGGACTGGCTGGAGGAGCGTGGGCTCGCATAACAGCTACGATGAGTGCCTTTGCAGCGTCTCGGTACCGGCGGCAGCTCAGGGTAGCTTGTCGAAAAAGAGATAAAGGGCGGCAATCCGGCCGTCCCGGGCGATGATGAAATCAGTCCCGGCGTAAGCGGGCGCCTCACCAGGGCGGCCCGACACCCACCGGATCCGCCCGCCATTGCCCAGTTCCTCGGGCTCGGCAATTGGCTGGTAGCGAAAGTCAGGGTGAGTAGCCCTGATCGCGCCCGCGACGCGATCGATCTCGTCGCGGCCACGGTGGGCCCCCTTGTTAGGATCGTAGAACACGCAATCTTCCGTGAAGATGTCGTCGATGGTTGCGCGCCGACGTGCGGCGTCGTTTTCACCGAAGACGTCTTGAAGATTGCGGGTCAACAAGCTCGATATGCTGGACATGGATTGTCTCCTCTTGGCATCGAGTGCCGCTCAGTTGCTCGGATTACTCCAGATCTTAACTTCGGGTCGGCGATAGCGCGTAGGCCGGGAAA
>DASZFS010000348.1:0-2115 GCA_035939575.1 Vicinamibacterales bacterium | reverse complement strand
GGCAGCTGGGCCCCCACGACCCTGGCGTGGGGCCACGACAACCGCACGTGCGGCTTCCGCATCGTCGGCCATGGGCAGCACCTGCGCGCCGAGTCGCGCATTCCGGGCGCCGACGCCAACCCGTACCTCGCGTTCGCTGCGTTGTTGGCGGCGGGCCTGCACGGGATCGAGAACAAGCTGGTGCTGCCGCCGGAGTTCAAGGGCAACGCGTACGAATCCGACGTCCAGCGATTCCCGCACTCGATGCGCGACGCAATCGCGGAGCTCGAGCGCGGAGAGATGGCCAGGAAGGCTTTCGGTGACGATGTCATCGACCACTACCTGAACTACGCGCGCACAGAGCAGGCGCTCTTCGACAAGGTCGTCACCGATTACGAACGCGCGCGGCTCTACGAGCGCGGATAAGGGGAGAACGGATGGGGAGACTTGACGGCAAGGTCGCCGTGATCACTGGTGCGGCCGGCGGGATCGGGCGGGAGGCGGCGCTGCTCTTCTCCTCGGAGGGAGCGCGTGTTTGCGTCGCGGATGTCGGGAAGGAGGCGGGCGAGAAGACGGCTTCGGAATGCAGGGAGGCCTTCTTCTTCCAGGCGGACGTGAGCGACCCCAAGAGCGTGGAGGCGATGTACGAGGCCGCGGCGAAACGATATGGGAAGGTCGACGTGCTCTACAACAACGCCGGCATCATGCCGGCGGACGACGACTCGATCCTCACGACTGAGCCCGAGGCCTGGGACCGCGTGCAGGCGGTCAACGCCAGGGGCGTGTTCTTCTGCTGCAAGTACGGCATTCCGCACCTCCTGAAGGCGGGTGGCGGCTCGGTCATCAACGTCGCCTCGTTCGTCGCCCTGATGGGTGCGGCCACCTCGCAGATCGCCTACACCGCCTCCAAGGGCGCGGTGCTCTCGATGAGCCGCGAGCTCGCCGTGCAGTTCGCCCGGCAGGGCGTGCGCGTCAACGCGCTGTGCCCAGGCCCCGTCGAGACGCCGCTCCTGATGCGGCTCTTCTCCGAGACTCCCGGCGCGTACGAGCGGCGCCGCGTGCACATTCCGATGGGCCGGCTGGCGAAAGCGAAGGAGATCGCCAGCGCCGCCCTGTTTCTCGCGAGCGATGACTCGAGCTATGTCAACGGGTCGACGTTCGTGGTCGATGGAGGAATCACGGCCGCATACGTGACGCCGGAGTAGGCCGTTTAGACGTAACCCGGCCTGGTATCCGGATGCATGCGATCGAGGGTTCTGTTGACTGCAGCCGCAGCCGCGGCGGCACTGCTCGGTGCAGCATGCGGCGGCAGCACGCCATCGACGGCCGCGGCAAGCCCGTCGCCGAGCCCAGCCGCAAGCCCCGCGGGGACCAGCGCCACGATCGCGGTCGCGACGTCAAAGCTAGGCCAGATCCTGGTCGACGGGAAAGGAATGACGGTCTACCTGTTCGTGGCCGATACGGGCACGAGCTCCACCTGCAACACGGCATGCGCCACAGTCTGGCCGCCCGTCCTCACCACCGGCGCTCCCCAGGCCGGCACAGGCGCGACCGCATCGCTCCTGGGAACCACGACTCGAACCGACGGTACGATCGAGGTGACGTACGCCGGGCATCCTCTCTACTACTTCGTCCAGGACAAGTCGCCCGGCGACACGACCGGGCAGGGCGTCAACAGCTTCGGCGCGCTGTGGTGGGTGCTGTCTCCCTCGGGAGCCGCGATCCACTAACCGTTTAACTTCTGCGAGTGGATTCGACCACCCGCCGTGCCGTGATCCGCGACGCGGTGGGGATCGGGATCGCGACCGGCGCCTACGCCCTCTCGTTCGGCGCGATCTCGACCGCGGCCGGGCTCTCGCTCCTGCAGACCTGCGCGCTGTCAGTACTCATGTTCACGGGCGCATCGCAGTTCGCGCTCGTCGGCGTGGTCGGGGCGGGCGGCACCGTGTGGGCGGGGGCGGCGACGGCTGCGCTGCTCGGCTCGCGCAATGCGCTCTATGGAATGAGACTCTCGTCGATCCTGGATCGGGCGGGTTGGAAGCGTGCCGCCGCGGCGCATTTCGTGATCGACGAGACGACGGCGATGGCGATCGCGCGCGAATCGATTCCCGAGAGCAGGCTTGCCTTCTGGGCCAC
>DASZFS010000347.1:0-2266 GCA_035939575.1 Vicinamibacterales bacterium | reverse complement strand
CGCCCGCAGCGTCTCGGTGAGGTCGGCGGGACCGCCTGGCTTCTCCGCCGAGATGCCGGGCGCCGGCCTGACCAGCTCGTTGCCCTCGATCTTGGCCTGCACGAGCTTCTCGAGCGCTTCCCGGTACGCGTCCTTGTACGCGCCCGGGTCGAAGTCCTCGGTCATCGTGTCGATCAGCGAGGCGGCCATCTTCAGCTCCTGCGACCTTACTTCCACGTCCTCGTCGAGGAACTTGAAGTCGGGGGTGCGCACCTCATCGGGCCATAGCAGCGTCTCGAGGACCAGCACGCCGTCCCGCACCCGCACCGCCGCCAGCGCCTCGCGCTGGCGGATCGCCACCTTGGCGACCGCCACCCGGCCCGATCGCTCGAGCGCGTCCCGGAACAGCATGTAGGCGCGCACCCCGGCGGGTTCCGGCTCCAGGTAGTAGGCCTTGTTGGCGAGGATCGGGTCGAGCTGGCCCGACGGGGCGAAGTGCTGCACGTCGATCCGGTGCGCGGTCGCGAGCGGCAGGTCCTTCAGGTCATCGTCGGTGAGCACCACGACGTCGCCGGTGGCCAGCTCGTAGCCCTTGGCCACGTCGGAGTACGGCACCTCCTGGCCGTCAATCGAGCAGACCCGCTTGAACTGGATCCGGCCGCCGTCCTCGCGGTGCACCTGGCGGAACGACACGTCGCGCTGCTCTGTCGCGGTGTAGAGCTTGACCGGGATCACGACCAAGCCGAACGAGATGACTCCGGCCCAGATGCTGCGCATGAACTACCCCTACCCACATTTATCGGCCGCCAAGACCCCCACGACCGGAGGGGACTTGACATGGTGGATGCTGGGTATGGCGGAGACCACCCCCGGCACGGAAGGGGTCGAGCATTGAGCGAGACAAGCATCGAGATGCCGGACGACGACGCCGCCGAGCAGGCGCGCGAAGTGCCCGAACAGGAGTCCGGTGAACTGCGGGAACTCCCGTTTGAAGTAGACGAGGCGGACGCCGCGGAACAGACACGCGACATCGGCTACGACGACGAAGATTACCGCTGACGCACACTGGCCACTACCGTTAGTGCCTATGGCTAGCACTCGGAGATCACGTTGACCGCCCCATCAGCCGCCAAGCCGCGAGGGACTCGGCTCCCCCGGCTGGCGCGCCGCCGCCAGCTGCTCGACGCGGCCATGGAGGTTTTCGTCGCCCGTGGCTATCACGCGGCGGCGATGGACGAGATCGCCGAGCGGGCCGGGGTCAGCAAGCCTGTCCTCTACCAGCACTTTCCCGGCAAGCAGGAGCTTTACCTCGCGCTGCTCGACGAGAGCGTGGAGCAGCTGATCGAGGCGGTGCGGACGGCGCTGCGCTCGACCACCGACAACTGGCAGCGGGTCACCGCGACGTTCAGCGCGTACTTCGGGTACGTCGCCGAGCACAAGGGGACATTCCGGCTGGTCTTCGAGTCGGACTTCACGAACGATCCCGCGGTCCGCGAGCGGCTGGACACCGCCGATCGCAAGTGCGCGGACATGATCAGCCAGGTGATCAGGGAAGACGCCGGAGTGGCCGACGACGAGGCGCACCTGCTGGGCATCAGCCTCGTGGGCATGGCGCAGGTCAGCGCCAGGTACTGGCTCAGCACGGTTGGCTCGATCCCGAGGGAGGCGGCCGAACAGCTGGTGGCGCGGCTGGCCTGGCGCGGGATCAGCGGCTGGCCGCTCACCGCGGATCAGCAAGAACAGCAAGCGTGAGGAGCGCTGTGGAAGTCAAGATCGGGATCCAGTCCATTCCGCGCGAGCTCGTCGTGGACACCGACGCGACCGCGGAAGAGATCGAGCGTGACCTGGCGGCGGCACTCAGCGCCAAGGACGGGCCCGCCATCCTCGCGCTGGGCACCCAGAAGGGCGGCCGGGTGCTCATTCCCGCCGACAAGATCGCCTTCGTGGAGTTCGGCGGCGACCAGTCGCGCCGCGTCGGCTTCGGCAACATCGTCTAATTCACCGTCTGGTACCGTGGGTAACGCGAGTGGGCATTGGAATGTCGTAATCCCAGTTCGTGTTGACACTGACGCTGTGCCTAGATGGCGCGTGCCCGATGGAGGCGCGGGCGCTAGGCGCTCAGCGCACGGAGGAACCCCCTGACAACTCAACCAATCCCGTCCGCCGATGGATCCTACGCGGTGGCATTCCGCGATCTCGGCGTTGACGAAGTAATCTGCACCGCGCTCGAAGCCGCGGGCATCCACACCACATTTCCCATTCAGGCGCTTACGCTCCCGCTGGCCAT
>DASZFS010000346.1:0-1570 GCA_035939575.1 Vicinamibacterales bacterium | reverse complement strand
GGCGGCGGCGGCACCGAACGCCTCCCCCATCTGGTCGGCCGCGGCCGCGCGCTCGAAATCATCCTCGGCGCCAACGACTTCGACGGCGACACGGCGGAACGGTACGGATACGTCAACCGGGCGCTTCCAGACTCCGAGCTGGACCCCTTCGTCGACGGGCTCGCGCGCCGAATTGCCTCCTTCGATCGACGCGCTATCGCCGCCGCGAAGAGTCTCGTCAACCAGGTTTCCTTGCCGTCCGCCGACCGTCTCCTCGACGCCATCACCTCGTTTGGGACCGCGCTGACGTGGCCTGAAACGCAGCAGCGAGTCCAAGCTGTGTTGAAGCGCGGGCTTCAGCAAGATGCGGATTACGAGAAACGATGGACCGACGAACTTGCCACGCTGCTCGAGACATAGTCGCTGCGTCCCGATGCGTACGGTGGCGGGTTCTGCGATCGATTTGCGCCCTTGGCTGCTTTTCCGATGGGAGGACCGCTTGCGGTGTGTGATCGCTATTTTGGTCCCGTCTGCACGTACCCGTCGCTCAACGTCTGCATGAAGGCGACCAGCGCGTCCTCCTCCTGCTCCGACAGCCCGAGATTTCCGACCTTGCTCGTGTTCATGTTCTCGGTGGTCTCCGAGGCGGGCCAGCAGCCGGTGCGCTCGCGCGGATCATGCGGGGCGCAGCGCGGGAGCACGTCGCGCGTGTTGTAGAAGTGCACGATCTCCTTGAGGCTTCTGAAGTAGCCATTGTGTCCGTAGGCCTTGACGAAATCCGGGCTCGGCCGCTTGTCGACATTGCGCAGTGTCGGCACCTGGACGCGGCCGCGATTCTGCGGCTCCAGCGGCTTCCAGCGCGCATCGACAGGCGAAGGATGGCTGAGCAGAGGGCCTTCGCCGAGGAAGTCGGCGACGCCGATATCCACGTAGGACTCGCCGCTCTTGTTCGCGACATAGCCGCGCGCATCGGGCGTGCTCTCGGCGTAGAAGGGCAGGTCGGGATTGCGTGGGGTTCCGATATTGGAAGCGGTGAAATCGGTGAACAGCGGATCCTCGCCCGGACCGCCATCGCGGTGACAGCCGTTGCACTGGGCCCGGCCGCGAAACAAATCGTAGCCGCGTTGCTCCTGGGGCGTGAACTTGGCCTTACCTGCGAGAACGGCATCGTACTTCGACGAGAACGCCGTCACCTCGTGGGATGCTTCATAGCCCGCGATCGACTGCGCCATCTGGTCGAACGTGGCGGCCGCGAGCCCGCGATCGACGGCGCTGAGGTGAACCGGCGCCGGATCGTCCGGAGGGGGCGGACCGGGCGTGTTGCAGACCTGCTCGGTATCGGCTGGCCAGTTGATCGCGAACGCCTGCGCGCCCCACACTGCCTCGAACAGTCCCCGGTAGGGCCGCTGCGAGGCGCGGTACGCGGCACAGGCGATATCGGGCAGACCCATCTCGACCGGGTTCGTCGGAGGTCCTTCAGCCTGTTCGGCCGCGGGATTACCGAGGCGGCGTCCGGTCGCGCGCATGTCCCAGAAGTTCCCGCCGACCAGATCGCCCTGCCCTTCGTTGTAGTGAAGCACCGGAGACAGCG
>DASZFS010000345.1:0-11833 GCA_035939575.1 Vicinamibacterales bacterium | reverse complement strand
CGAGGTCCTGCTTGGCATCGATGGTCGTGCCCACCAGGCCCGCCAGCGCGCCGCTTCCTGAGCTGGCCACGGAAATGTCGGACGTCGGGTTCCAGAAGCTGACACCGCCTTCGATATGAAAATCCTCGCCGATGGCAGGATTGTCGATTGGACGAGGTTTGTACTGCGCGTGTGCCGGCGTTGCAAAGCCCAGCACGAGCAGCGCGGACAGCGCCGACAGAGCAAACCCGCAGTACATACGGATAGGCAGACTGATCATGAACCCGTTCTCCGCAATGTGAATGAACCGTGACCCGCCTGCTGGGAGGGCGAGCGAAATTGCCGGAAGGCTGCGTCAGAATACCACAACGGATGTCACGGCATGTAATTTGACCGAAAGAATCTCGAAAACTGTACAGTTTCGTTGACACCCTGCACACGAGGGCGTAAAATTTGCGAAATTGACCCATCGGTATCTGTCCGCTCTATCCACCAAAGGTCGCTGTCGTTGAAGGGAGGAATCCCCATGTCGGTGTCGCGCCGCGGTTTCCTTCAGGGGCTACGTGTCGGTCGAAGCAGTTCGGCCGGTGAGTTCATGGCCGCGCGTGGTCATGAGGAATATGTTGCAGAAGCCCTGCAGCAGGGTCGCCAGGGCGGCCGAACCATGTCACGTCCCTCGCTCCCGCCAGGAGTCGAAGGCATCCGCATCAGCAGCAATGAGAATCCCCTCGGTCCCGGCAAGGCGGCAATCGACGCGATTCTCGGCAAGTTTCCCGAGGCCAACCGTTATCCGTTCAACAGCTCGCCGCTGGACGCGGATCTCGAGATCCTGATCGCGAAGCAGAACGCGGCCAAGCGCGAGAACGTGACGCTGGGCGTCGGCTCCCAGGAGCTGCTGCGCAACGCCGTGCGCGTGTTCATGTCGCCGACCAAGCACCTGGTCGAGGCGTCGCCGACTTACGGTAACTGCTCGGGCCAGGCGCGTCTGGTCGGCTGGTCGATCAAGACGGCGCCGGTGGATCCGAAGACGCTCAAGACGGATCTGGGCGCGCTCCTTCCGCTCGTCAAGGGCGCAGGGCTCGTCTACCTGTGCAACCCGAACAACCCGACGGCCACGATCAGCGGCAGTCAGCAGATCGCCGACTTCGTCGCCGAGGTGCGCAAGACGTCCCCGACGACGGCCGTCCTGATCGACGAGGCCTACTTCGACTACGTTACCGACAAGTCGTACGCGACGGCGATTCCGCTGGCGCTCTCGACGCCGAACGTCCTCGTCGCGCGCACGTTCTCAAAAGCGTACGGGATGGCCGGCGTTCGCATCGGATACGCGGTCGGTTCTGCGGAGACCATCCGGAGGATGGCCAAGTACCGGATGCCGTACAACGTCAACACGTTCGGCGTAGCCGCGGCCATCGCGTCGCTGAAGGACCCTCAGCACATCAAGGAGGAAGCCGCGCGCAACACGGGCGTCCGCGACTTCACGCTCAAGGCGCTGGCGGATCTGGGGTTCCAATCCACCGAGTCGCAGGCGAACTTCATCTTCACCGACATTGGCAAGACGATGACCGCTGGGGCGTTCCGAGATGCCTGCGCGAAGCACGGTGTCATGGTCGGCCGTGACTTCCCGCCGCTCGAAAAGCAGTGGGCGCGTATTTCGATCGGCACGATGGACGAGATGCAGAAGGCGACGGACGTATTCAAGCAGGTGCTCCGGTCGACGTCGACCGCGGCGGGACTGTAGGAGGAGCCCCCAAATGGGAATCATGTCAACCCTGTCAGCGACGTCGCTATCACGGCGCACCTTCGTCCAGACCGTCGGCATTGGCGCGGGTGCGGCCCTCACGAGCAATATCTGGGGCCGCGGCCGTGAAAACAGCCTCTGGTCGGCTTTCGAGCCGGACCTGCAGGCCGTGGAGCGCGGCGTCATCTGTATCGCCAGCAACGAGAACCCGGTGGGTCCAGGCAAAGTCGTGCTCGACTCGCTGCGCAACCTGCTCGAGGGTGGCGCCAGGCCAGGACGCTACTCGAACCAGGCGGGCGATCTCCAGGACGCAATCGCCGCAAAGTTCGCCAAGTACAACGTCAAGCGCGAGAACATCCTCCTGAGCGAAGGCTCGACCGAGATTCTCCGCGCGGCCACGCAGGTGTTCACGTCGAAGGCCAGGGGCCTGGTCGGCACGATCCCGACCTATGAAGAGTGCGCCGGCTATGCCGAGCTGATCGGAAACAAGGTCACCGGCGTCAAGCTGAATTCCGAGTTCAAAATCGATCTCGATGCGATGATCGCGGCCGCCAAGGGCCAGGGCCTCATCTTCTACTGCAACCCGAACAACCCGACCGCCACCTACGTCGGGGCCAAGGCGACACGGGACTTCCTCACACGCCTGAACTCGGCGTCGCCCGAGACCACGGTCCTGGTGGACGAGGCATACTTCGACTACGTCACCGATCCGGACCACGAGACGCATGTGCCGATCGCCGTCGAGAATCCCCGCGTCATCGTGGCGCGCACGTTCTCGAAAGCGTACGGGATGGCCGGGTTGCGACAGGGCTACGCCATCGCGCACGCCGACACGATCAAGAAAATGCGCGATTGGACGGCGGCGTCGGGCACCGGCTCGCTCAACGTGTTCGGCATGGCGGCGGCGACGGCGACACTCGCCCAGGACGCGGACGGCGGCTTCACGAAGAACGAGCGCGCGCGGAACAAGGCTGTGCGCGACTTCTCGATGAAGTGGTTTGCCGACCGGGGGATGAAGCCGACCGATTGCCAGGCCAACTTCATGTTCGTCAACATCGGCACGCCCGCGAAGGAATTCCGCGAGGCCTGCCGCGCCAAGAACGTCCTCGTCGCCCGCGACTTCCCGCCGTTCGAGAAGACGATGGCGCGTATCTCGCTCGGCACGATGGAGGAGATGCAGAAGGCGGTTCAGGTGTTCGGTGAGGTGCTCGGCAAGAAGAGCACCTCCGCCGCAGCGTAACGGCGACCGGGAGGGCATTGGACGCAGAGCTTGCCAGGCGCGCATCGACGGATGCGGGCTTGCGGCTCTGCGTTCGCTTTTTGGGGGGAGAGGACATGCGTAGCATAGGGAAGCGCGGCGCACCGCTCGTCGCCGCTGGGATCGCAGGGGGCATGATTGCGCTCGTCGTCGCATTTATGACGGTCCGAGCGCAGGGCCAGGCCACGGGCCTGCCCAGCACGAAGAACGGCGACTGGGTTGCCTACACAGCGGACATCCACGGCACGAAGTACTCGCCGCTCGACCAGGTGACCGGCGCCAACTTCAACAAGCTCGAAGTCGCGTGGCGTTTCAAGACGGATAACCTGGGCACCCGTCCCGAGTACAAGCTCGAGGGCACCCCGCTCGCGATCCGCGGCGTCCTCTACACGACCGCCGGCACGCGGCGCTCGGTCATCGCGCTCGACGGCAAGACGGGCGAGCTGATCTGGTCTCACAGCTACCGCGAAGGCCAGCGCGCCGCTATTGCGCCGCGCCAGCTGTCCGGACGCGGCGTGGCGTATTGGACCGACGGCAAGAACGACGAGCGCATCATCTACATGACGACCGGCTATCGGCTCGTCGAGCTGAACGCGAAGAACGGATCGATGGTCCAATCATTCGGCGACGGCGGCGTCGTCGATCTGAAGAGGGGCGCGGTTTACGGCAAAGGACAGCAGATCGACCTCGAGACTGGTGAGATCGGCATCCACTCCACACCCACCGTTGTCAAGGACGTGGTCATCGTCGGGTCGTCGTTCAAGGAAGGGATGACGGTCAAGACCCACAACAACACCAAGGGGCTCGTCCGCGCGTTCGACGTGAAGACCGGCAAGCTGCTGTGGACGTTCAACACGATTCCCCGGCCCGGCGAGTTCGGCAACGACACGTGGGAGAACGAGTCGTGGGCGATTAACGGCAACACCGGCGTGTGGACGCAGATCACGGTGGACGAGGAAGCCGGGCTCGTGTATCTACCGGTTGAGTCGCCGACCTCTGATTTCTATGGCGGCCATCGGCCCGGCAACAACCTGTTCGGTGAGAGCCTCGTGTGCGTCGACCTGAAGACCGGCCAGCGTAAGTGGCATTTCCAGGTCGTGCATCACCCGATCTGGGATTACGATCTGTCGTCCGCGCCGATCCTGCTGGACATCAACGTCAACGGCAAGCCGATCAAGGCCGTTGCGCTGCCAAGCAAGGAAGCGTTCCTCTACGTGTTCGACCGGATCACCGGCCAGCCGGTGTGGCCGATCGAAGAGAGACCGGTTCCGCAGTCCGACGTGCCAGGTGAGAAGACCTCGGCCACGCAGCCGTTCCCGACCAAGCCGCCGGCGTACGCGCGCCAGGCCGTGACGCTCGACGACCTGATCAACTTCACGCCGGAGCTCAACGCGGAGGCAAAGCGAATCGTCTCGCGCTACCGGCTCGGTCCGATGTTCCTCCCCGGCGTCGTGAGCAAGACGGAAGGGCCCATTGCGGCGCTGACGATTGCGACGACGGCCGGCGGCACGAACTGGCCGGGCGCCAGCGCCGATCCGGAAACCCACATCGTCTATGCGCAGGCGAGCAACCATTCTGTCGCGCCGATCGGTCTTGTCGAGCCGCCGTCAGGCTTCTCGGACATCCGGTACGTGGCGGGCACGGCGGGACAGCCGTTCGTCGAGCGCGAGGGACCCGGCTTCGGCAGCGCCGCCGACGCGCCACAGCGCGCTGGACGCGGAGGAGACGGTGGACGCGGCGCCGCGCCGGCCGCTCCTGCGGCAGCACCGCCGGCCGCCGGTCAGCCTCCCACTCCGCCTCAGGGTGGCGGTGGCGGCTTGACGGTTCAGGGACTTCCGCTGCTCAAGCCGCCATACGGCGTGCTGAATGCGATTGATCTGGATAAGGGCGAGCTCAAATGGCAAGTCCCGCACGGCGACACGCCGGACGGCGTTCGCAACAGCCCGCTGCTGAAGGGTATGAACATCCCGAAGACCGGCCAGCCGGGCAGCGTCGGGCTTCTGGTCACCAAGACGCTCGTCGTCCTCGGCGATCCCGCGGTGACGACAACGCCCGAGCATCCGCGCGGAGCGATGCTGCGCGCGTACGACAAGCAGACCGGGAAGGAAGTCGGCGCTGTCTGGATGCCTGCGCCCCAGAGCGGCTCGCCGATGACCTATAAGGGCCAGGACGGCCGGCAGTATTTTGTCATCGCCATCAGCGGCGGCAACTACTCCGGCGAGTACCTCGCGTTCGCGTTGCCGGCCAGCGAGACGCGGCCGACGGCGCAACAGTAGAGACAACTGGTCGGGTCCGCCATAGCTCGCCCAGCGTCGATTGATCGACCCGGAGGCGAATTGCTGGTTGCTGAAGAGGCCCCCCATGGTGGAAGCCTTGGGGGGCCTTTGCATTTGTGCGGCATAATTGGTTGATATCTGTAGCACAGGCCACGCCGTTTCCGGCGCCTGCGAGCGAGGTGACATGAAGGTTCAGTTCTTAGCGGCAGCATTCATTCCACTGGTCACGGTGATCGCATTGCAATCCACTGTGAAGGCTCAGCCGACGAAGTCCGTCTGGGACGGTGTCTATACCGAAGAGCAGGCGAACCGTGGAAAGCAGGGTTATTCGGACCAGTGCTCCTCCTGCCACGGTCCCGAGCTGACGGGCGGCGAGATGGCCCCGGCGCTCGCTGGCGGTGAGTTCATGGCGGGTTGGGACGGGCTGACGATCGGTGACCTGTTCGAGCGGATCCGCATCTCGATGCCACAGAACGCGCCAGGCAGCCTGAGCGGCCAGCAGAACGCCGACATCCTTGCGTTCGTGCTCGCGTCGAACAAGTTCCCGACGGGCTCGACCGAGCTCGCGAAGGACGCGATGATCCTCAAGACCATCAAGTTCGAGAGCAAGAAGAGCGGACACTAAAAGACTCTGAGGTGGCTTGAAGACTCTGAGGCGGGCTGAAGACTCATGGCCGCGTGCAGTTGCCTCGCCCAAAAATCAAAATTCTCAAGCTTTGTACAGGGTCGTCGCAAATTGAGGGCGTAGGCAACTGCAAACTGCACGCGACCATGAGTCTTCAGTCGCTGCACGCGGCCATGAGTCTTCAGCCACGTTCTGATCGTCAACTTCTGCCGCGGCATTTGCGAGATAGCTCTTAGCCACTAGCCAGCAGCGACCAGCGTCATCCAGAATCTTGGATGCGCTGCAGCCATTCTTTTCCACAATTCTTCACACAGTTGTTGCACCTGACGACAACTGTCCCTAGAATCGCCGGAACCAGCCTTCAGTACTTAAACCGACGCGGGAGGGCGTCCCGTTCCCGGGGGAGGAAGATATGAGATTCCGAGCTGCGCTCATCATCGGAGCGTTGCTGGTCGCAATCAATCCTGCAGCGGTCTTCGGCCAGGGCTTTCAAGGCGGGCTTCGCGGTGCTGTCAAAGACTCGGGCGGCGTGATCCCGGGCGTTGACGTGACGCTCACGAACGAGTCGACCAATATCTCCCGTTCGACGACGACGAACGAACGGGGCGAATACGTGTTCGCCTCGCTCGATCCGGGGACCTACAAGCTGAAGGCTTCTCTACAAGGTTACAAGACGGCTGAGCAAGGCGGGCTCCGCGTTGGGACCCAGCAGTTCATCACACTCGATCTGACGATGGAAGTGGGGCGCATCGAGGAGAACATCACGGTCACGGGCGCGGCACCCGTGATTGAAACATCGAATGCCTCTACTGGCACCGTCCTAGACACGACGGCGTTACAGACGCTGCCGGCTCCAGGCCGCAACGCGTTCATGATTGGCACGACCGTGCCGACGGTGGTTCCCTCCGGCGACACCCAGTTCAACCGGCAGCAGGATCAGACGAACGCGTCGCTCCTGTCCCTCGGCGGCGGCACCGTCCGCGGCAACAACTACACGCTCGACGGCGTGCCTGTCACCGACATGCGCAATCGTGCGAGCGCGAATCCGACGATCGAGTCGCTCGACGATATGAAGGTGCAGGTCCACACGTACGACGCCGAGATGGGCCGTACCGGCGGTGGCGTCTTCAACACGACGCTCAGGTCGGGAACGAACGTCTTCAGGGGCACGGCGTTCTATCAGACCCGGCCGATTGCGCTCGAGAAGAACAACTACTTCAGTGACAAGGCGAGTCTGCCGAAACCCGACAATCCGTACTATCTCGGGGGCGGCGCCCTGGGCGGCCCGATCGTGAAGAACCGTACGTTCTTCTTCTTCGCGACCGAGGACTATCACGACGTGCAGACGCGCAATTCAACCGAGTTGATGCCAACGGCGGCCGAGCGGGCGGGCGATTTCTCTGCTCTGACCAACGGGTCCGGGCAACGGGTCACGATCTACGATCCGATCTCGCGCCTGCCGTTCCCGAACAACAACATCAATCAGATGTACAACCCGGCGACCGGTACGTGGTCGCCCGCGAGTCGCATCAATCCGGTGTCGGCGGCGATGGCGAAGTTCCTGCCGCTCCCGGACACCAACATCGACAACGGCAGCGCCAACTACAACCGGACATCGCTCATCGATAACAAGTTCGAGCAGGAATATACGATCAAGGTCGAGCACAAGTTTACCGACAAGGTGTCGTTGAGTGGCTTCTACCTCTACAACCGAACGAACGAGCCGTGCGCGAACTACTTCTCGGATCCGGGCAGCGCGACATCGGATCAGAATTACGCGAGCCGGTTTGCGGATCCCAACGACTACCTGCTCCTGCGGCGTCCGAAGATTCTGGCAGTGAACAATACGTGGGTGCTGAGCGATACGTCGGTCATGGCGCTCCGGTTCGGCATGACGCGGTTTCCCGACAGCAATACGCTGAGCATCAACTACGACCCGTCGTCGCTCGGTTTTTCGCAGGCATTCTTGAACGAAATCACCGTTCAGAAGTTTCCCGACATCCGGATCCGAGGCTACGACAAGAACGCGGGGCAGACCCTCGGGGCAACAGGGTTCAACTCGACGGGGAGCCCGAACACTCTGAACTGGAAGTCCATCAGCGCCAACGGCAACTACTCCAAGTTCATCGGCACGCATACCATCAAGGCCGGCGCCGATTTCCGGAAGATCGGGCTGGACTTCATCAGCCCGGGACCGGGCGCCGGGTATTTCGAGTTCGAGAAGGACACGACCTCGTCGAACGGCGGGACGAGCAGCACGACTGACGGCAACGCGTTCGCCTCGTTCCTGCTCGGGTACCCGTCATCGCTGTCGAGCCGCCAGAGCTTCATTCCGCTGTCGACGGCGCTGAACATCTACTCGTACTACTACGGCGGCTATGCACAGGACGACTGGCGGCTGAACTCCAAGGTCACCCTCAACTACGGGCTGCGGCTCGAGCACGAAACAGGCGTTGCCGAGCAGAACAACAATTTCACCGTTGGTTTCGATCCGAATGCTGCGTTGCCGGGTCTCACGAACGTCGTGACGATTGCAGCCGATCCGGTGGCCGGCACAACGGCGCGAACAGTGGCAGGTGGCCTCATGTACGCCGGCGTGGGCGGCAACCCGACGACACAGGGCAACCCGCCGAAGGTGAAGGCGTCGCCGCGCTTCGGCGCCGTCTATTCGGTCGATTCGAAGACGGTTGTCCGGGGTGGATACGGGCTGTTCTGGGCACCGTACAACTACCCCACGCCCAGCACGGGGTCGAACAACTTCGGACAGGTTGGGTACACGCAAAACACCGTGCTCGTGCAATCGGCCCCGGGAACGGCTCCGACGACGAGCATCTCGAATCCGTTCCCGACCGGCCTGGTGCAACCGCTCGGGAACTCGCTCGGGGCACTGAGCGGCGTCGGCACGAATATCAGCTACGTCGATCAGAACAGTTCCGCGCCACGCGTACAACAGTACTCGGTCGACCTGCAGCGCGAGCTTCCGGGGAGCCAATCGATCTCGGTCGGCTACATGGGATCACGCGGCGATCACTTGAGCCTTGGAGGATCGTCTGATGTCGGCGTCAACATCAACCAGCTCGATCCGAAGTACCTGACGCTCGGCACGGCGCTCAACCAGTCCCTCCCGAACCCCTTCTTTGGCATTGCCAACGCGGGCCCGCTTGCGTCGCAGACGACGCTCACGCGTGCACAGCTGCTCCGGCCGTATCCGGAATTCGGGAACGTCCTTGCCCGACACGTGCTCGAGGGCAAGAGCCGCTACAATGCGGTTGTCTTCGAGTGGGCCAAGCGGGTCACCCATGGCTGGGGCGGACGCATCAGCTACACCTACAGCGTGTTGAAGGACAACCAGATAGGCCAGGCCAACTTCTATTCCGGAGGGAGCGGCTTCAACCCGCTGAACAACTACAACTACATGCCCAACATGCCGGCGTGCACGACGACAAACAATGCGGCGTGCTACAACCCGGACGCCGAGTATGCCTATAGCGTGCTCGACGTGCCGCACCGCGTGATCATCGCGCCGGTCGTCGAATTGCCGTTCGGTCGAGGCAAGAAGTGGGGCGGGAAGAGCTCAGCCGCAGAGTGGATCGCCGGTGGCTGGACGTTGTCGGCCGCCATCAACCTTCAGTCCGGGTTCCCGCTCGAGGTTCAGCAAGGCGACAACACCGGCACGTTCAGCGGCGTGCAACGGCCGAACATCGTTCCCGGCGTCGATCTGTCGACACCCGGCAGCTACGAGGATCGGCTCGCGTCGGCCGATCACCCGACGGTCAGCTGGATCAATCCGGCGGGGTTCACCTTGGCGGCGCCGTTTACATTTGGCAACGCACCACGGACGATTACGTCGCTGCGCACGCCGCCGCAGTACAACGTGGATGGCGTCTTCATCAAGAACCTTCGTTTCGGCACGAAGACGGTACAGGTGAAGTTCGAGGTGCTGAACCTGCTCGACCGCGTGATCGTCCGAGCGCTGAATGGCACGAACACGTTCGGCAACTCGAACTTCGGCCAGACGAGCACTCAGGCCGGCTTCATGCGGATTACCCAAATCATGTTCCGCTACTCCTTCTAAGGGAGACACAACGGGAGAGGTCCGCACAACCGTACAGAAACTGGATCAACGAGAGGCCGTAGAGGTCGCCGGGCCGCGGAGTAAACTTTTCTCCGTGGCACGGCGGCCCTGGGGCCTTGTTTTTTGTCTATCTGCCCTCGCGGCGTCGGCTCAAGTGCCGACGGTTCTGGGCCGCATCTCATTCCCCAACTCCGGGGCCGCCGCCGCCCAGCCGGCGTTCATCCGCGGGGTCCTGCTTCTCCACAGCTTTGAGTACGACGCCGCGATTGCCGCGTTCCGAGAGGCCGAGCGTGTGGATCCCGCGTTTGCGCTTGCCTACTGGGGCGAAGCCATGAGCTACAACCAGCCGCTCTGGTATAACGAGAGCCCCGACAAGGCACGCGCCGCGCTCGCGAAACTTGCGCCCACCCCGGCCGCGCGCCAGGCAAAGGCGCCCACGGCACGCGAGAAGGGATATATGGACGCCGTCGAGCGGTTATACAGCGACCGCACCAGCCTCGGAGCGGTCCGGGGGGTAGGGGCCCCCGGAGTGAGATCCGACGGCAGCAAACGCGCGAGGGACCGCGCGTACGCGGATCGGATGGCAGCGTTGTGGCGCGCGAACCCGGCGGACGACGAGGCAGCGGCCTTTTACGCCCTCGCGCTGCTGGCCACGATTCCGGACGGAGAGCGGAACGTGGCCACTTCACTCGAGGCTGGGGCCATTGCGCTGGACATCCTGAAGCGGAATCCGCAGCACCCCGGAGCCGCACACTACGCGCTGCATGCGTTCGACGATGGGGAGCACGCGGCGATGGGCCTCGAGGCGGCGCGTCTGTACGCCAGGATCGCCCCGGCGTCGAGCCACGCGCGCCACATGCCGTCGCATGCGTTCCTGCCGCTCGGCCTCTGGGACGAGGCGGCGGCGTCGGACGAGGCGGCATACGAGACGTCGGTTGACCTCGCGCGGCGCAATGGTCTCTCGTCCGCGCAGCACGACTTCCACGCGCTTGGATGGCTGCACTACGAGTACCTCCAGCAGGGACGATTCGCCAAGGCTCAATCGCTCGCGCCGCTCGTCGACCGGGCGCTCGCGGAAGAAGAGGGTTCGCGAGGTTCGCGGGGTTCGGGAGGTGCTCGAGGTTCGAACCCAGCGAACCATGTACACGAGAGCGAAATCGGGCGAGGCAGCGGTCCGTTGTCTCTTCGAAGCGAGCGCGCCTCGATGCGGGCGCGGCTGGTCGTCGAGAGCGGCCGTTGGGAGTTGCTGAAAGGGCAGGGGACCTTCGACAACGTCGATGAGCTCTTCGCGCTCGGCCTTGCCAGCGTCAAGCTGGGCGACGGCCCGCGCGCGGAGGCCGCGCTCGAGCAGCTGCAGGGCGCGCGTGGTGCGGCGCCCGACGAGACGAACCGTCGCCTCGCCGAGATCATGCGCGCAGAGGTCGGCGGCCTGTATCAGATCTCGCAGGGGCAGACCGGGCAGGGGCTTGCCACGCTGGCGTCTGCGGCCAGGCTGGAGTCGGAGATGCCGAATCCGATCGCGCGTCCCTATCCGATCAAACCGGCGGGCGAGCTTTACGGTGAGGCGCTGTTGTCCGCCGGTGACGCCGCCGGCGCGACCCGCGCGTTTCAGGCCGCGCTGAAACGGACGCCGCGCCGCGCCGCGTCCCTCATCGGCCTGGCGCGCGCGGCGGAGCGCGCCGGCCAGCCCGCGGTCTCGTCGCGCGCGGCGCGCGAGTTCGTGGCGATGTGGAAGCTCGCCGACCCGGGGCGGCAGGAGCTCGCCGACGCCAGGCGGCTCGCAGCACCCTCAGCGAAGCCGTAGCACCCTCAGCGAAGCCGTAGCACCCTCAAAACACGCCCGGCACGAGATGCCAAGCCACCCGGCCGCAGTACGCCT
>DASZFS010000344.1:0-3428 GCA_035939575.1 Vicinamibacterales bacterium | reverse complement strand
AGCACCCAACGACCCAGGAGCACGAGATGCCGCGCATCACTGTCGGAACTGAGAACGGCGCCCCGATCGAGATTCACTACGAGGACCACGGCAGCGGCCAGCCGGTCGTGTTGATCCACGGCTACCCGCTCAACGGCAACTCCTGGGAGCGCCAGGAGCGCGAGCTGCTCGCCAAGGGCTACCGCTGCGTCAGCTATGACCGCCGCGGGTTCGGCCGCTCGAGCCAGCCGACGGTCGGCTACGACTACGACACGTTCGCGGCCGATCTCAGCGCGCTGCTCGAGCACCTTGACCTGCGCGACGTCGTGCTGTGCGGCTTCTCGATGGGCACCGGCGAGGTCGTGCGCTACATCGGCACGTATGGCTCCGGCAGGGTCAGCAAGGCGGTCCTCCTCGGCGTGATTCCGCCGTTCGTACTCAAGACTGACGACAACCCCGAGGGCGTCGACCGCGAGGTCTTCGAGGGCATCAAGGCGGGCATCGCCAGCGACCGCTACGCCTTCTTCAAGGGCTTCTTCGACAACTTCTACAACGTCGACGTCCTCGGTCCCGAGCGCATCAGCGAGCAGGCGGTGCAGGCCAGCTTCAACGTTGCCGCGGGCTCCTCACCCTACGCGAGCTACGCCGTCGTGGACACGTGGTTGACCGACTTCCGTCCTGACCTGCCGAAGATCGACGTGCCAACGCTGGTGATGCACGGCACGGCCGATCGCATCCTGCCGTTCGAGGTCACCGCCGGACGGCTGAGCGGACTGATCGCGGACGTGAAGGTCGTACCGATCGAGGGCGGCCCCCACAACATCGGTTGGACGCACCACGAGGAGGTCAACGCAGCGCTTCTCGGCTTCCTCGCGGGCTAGTACGGAGCAGAACCGATGGAGTTCCTGGTTGAGGTCGAGGTAGACGTGCCGGACAGTGCTTCGGTGGGCGATGTCGTCGCCCGTTACAGCGCCGAGGCATCCGTCGCGGCCAGGGCGGTGGACGAAGGGCATCTCGTCCGGCTGTGGAGGCCCCCTGCCGCAACCGGCGAGATCAAAACCCTCGGCCTCTACCGCGCCGACAGCGACGCCCAGCTCACCGGTCTACTCGCCGATTTGCCGCTCTACGACTGGATGTATGTCACGGTCACCCCGCTCGAGCCACATCCCAACGATCCGGCACCCGAGGTGACCGTTTCCGCGGCGGCACGGAGCCGGCGATGATCGGCGAGCGCCTCCCGGCACCACGCCTAACCCAGGTGTACCTCCTGCAGGCGACGCTCGGCCACCCGCTCGATCTCGGCGAGACCTCTCGCGGCCACCGCCGGATTGTGCCCCTGAGCGGCGGAACGTTCACCGGACCCGAACTGCAGGGGAAGCTGCTTCCCGGCGCCAGCGCCGACTGGCAGACGATCCTGCCCGACGGCACCGCGCTCGGCGACATCCGCTACACGCTGCAGACCGACACCGGCGAGCTGCTCTATGTCCAATCACGAGGTGTGCGCCATGGCAGCCCCGAGGTCATCGCGCGACTCGCACGGGGCGAAGACGTCGATCCCAGCGACTACACGTTTCGAACCTCGACCCGGATCGAGACCGCCGTCCTCGAGCTCGACTGGCTGAACAAGGGCATCTTCATCAGCGTCGGCGCACGGCGATACGGAGGCGTGAGCTACGAGACCTACCTGGTTGGGTGAACCCCGCCGTGCATCGACAAACGCCATCAACGCTCCAGCCGCACCGTCCGCCGCCACACGCAAGTAACACGAGAAGGAGGACTATGGACTTTCTAGTTGACTTTACGATCGTCGTCCCAGAGGGGACCGCCGATGCGGAACTACAGCAGCGGGTGTCCGCGGAGAGCGAACGGGTGGCAGAGCTGGCGGCTGACAGCCACGCGCTCCGTGTCTGGAAACCGGTTCCCGACGACGGGCGCTGGCGGGCGGTGGGCCTGTATCGAGCGGCGGACGACTCCGAGCTCCAGCGCATCCTGGCGACGCTGCCCCTCTATCCGTGGATGGAGATCACGGTGCGGCCGCTCGCCGAGCACCCCAACGATCCGGGGCTGGGCAGATGACTGCCGTCGCGCCGAGCGTCGCGGTGATCACCGGCGCCTCGCGGGGGATCGGTGCCGGCCTGGTCGCGGCCTACCGAGAGATGGGATACGCAGTCGTCGCGACGTCACGCTCCATCGCTCCGAGCGACGATCCGATGATCGCGACCGTCCAAGGCGACATCGGGGCGCGTGACACAGCCGATCGGATCATCGCCGCGGCAATGGACCGCTTCGGCCGGATCGACACGCTGGTCAACAATGCCGGAGTCTTCGTCGCGAAGCGCTTCACCGACTACACCGATGATGACTACGACCACCTAACGGCGGTAAACCTCGACGGGTTCTTTCACATCACCCGACCGGCGATCGCCAGGATGGAATCACAGGGCGCGGGCCATGTGGTGACGATCACGACCACGCTTGTCGAGCACGCGAACGTGAACGTGCCGTCGGTGCTCGCGTCGCTGACGAAAGGCGGCCTCGCCGCGGCAACGAAGTCCCTGGCGATCGAGTACGCCGCCACCGGCATCCGGGTCAATGCTGTCTCCCCAGGGGTGATCCGCACGCCGATGCACGCGCCGGACACCCACGAACAGCTCGGCGGCCTGCACCCGATCGGGCGCATCGGTGAGATCAGCGACATCGTCGCGGCGGTCCGATACCTCGAGTCCGCGCCGTTCGTGACCGGCGAGTTCCTGCACGTCGACGGCGGCCAGAGCGCCGGACACTGATGGGCTTGAACGCGCTCGACTGTGGGCAGCTTCCCCAACAAGGACGCCGCCGCTGACAGTCACACATTGACACTCGACCGGAGTAACTGTAAGCGACCGTTAGGCGTCTCAACAGTTCGCCAGACGCCCTCGACCTGCACGCAAAAGAAATGTGATCCGCCACGGCGGGAGGTGCACAGAACGGTCGGGACCGCAGACGTTGTTCAACCGCCGTCACGGCAGAAAGAGGTGACCACTTATGAGCGAAGGCAACCTGTTCGAGGCTGAAGATGTGCAGGGCCTCGAGAATGTGCTCACAGACACGACGATCCCGGCGGTCACGCGCCGCAACCTTCTGAGCAAGGCGGCGGTGGGCACGGCCGCGGTCGGGGCGTTCGGGGCGCTCGGCCCGATCCCATCGGCGCTGGCGTCGAGCAGCACGATCAGCACTCTAATCAACACCGCCGCAACGCTCGAGGCGCTGGCGGTGACCTTCGTGAGCGGTGTCGTCGAGAATGCCAGCAAGATCGGCATCGCCAGCAACCTGGTGCCCGTGCTGAAGGCTGCCAACGCCGCCGAGTA
Organism: Vicinamibacterales bacterium; assembly: GCA_035939575.1. Classification (GTDB taxonomy): domain Bacteria; phylum Acidobacteriota; class Vicinamibacteria; order Vicinamibacterales; family CAVVIG01; genus DATKHR01. Next base: position 102 of record DASZFS010000344.1, on the reverse strand, counting down.
TGACCACTACAAGGCACTGATCAAGGTCGGCGCGAAGCCGATGACGACGAAGTTCTGGGCGCCGAACAGCGTCCTCGCGTCGAGCGACGCCGTGTTCGCGAC
>DASZFS010000343.1:0-13014 GCA_035939575.1 Vicinamibacterales bacterium | reverse complement strand
GCCCCATCACCGAGCAGGAGTTCATGACCATCGGAAAGATCGTCATTTGATGACCGTTCTGGTCACCGGCGGCTGCGGCTATATCGGGTCGAAGTTGACAGAGGCGCTGCTGACCCGAACCGATCACGGCGTCATCGTCGTCGACACCGGCTGGTTCGGCAACTACCTCCAGCCCCATCCGCGCCTCAGCCTGCGGCTCGGAGACGTGCGGGCGCTCGACGACCTCGATCTGGCCGGAGTCGATACGGTGTTCCACCTTGCCGGCATCGCCAACGATCCGTCGGTCGAGCTCAACCCGCAGATGTCGTGGGAGGTCAACGTCCTCGCGACGATGCGGCTGGCGGATCGCGCCGCGCGGAGCGACGTGCGGCAGTTCGTCTTCCCCTCTTCCGGGGCGGTGTACGGGGTCAGGGATGAGCCGCGGGTTACCGAAGATCTCGACCTCATGCCGATCTCCGATTACAACAAGACGAAGATGGTCGCCGAGCGCGTCGTGATGAGTTACGGCGACCGCATGTTGACGACGATCGTCCGGCCGGCGACCGTGTGCGGGCTGTCGCCGCGCATGCGCCTCGATCTGACGGTCAACGGCTTGACCATGCAGGCGCTGGTGAACGGGCGCATGACCGTGTTCGGCGGGAGCCAGGTGCGGCCGAACATTCACATCGACGATCTCGTCGACCTGTATCTCTTCGCGCTCGATCGGCGGCTCGGCGGCGTGTTCAATGCCGCGTTCGAGAACCTGACCGTGCTCGAGATTGCGTCACTCATCGCGGAACGCGTCCCGGCGCGTATCGAGGTCACGGCGTCGACCGATCCGCGGTCGTATCGACTCTGCTCCGACCGGCTTGGCCAGGCAGGGTTCGTGCCCCGGCGCTCGGTCGCGATCGCGGTGGACGAGCTGGCGGCGGCGTATCACGCCGGACGGCTGAGCGACGAACCCAACTGGCACACCGTGAGCTGGATGAGATCCCACAACCTGAGGTAGCGACCTTTTGAGTAATCACAAGATTCTCGTTCTGGGTGGCGGCGTCGCCGGTTCTTCGATTGCGTACTATCTCAGCGAAAAAGGGTATGACGTCACCGTCATCGAAAAAAACAGCCGCGTCGGCGGCCTGGCGCGGACGTGCGACTACGCCGGCCACCCCTACGAGTTCGGGCCGCACATCTGGTTCTGGCCCGGCGGCAAAGAGGAGCCGATCAACGCGACGATCGTTCGCCTGACGAACGACGAGTTGTTCTATATCGATCGCCGGCTCTTCACCTACGTCGAGCCCGACCGCCGCAAGTACCGGTACCCGGTCCACTATCAGGACATCGCGCTCATGCCCGAGCATGCGCAAATCGAGCGTGAGCTGCGCGAGAATCGAGACGAGCAGCTCAAGCTCATCGAGCCGCAGCTGCCCGAGATCGGCAACTGCAAGTTCGCCGACTACTTCACCGCCGCCATCGGGCCGACGCTCTATCAGAAGTTCATGGCGAACTACACCTGGAAGATGTGGAACATTCCCGGCGACGAGCTCGAGACGTCCATGGTGTGGGCCGACCGCTTCCAGAGCGAGAAGGGCGCGCCGACGACGCAGAAGGTCACCGGCTACGACCCGTTGAAGTTCGACGATCACACGCTCGGTAAGGGCGTCAAGTTTCAGGTCTACCCCAAACACGGGTGGAACGCCGTCTGGAACGCGATGGTTGCGCGCGCCCGCACGGTCAGGGACCGCATCGTCGGCATCCAGGACGAGTCCAGGCAGCCGTACGTCTTGACCGAGACCGGCGAGAAGTACTACTTCTCCGACTACCACACGGTCTTCTGTTCAATCGATATCGACCGTTTGTGGGGCGAAGATGCGCTGCCCTATACCGGCCGGATGATGATTCCTCTGCTCATTCCCGGCCTCGAGCGGGCATTTCCGGAGGGCGCCGAGTCCATTCACTACTCGTCCTGCGAGTTCCAGACACGCGTCACCGAGATGAAGGTCATCACGCGTCACGAAAGCCCTGACACCCTCATCCTGATCGAGATTCCGGTGCTGCGCGGCGCCGGCGCGTGCTTTCCCGAGAACACGATCGAGTACGCGACCGAGCACAACCTGTTCGCGGAAAAGGCCTATCCCCAGCAGTCGGCGCAGGCGTTCGAGCTTTACAATGCCTACGTCAAGCGCGGCAGCAAGATTCCCAACCTCCGCTATGTTGGCCGGCACGCCGAGTTCAAGTACTGGGGCATGGCGGAAACGGTCAATTCGGCATATCGGAAGAGCCTGGAATTCGATCCGGTGTGACGTGGAGCCACTCCAGATCCTGCCGTCGACGACCTCGCACAAGCAGGAGCCGCTGCTGCCGGTGCTCGAGGTGTTCGCGCGTCTCGGCCTGTGCGATCTCGATCTGAACCTCAATCACCTGGTCGAACGTGACGTGCCCGTGGACGACGTGCGGCGCGCTTTGATCGCCAACACCCAGCACGTCTGGATGGTCTCCGGTGGCTGGTGCGACTTCTTCGATCCGGAGCCGAAGATCCAGGAGACGTTTGCCTCGGTCGGCCGCCAGGTCGAGATGGCCCGCGCCTTTGGGGTTGCCACGCTCCGGCTCTTTTTCGGCCGGCTCCCCTACGATCAGTATTCGGCCGGCGCCCGGGCGACGATCGTTGCGAACATCCGGCAGGTCGCCCAGCGCCACGGCGACATGGTGTTCGTCTTCGAAAATCACGACGGGGCGTCGTCGCACCCGGCCGTGTGCCGCGAGGTCCTGGAGGGCGTCCAGCTGCCGAACGTGCGGCTGAACTTCGACCCAATCAACTTCGAACACCGTGGCGTAAACAGCCTCAAGGCTGTCAGGGAGCTGCAGGGGCTCGTGTCGCACGTCCATCTGAAGGGGTACGAGCACGGCCGGTTCTGCGAGTTCGGCGCAGGCGAAGTGGATCTGATGCCGGTTCTCGAGACGCTGATAGGCGGGGGCTACCGGGGAGCCTTCACCGTCGAGTACGAAGGTGCGTTCGACCGGACGCTGCGGCTGTTCGAGGGCGTGAGGAATGCGCGGTCGGCAATCGAGCGGCTGCGGGCGATGGCGTGAGGGGGCCGGAAAAGGGCGTACCCCTTTTCCGGCTGCGCCGTCACTGCGTCAGTTGGTGGCCGTCAGCGCCTCTTGGTGGCGATGACCTTCTTGCCGAGCGAGAACGAGTAGTTGGCATCCTCCGACCACGGAACTACCGCGAAGTTGGACCGTTCGCAGACCCTCGGGCAGGTCACATAGCCGGGATCGTTGCGGCCTCGCAGATTTCCCGATGCGACGAAGAGCGCGACCGGTTCACCGTCCGCCGGCTGGTGCCCGTACAGCGGTCCCCAGCGCGGACCGTAGAACCAGTCGAGGGCGACGTCGCTCGGCCGCCCGCCCGCCGTCAACTCGCGGCCGTACCAGAACTGGACGACGGCCGCGCAGTCCCAGTGCGAGTCGATGTTCAGGCACATCCCGAGCGTGTACTGGATGGACCCGGCGCCGAACTGTTCATCGGGCCAGCGGTTCGGGCCGTCTCTTCGGTCGAAATCGACCTGGATGCCGTCGTAGTTGAGCACGATGCTGGTGATCTTGGCGGTCTCGTTCCAGTAGCCCAGATCGGCCGGCGAAGAATAGAACGTCGCCTGGGTCGGGTCGAACGGCACGTACTTGAACGAAAACACAGTCGAGTAGGGTGACGAGACGCCGCTGGCGGGATCGCTGACCTGGACGCGCCAATAGTACGTCGCGTTGGTCGTCAACTGCGCGGTCATCTGGACCGACGTCTGGCCGCTCGACTGCTCCGCGACGTTGCTGACAAACACAAGGTTAGTGAACGACGAAGAGTCGGACACCTCGAATCGATAGAAGAGCTGTCCAGCCGGGCCCGTCCTCGCGGCGTTGGCGGCGATTAGACTCGCCGTGCCGTTGAAGTTTCCGCCCTGCGACGGCGACACCAGCGCGGGCGCCTGGATGACGACCTGCGGCCCTACGTTGAACGTGCGTCCCGGGGAATACAGGCCAATCGCGGCCCCGGCGGCGACGCGGGCGCGCCAGAAGTAATCTGCGCTCCCTGGTAACGAGTCGATCTGCAGGCTCGTCTGGCCGCCGGAACCTTGCGCGACGCCATCCTTCGAATACACGACGGTGGCGAACGCGGCGTCGCTGGCGACCTGGAAGCTATACGTCAACGGCGTTGAACCGGTGGTGACGCCGTTCTTGACCGTCAACGTGAGTGGCTGGTCCGCGAACTTGAGGCGCTGGCCGGCTGTCGGCGTCACCGGCTGCGGTGTCGTCAGCGTGATGCCCGTCTTGGCGTCGTTGATCGCCGAGACCTGCGTTGAGGCCCCGGCATCAGCCGGGCGCGTCGGACTGCTGGTCGTGCACCCCGCCGCCATGGCGGCTAGAATCAGCGCGCTCCGGTAACTAAGACACTTCTTCATGAGCTCCTGCCACGCACTTCCCCATTCGTTGATTCGACCCGCGTACTGGGAGTACCACGCGGGGACGGTCAGGCCGTCGCGATCCGAAGAATTTCGAGAGGCCTAAAGGATACGGTCTTGGAATACTCAAGTCAACTGATTCAGCTGGCCGGTCGAAGGCGATTGAGGGCTGTAAGATCACGCGGGAAATGCGCGTTCGAACTCTAGCGCTCTCGGTGCTTCCTGGAGCCGTGGCGTTTCTGCTTGTCGTCGGTCTCCGCCCGATCATGCCAACCAACATCGCGTGGCTGACGGAGCCTGACCCGGCCATGCAATACATGGGATGGGCATTCTATCGGCACGAACCGTGGGCGGGATTAGCGCCGATCGGCGTCAACGCCCGGTACGGGATGGAATTGGGCAGCAGCATCCTGTACGCCGACGCTATTCCGCTGTTGGCGATAGTGTTCCGGCCGCTCTCATCCCTGCTCCCCGAACCCTTTCAGTACTTTGGGTTGTGGTTGCTGGTGAGTTTCCTGCTTCAAAGCTACTTCGCGTGGAAACTGCTGGGCTTGACGCTGACCGGTCAGGCGAATGGCAACCAGAGTGGCTTGGCCGTCCGCTTGCTCGGCGCGGGCTTGTTCGTCTTCGCGCCGCCTCTGCTCTTTCGCCTCAGCACGGGCCACTACGCGCTGGTGGGCCAGTGGACGCTCCTCGCAGCGCTGCTGCTCAATCTCGGCCGGCCCAGAAGACCCGTGGCCGCATGGTCAGCGCTCATCCTGACGACGGCCCTGATTCATACATACCTGCTGGCAATGGTGTGCTTCCTCTGGGGATCGAGTTGGGTCTCGCGATCGATCCTCGCCAATCGGCGGTGGACGATCGCGGCGTTGGAAATTGTCTGGATCGCCTGCCTCGTGGCCGGTGCGTTGTGGGAAGGAGGGTTCTTTCTGGTCGGCTCGGGTCGGGACATGCCGGGGTTCGGCGTGTATCACATGAACCTGCTCGCGCCGATCAATCCGGCCGGGTGGTCGCGCGTATTGCCGACGTTGCCGGGGCATGATGGCGACTATGAAGGGTTCAACTTTCTCGGCCTCGGCGGGATCGCATTGGCGATTCTCGCTGTTCCGGCGGTCACATGGCTTCTCGCGCGCCGGATGCTCTCACTGCGCCGCGAGTGGATTCCACTTGGCGCGACGCTCACCGTTCTGTCGTTGTACGCTCTGTCGAATACGATTGGCTTCGGGTCCTTCACGTACACGTACGCGCTGCCGGACGGGGTCATCAGCGGACTCTCGACGCTTCGGGCATCCGGGCGGCTGTTCTGGCCGGCGTTCTACACGCTCTTGCTGGCCGCTATCGCCGTGATCGCAAAGGCGTGCGGGAGGCGCGTGACCACGGCCGTGCTCGCTGTCCTCCTCGTTGTTCAGATCGTGGACATGACGCCTGGCTGGTGGCCGGTCCGGGAGAAGTTGACCGTTCCGCCCGAGCGCTCTTGGAAATCGCCACTTGTTGCGTCTTTCTGGGCCGAGGCCGGGGCCGAATACTCCACACTGCGCCGATACCCGCCGCGTATACGACCCGGCTGGGAGATATGGGCCGACTACGCGCAACGTCACCGGATGCGAACCGACGTCGTGTATCTTGCGCGCTACGACCGGGATCGCCGGGCGGCGCTCGATGAGCGCGAATCGGCCGCGCTTCTCGCGGGCACGTTCGATCGCGACACGCTCTATATCCTCGACGAGAACATGTGGTCGCGACTCGGGTCGATCATCGACCCTCGCGCAGATCTCCTGGCGAAGATCGACGGGTTTTTCGTGCTCGCGCCGGGCTGGAACGCGCGGACGCGCCGACCGGGCGCGGGTACATCGTTTACTCCGGGGGCCCCTCCCCCCGGTCTTGCTTCGCGGGGGCCCCAACGCCCCGCTCCGCGTTTACTCCGGGGGGCCCGTGCCCCACGTCGTGCTTCGCGGGGGCCCCAACGCCCCGCTCCGCTCGACGGCACCTGAATGCTGGCGGCGGCCGTGGGGTCACACGGCGCGGCCGACGCGGTTGGCTCTGTCGACGTTCGCGCGGTTGTCAACGTTGCCAACGTTGTCGGGGTTGTCGACATTTTCCCCAGGGACCGCCTGCCGGATCTCCCGGATAACATAGATTGGCTTGCTCTGCGACTCGTGGTAGGTCCTCGCCTGAATCTCCGCCACGAGGCCAATCGTGACCAACTGAACGCCGGTCACGATCAGGAGAATGCCGAGCAGCAGCAACGGGCGGTTCGACAGCGACGCGGCCCCGATCAGCCGTTCGTAGGCAAGCCACCCGCTGATCATCGCCCCCAACAGACCGATGCAGCCGCCGATGAGCCCGAAGAACTGAAGCGGCCGGGTCGAGTAGCTCAAGAGAAACTTGACGGTCAGGAGATCGAGCAACACGCGGCCGGTCCGCCCAATCCCGTACTTCGATCGCCCGTGCCTTCGTGGCAGGTGATTGACCTTCATCTCCACGATGCTCGACGTCTGCTCGCTGGCAATCGCGGGCAGAAAACGGTGCATCTCGCCGTACAACCGGAGACCCTTGACGATCTCCGCTCGAAACACTTTGAGGGAGCAGCCGTAGTCGTGCAAATGGACGCCGGTCACGAACGAGATGAGACCGTTGGCGATCGACGACGGCAGCCGGCGGGACAGAAATGCGTCCTGCCGATCCTTCCGCCACCCGCAGACGACGTCGCTGCCCCTGTCGATCATCTCGACCATCGCCGGAATGTCGCGCGGATCGTTCTGGAGATCGCCGTCGGAGGTGGCAATGAGGCGGCCGCGGGCGAAGTCGAAGCCGGCGGCGAACGCGGCGGTCTGGCCGAAATTGCGCCTGAAGCGGATGACTCTGACGCGCGGATCCATGGCCTGGAGCCTCGCCATCACGTCAAAGCTGTTGTCCGTGCTGCCATCATCCACGAGGATGAGCTCGTACGGACGTCCCCACTTCGTCAACGTCTCGGTGAACTCGCGGTGGAGCTCGACGAGCGAGGCGGCTTCGTCGCGGATCGGAATGACGACGCTCAATTCCATTCGGCTGATGCTCGCCAATTCTATCGGCTTTTCCGGTCTCGCGCTGTGCGCCACAGCAGGTACGCGGTGAAGGCGGCGCCGAGCGCGGCGACCAGCAGCAGCGACGCGCGCGTTCCGTGCTCGGCCAGATACCGCGACGCATTGTCCCCGTAGCGGTACGCCAGGAATCCCAGCGCGATGTACCGGACCCCGCGTCCGATCACGATCGCCGTCCCGAACCTGGCGGCGCTGATGCCCACCACGCCAGCCAGCAGGACAAAGATCTTGAACGGCGCCGGCGGCGGCAGCAGCGCGGGGATCAGCACTGCCATCACGCCGTACCTGCGGAGCGAGGCGAGCGCGCGCTCCACGCGGTCGCCGCCGAATCGCTGGCGGACGAATGCCTCGCCGCCTTTCCTGCCGAGGGCGTGCATGGCGAGGCAACCCACGAGCGACCCGAGCGTCGTCGCGGCGATGTAGACGACGACATAGGCCTTCCGTCTCGTGACCATCACGATGAGGAGGATGTCAGTAATGCCGGGGAGCGGGAGGACGGACGAGTCGAGGAGCGCGACGATGAAGAGACCGGGCGCGCCCCACGCCAGCGCGAGCGCGCGCACCCGGTCGACGATTCTCCCCATAGAATAAACAGGTGATTATACCGCCCGTCCACCGGCGGATCCCGGGGGGCGACGCCATCGCCGCGGCGATCGGCCTGTGCACACTGCTCCTCGGCATCGCGGCAGCGCTCTACTACCATCGGATCGGTCTCACGCTCAGCCACTACGACGCGCGCGGCCATCTCGTCGTCGCGCGGCGGATCTTCGACAGCATCACGCCGGGGTGGCAGCAGATCGGCGCCGTCTGGCTGCCGCTGCCGCATCTCCTCAACGCGCTGCCGGTTCAAATCGATTTCCTCTACCGCACCGGCGCCTCGGCTGTCGCGATCTCGGTCGCGTCGTTCGCCGTCGCGGCGGGCGCGGTGGCGTGGATTGTGGTATCCGCCACGGGGTCGGAGGCAGCCGGCGCGTGCGCGGCATTGGTGTTCGCGCTCAACCCGAATGTCCTGTACCTCCAGTCCACGCCGATGACCGAGCCGTTGCTCGTCGCGCTCACGACGCTCGCCGTCGCGATGCTGATCGACTGGACAGAGCACGTGTACTCCGGGGGCTCCTGCCCCCCGGTCGGGCCTCGCGGGCGTGGGGTCGGCGCGGTTCTGGCGCTTGGCTGCCTCACACGCTACGAGGCCTGGCCGGTGACAGCCGTCGCGTTGACGCTCGCGGCCTGGGCCATCTGGCGCCGCAGCGGCTCGCCGAGGCTCGCCATGCGGGCGGTCGCCGCGGTCGCAGCCTATCCGGCCGTCGCCGTCATCGGGTTCACCGTCTTCAGCCGCGTCGTCATCGGCGAGTGGTTTGTCTCCGATGGATTCTTCGTGCCGGAGAACAAGGCGCGAGGCGACCTGATGCTGGCCGCCAGGGAAATCGCGTGGGGCACGCGGATGGTGGGCGGCGCTGCGCTGGTCTGGCTGGGACTCGCGGGAGTCGCGGCGCTGGTCGTGATGGGGCTGGCCTCGCGGCGACGCGTTGAAGCGATCATCGCGGTCGCGTTGGGGGCGACGGCGGCGACTCCCCTTGTCGCGTTCTACAAAGGACACCCGTTTCGCATTCGCTACATGGTGCCGCTGATTGCGATCGAGGCGATCGGTGCCGGCGTCGCGGCCGGCACGGTCGGCATCGTCGGCATCGTCCCCAGGGCTCGCCTGCCCGCGGCGGCAGCGGTCGCCTTATTGGCCATGGCGACTCTGCGACCGTTCGACGCGACGGCGCCCATGGTGATCGAAGCGCAATGGGACCGGCCCAACGCGCCCGTGCGTGCGCGCGTCACGGCCTGCCTGGGGCGGCCGCGGCCGGGCGAGAAGATCATGGCCAGCATGGGATCGCTCGGACACTACATGCAGGAAGCGTCCGCGGCGGGCTATGAGCTCCGCGACTTCCTGCACGAGGGCAACGGTGACATCTGGCTTGCCGCCATCGAGCATCCGCGGCCGTTTGCGGATTGGCTGCTCATTGAGGAAAAGGCCGAGGGTGGGGATCTGCTTGCGCACATCGCGCGCGATCGCCCGCGATTTCTCGACGGGTACTCGCGTGTCTGCGACGGCGCGGGTCTCGCGCTCTATCGGCGCGACATGAACTGAGCGCGAGACCTCTCACAATGGGCCTGAAGACTCATGGCCGCGGGCAGTTGCCTACGCCCTCGAGTTTGGCCCCACGAGTCTCCAGGCCACCGCAGAGCCTTCAGCCCGTTCACTTGTTGTGGCCCGTCCACTAAAACCTGAAATTCATCGTGAACAGGTAGTTGAAGCCACCCAGATCGATATTCGGACCGGCAAATGCCTGGTCCGCCGGGAGCGCAGCCCTGGCGTGCTGCCAGCGGATTTCTCCACCGACGCCAACTGGCCCCATCGGCAGACGCACGCCAGCGAGAACGAGCGGGCCGACCTGGCTGCCGCTCCCCGCGAACGTTCCGGTGAAGACGTTGCCGGAGCTGTCGACGAATTGCCCCGTCTCGCTATAGCGCCACACGAAAACGCCGACGCCCGCGCCGATATACGGTTGGATCCTGTCCCGGTCGCCGATCGGCAGGAATCGCACGGTTGCGCTGAAAGGCACGATCCTGAGCTTGAGGGTCTGCGCGATCTCGCTGCCGTCGGTATTCACGAAGGCGGTATAAGAGGTCGGCACGCTGCGCTGGTAGAAGCCGATGCCGAGCCCCGCTTCGAGGTTGCGGCCGAGTCCTACGAGGTACTCGCCGCCGACGGTGACGCCGTTGAACTTGCCGATGTCGATCCCATTATTCTGGTTGAACGTCGACAGAAACGTCCCGTTCTGAAACAGCACGTCGTCGGTTCCGCGCGCGTCCATCGGGCGTGGGGTGAAGCCTCCGATAAAAAGGTTGACTGATTGCTGGGCCGATGCGCTCGGCGCCCACGCAACCCCAAGCACAGCCGCAAGGACAGAAGAAAACAACAGTCGGCGCATGTGACGCACTCCTTATCGTCTCGGACATAGCAGGAGAGGTGCCATCAAAATCGCCTGGTTTTCAGTGGATTTCCACCGATGAGCCGCGGTCTGTCCGCCGAGGGTATCAGTGCCGTCCCCTCGCGCGGAATGCGGCGATCACCTCGAGCATGGGGCCGTGCAGAGGGCCATTCGACGCCAGCACCTCCCCGCCCCGCGAGGTGAACGCGGTGCCGTCGAGCGCGGTCACCTGGCCACCCGCCTCCGCCACAATCAGCGCACCGCCGGCGATGTCCCAGGCCTTGAGATCGCTCTCCCAGAACCCGTCCATGCGGCCTGCCGCCACCCAGCAGAGGTCGATCGCCGCGGACCCGAGCCGCCGGACTGCTCGCGCCTCGCCCACGAACGCTGCGAACAGGCCGACGATCTCGTCGACGCGCGTGTGCACGTCGTACGGGAATCCGGTGACGAGCATGGCGTCGACAAGACGCTCGGCCACGGAGACGCGCAGCGGGCGCCCGTTGAGGAACGCGCCGCCGCCACGCTCGGCAGTGAACAGCTCGCGGCGATTCGGATCGTAGACGGCGGCCACTTCCGGCACGCCCGCCACCTCGAGCGCGAGCGAGGCGCAGAAAATCGGCAGGCCGTGTGCGTAGTTGGTGGTCCCGTCGATCGGATCGAACACCCAGCACGGCCCCAGCGGAGCCGCGTCCGACCCGCCCATCTCTTCGGCGAGGATCTGATGGTCGGGAAAGCGCTCAGCGATCATCTCGCGGAACATCCGCTCGACCGCCACGTCGACTTCCGTGACGAGATCGATCGTTCCCTTCTTGTCGATTCGGATGTCCTGGCCGAAGCGTGCCATCTGGAGGTCGCCGGCGCGGACGACGGCCTCGACGGCCGTCGTGAGGTAGAGCGGATTAGAGGCCACTCGCCGGCACGCGCTTGACCATCCTGATCTCCATTCCGCCTTCGGGGGCGCGTTGCAGCGTCACGGCGTCCATGAAGTTGCGGATGAGAAAGATGCCCCGGCCGCTGGATTTCAGCAGGTTCTCCGGCGCGAGCGGATCCGCGAGCGACTCCGGGTCGAAGCCTTCGCCTTCGTCCCGGACGCGAATCGACAGCTCGGCGATCTCGGACGCCGCGGTCTCGAACTCGACGAAGACGCGCTTGGACGAGTCGTTGCGATTGCCATGCTTGATCGCGTTGATGACCGACTCCCGGATGGCCACGCTGATCCAGTGCGCCGCGTCGTCGTCCATGCCTGCGCCGTGGGAGACGTGATCGCTCACGACCTGCACGAAGTCGAGCATCTCGAACGCGCTGGTGAATTCGAGCCGGACGATGTGGTGGCCGTTGGCCGTCACGCGGGTCCTTTTATCATAAGATGCTTTGGAGATGCCGTCGCGACCTGCCGCTACCGTCACGCCGGCCCGCCGCCTGCGCGGACGGCTGCGGGTGCCGGGCGACAAGTCCATTTCGCATCGCTACGCAATCCTCGCCGCCCTTGCCAACGGGCGCTCAGCGCTCTCGAACTATGCGCCAGGCGCCGACTGCCGGTCGACGCTGGCCTGTCTCAGGGCCCTCGGCGTCCAGATCGAGGAGGGCTCCGCCGGGGCCGTCACCCTAATGGGACGAGGATTAGGCCAGCTCCGTTCGCCGCAGGGCGCGCTGGACGCCGGCAACTCAGGGACAACCATGCGCCTGATGGCTGGGGTGCTCGCCGGTCATCCGTTCTCGTCCACGCTGACGGGCGACGAGTCGCTGTCCCGGCGGCCCATGCGCCGCGTCATGGGGCCCCTGGAACAGATGGGCGCTCGGATCGAGTCCACCGACGGTCATGCTCCCCTGGTCGTCCACGGGGTGCAGCTGCGGGCGATCGCACACTGCCCCCCCGTGCCGAGCGCGCAGGTGAAGAGCGCGGTCCTGCTCGCCGGCCTCCACGCCGACGGCGTCACGAGGGTGACGGAGCCGGCGGCCACTCGTGACCACACCGAGCGAGCTCTGACGGCATTCGGCGGCCAGGTGCAGATTGCGGGGCTGACGGTTGCGGTCGAAGCGGGCCAGCGTCTGGAAGGGCGGACGCTGGCTGTGCCCGGCGATTTCTCCTCGGCGGCCTTCTGGTTCGTCGCCGCCGCGGCGCTGCCCGGCTCGCGCATCGAGGTGGAGGACGTGGGATTGAATCCGACCCGCACGGCGCTCCTCGACGTGCTGCGGCGTTTCGGGGCACGGGTCGAGGTGACCCCGGCCGCCTCGGTGTGTGACAGCACCGAGCCGCGCGGCACGGTTGTCGTCGAGCACGACCGTACGGGCCACCTGGTCATTGCGCCTGAGGAGGTTCCCGGTCTCATCGACGAATTGCCTGCGCTTGCCGCCCTGGCGGTTCATGGCGGCGACGTGAGCGTCAGCGGCGCCGCGGAGCTCCGCGTCAAGGAGAGCGATCGCATCGCGGCCCTGGTCGCCGGGTTCCGTGCGTTGGGCATCGCCGCCGACGAACGTCCGGACGGCTTCGTCATCGGCGGCAACCTGGGAGCCTGGGAT
>DASZFS010000342.1:0-24949 GCA_035939575.1 Vicinamibacterales bacterium | reverse complement strand
GAGCTCGCCGGTGCCGGACGAAGCCGTGACGTCGACGAACGACCGGCCCGCGTTGTTGCGGAGCAGGACGTGCGGCGCGAGCGAGCCATACGAGGGACTGCCCATGCCGAGATACATGTCGAGGTATCCGTCGTTGTCGATGTCGCCGAAGTTGGCGCCCATCGGCATGTATACCTTATCGAGACCGACTTCCCTGGTCACGTCGCGGAATGTGCCGTTGCCGAGATTCCGGTAGAGCTTCAGCGTCGTCGCGTTGTGGGGCAGGTCGAGATACGTGCGCGCCGTTTCGTCGACCGACATGAAGTAGCTCGTGACGAACAGGTCGAGCCAGCCGTCGTTGTCGTAATCGAAAAACCACGTTCCGAATCCCCGTCCGGACCCTGGAACCCCGGCGGCCGCGGCGACCTCGGTGAAGGTCTTGTCGCGATTGTTGTGGTACAGAAAATTGCGTCCGTCGTAATTCGACACGTACAGGTCGGGGAAGCCGTCGTTGTCGTAGTCGGCCGCGGCGACCGCCTTGGCGAACGATAGGCGGTCGATCCCGGCAGCGTGCGAGATGTCCTCGAAGCGGCCGCCGCCCTTGTTCAGGAACAATTGCGCCGGCCGGTCCTCATTGCCGATGAAGAGATCGAGCATCCCGTCGTTGTCGATGTCGACCCAGACCGCGGCCTGGGTGCTCGTGGCCGGCACGGCGAGACCGCTGGCGGCGGTCACGTCCGTGAAGGTCCCATCGCAGTTGTTCTTGAGCAGCGACTTGCGCTGCGGCGCTTCCCAGCCGCCACGCAGAATCAGGATGTCCTTGCAGCCGTCGTTGTTGTAGTCGGTCTGCAGGATGTTCAAGCCGCCCAGTTGATCGCGCAGCCCCGCTTCAGCCGTACGATCCGCAAAGGTCCCGTCGCCGTTGTTGTGGAAATAGTGGAGCGGTCCGCAACTGTAGAAATTGGACGTGACGACGTCGAACCGTCCGCTGCCGGCGAAATCGTCGACAATCAGCCCGCCTGCCGTCGCGAAGACATCGAGACCGGCTTGTGGAGCGACGTCGGCGAAGCGGCCAACGTCCTCGACGGACGCGAACCGCTCCGGCGGGATCCGAAACCGTTGCGGCACGGCGGCCGGGTACTTGCCCACCACCATGTACGCGAGATTGAGCAGCCAACGAACCTCGAGATCATCCGGCTTCTGCTGCAGATACTCCAGAAAACGCTGAATGGCCCTTTCCGCGCCACCGGTCCTGGCGTACGAAACACCAGGACGCGGAGGGACCAGGCAGAGCTCCCCTGGCGCTCGGTACGCGTCGTTGTCGGCGCCGGCCTGTTGCAAGTACATGACGCCGAGCATCTCTTCGATCTGCAGCACGGCGGCGGGGACGCTCGCGCGCGCGAGCTGATAGGCCTGTTCGTATTGCGGGATGGCCAGATCGAAAGCGCCCTGATAGGCGTGGAGCTGAGCCAGCCCGAGATACGCCTGCATCAGCTCGAAGGGCTGACGCGTCTGGCGAACCGCAGACATCTCAGGGCGAAAGAACCGTTCAAACGTCTGCTGCGCATCAGCCATCGACGCGCGCCGCAGGTCGCAAATCGCGCGCGGATCCTGATCCCACCCTGGCGGCTTCTCGAACCCGCGCAGGACGGCTTCGGCTTCGGGCAGTCCGCCGACATCGAGGGTGTATTTCACCGCGCCGGCCGCGGCGAGGGCGGCATTTCCATCTGCGCCCGGCACGCCGGCGGCCGCCGCAGCCGGGGCCTCGACCCTCACCACGGCAAACCCCGTCGGGAGCCGGACGACCGGTGTTACCTGCCCGGGCACAACTCCCTTGAGTGCGTCGCGCAATTCAGGACGGAGTCCCGACAGCGAAACCGTTCCAATCAGCCCGCCCGCGGTGGCCGTGGGATCGAGCGACTCGGCGCGAGCCAGCGCGGCGAAATCGGCGCCGCTCCTCAGCCGCGCCACGACGCGCTCCGCTTCGTCGACAGTGCCGACCACGATCACGCGAAGCGTGATGCGCTCGTCGACGGCTTGGGACGCATCGACAAAGGCCAGCCTGGCAGCCGCGAGGCAAATCGCAAGAAGCGCGAGGCGGATGCGCATGACCAGGGAACAAGCTAGAGGCTATCTCATAAATGCCTCGGCAGGCACTGATGCCCGGGATGGGCTGGCCCGCCGATGAGAGAGGTATACTTCTGCGGGTTTTGTGACCGCGCAGTCTTCCCCAGGTCATGATCAGGTTGACAGCCGTTCTCGTTGCTCTGGTGTTGTTGTCCGGCTGTGCGGACGGACGCAACGGGCGGAGCGGCAACACCGGGCGCGCGGGCGAACAGGGGAGCGGCGATTGGTTCATTGACCAGGCGGCCGCGGCCGGTCTCGATTTCATACATTTCAACGGCGCGTCGGGGCAGTTCTACTATCCCGAGATCCTTCCGCCGGGCGTCGCGCTGTTCGATTACGACAACGACGGCGATCTCGACGTCTACGTCGTCCAGGGCCAGATGCTCGGCCCGGGCAAGTCGCTCACCGACGCGCTGATGCCCCCGAATGCCCGCTCATTGCCCTTGCGGGGCCGCCTGTACCGCAACGACCTGCAGGTCCACGCCGATGGCACACGAACGCTGCACTTCACCGACGTGACCGAGCAAAGCGGAATCGATGCGCGCCAGTACGGTCTCGGAGTGGCCACGGGCGATTACGACAACGACGGGTGTGTCGACCTCTTTCTCACTAACTTTGGAACCAACCAGCTGCTGCACAACAACTGCGATGGAACCTTCACCGATGTGACGAAGGCCAGCGGGCTGCAGGAGAAACCGGGCATTGCCGTGTCGGCTGCGTTTCTCGATTACGACCGCGACGGCCTGCTGGATCTCTACGTGGGGTACAACGCCGTCTACACGATGGCGAACGGAACCGTTTGCCCGAATGTTGCCGGAGTCCGCGACTACTGTCCGCCACGGGCCTACGGCCGCCAGCCGGACCGGCTGTACCACAATATCGGCCATGGAAAATTCGTCGACGTCACCTCCAAGGCGCTGATTGGCGGTAAGTTTGGACCGACGCTCGGGGTCTCGACGGCCGATTTCAACGGCGATGGATGGATCGACATCTTCGTGGCGAATGACGGCACGGAAAACCTCTTATGGATCAACCAGCGTGACGGCACGTTCAAAGAGACGGGTCTTCGCGCCGGCGTCGCGGTGAACGAGCTTGGTAAGCCGGAAGCAAGCATGGGCGTCGATGCCGGCGATTTCGACAACGACGGCAACGAGGATCTCTTTTTCACGAACCTGACCGGCGAGGGCGCCGACCTGCTCGTCAACGACGGTACGGCGAACTTTCAGGACGTCAGCGCCCGATCCGGGCTTGGGGCCGCCACCTTCCAATTTACCGGCTTTGGTACCGCGTGGTTCGATTTCGACAACGATGGTCTGCTCGATCTGCTGACCGTCAATGGACGGGTCGCGCTCGAAGGTCGCGCGAACGGCCCGTTCCCCTACGATCAACGAAAGCAGCTGTTCCGGAATACCGGCGGGGGAGCGTTCGAGGATGTGACCGCGCGAGCGGGCGCCGTATTCAAGCTGTCGGAGGTCGGGCGCGGCGCGGCGTTCGGAGACATCGATAACGACGGCGACGTTGATGTGATCGTGGGGAATGACGGCGGGCCGCTGCGCCTGCTCATCAACAACGTTGGCAATCACAACCACTGGTTAGGCGTGAGGCTGCTCGGCGCGGGCGGCCGGGACATGCTCGGCGCGAGGCTTGCCGTGACGCGCCGCAACCGCCCCACGCTGTGGCGGCGCGCGCGATCCGACGGCAGTTACGGCTCGGCAAACGATCCGCGGGTGCTCGTTGGCCTTGGCGACTCCGTCGAGCGGCCGAAGCTCGTCGTGCGGTGGCCGGCCGGCCGCGTCGAGGAGTTTGACACCGCGGCCATCGACCAGTACGTCACGCTCCGGGAAGGAACGGGCAGGGCAGCGTTGTGGCCAGGCAAGCGTTGATCGGCGCCGCCGTCGCGGTCTGGGCGGCTCTCGCCGCCGCACCGGGCTGTACGTCACGCGGTCAGCGGGCGTCGGGGGCCGGAACGGCGAGCGGATCAGACGCGCGCGTTGCCGTGTCGCCGGAGTCATCGGCGCTTCGTCCCGTCCCGCTGCCGGATCTGTCAGGTGTGGCGCCCTCCGCGCAGGCGCAGATCCGGGAGCGGTACGGTCTCCTGACCGCGCAGACCGCCAGGCCGCAACAGAGCGCCGCCGATCTGGCCAACGCGTACGGGGAGCTTGGAAAGATCCTCATGGCCGCCGACCACCGCGACGCGGCGGAGCCCTGCTTCCTTGATGCGGAGGCGCTGGCGCCCGGCGACTTTCGCTGGCCGTACTACCTCGCGCATCTGTACCGCCAGAGCGGCGATCTCACGCGGTCGATCGCATCGTTCAACCGGGCGCTGCAGATCCGCCCCGACGACGTGGATGCGCTGGTCTGGCTGGGGAATCTCGAGCTCGATCAAGGCCGGCCTGAAGACGCGGAACCGAAGTTCACGCGAGCGCTGTCGAACGAGCCCACGTCGTTGTCGGCGCGGTTCGGTCTCGGCCGCGCGGCGCTGGCCCGGCAGGACTACCACCGCGCCGTCGAGTACCTCGAATCGGTGTCGGCGCAGGACCCGCAGGCGTCCGGCATTCACTACTCGCTCGCGATGGCCTATCGGGGGATTGGCGACTCCGCCAAGGCAGACGCGCACCTTCGGCTACGCCAGGATCGGCCAATCCTGCCGGCCGATCCTCTGATCGTGGAGCTTGGCCGCCTGCTCGAGAGCCCGCAGAACTACGAGTCGCGCGGGATTGAAGCGCTGAACAACAAGGACTGGCCGGGCGCGGCCGCGCTGTTTCGCAAAGGACTGGAACTGGCACCGGACCACACGGCGTTGCGGCACCGGCTCGGGACGGCGTTGTACCTGATGGGTGACGTTCGCGGCGCGCAGGACCAATTCGAACGCGTGGTTCGAGCGTCGCCCGATTTTTTTCTGGCGCAGTACAGTCTGGGCGTGCTGCTGCAAGCGAGCGGCCGGCACCGGGAGGCGATCGCGCGCTTTTCAGATGCGTTGAGGTCGAAGCCGGATTATACGGACGCGCGCCTGAGACTCGCGTCCAGCCTGCGACACAGCGGACGGGTCAGCGAAGCGCTTCCGGAGTACCAGCGTGTGCTTGCGGGCAGCGCGGACAACACCGAGGCACGTATGGGGTACGCGATGGCACTCGTCCAGCTCCACCGTGATGACGAGGCTCGGAAACGGCTTGCCGAGGCGATGAAGCGTTATCCTGACCAGGCCGTATTCGCTCACGGACTGGCGCGCCTGCTCGCGGCGGCGCCGGACGACCACGTTCGCGACGGCGCCAGAGCGCTCGCTCTCGTGCAAGAGTTGCTCGCAAAGGAGCAGAGGACGCCTGATCTCGGCGAGACGATGGCGATGGCGCTGGCGGATGAGGGACGATACGACGAGGCGGTTCAGATACAGCGGGACTTGATCACCGGGGCCGAACGGCGGGGGCTGCGCGACGTGACCGGCCGGCTGGCCGGAAACCTCGCGCTGTACGAACACCACCAACCCTGCCGGGTTCCCTGGACCGACAGCGAGATGCCATGACCGTGAGACGAGCGGTTGTCTTCGTTGCAGGAGCGCTGGTCGCGGGCATCGCGGTCATTGCGCCAGGGGCCGCGGCCGGGCAGGCCGGGCAGGCCGGGCGGCGCGTGGCGATATCCGCGGCGGTTCCCGACGCGGGCGCCGGCACAGTGGCGATCACTGGCGAGAACTTCGGTTTCGTTCCCTTCGTCACGCTGGACCTGATCCCTCTCACCATTGAGTCTGTCGGCGGGAATCGGATTATCGTCGCGGCGCCGATCAAGCTGATGCCGGCGAAGACGTACCTCCTGACGCTCAGCTATGGGCCCGCTGCTGAAGAAAGCGCATCGATTCCGGTCGTGCTCGGCGGGGAGCCCGGCGCCGGCACGGAGACCAATCCATCGCCGGCCGCCGCGCCCGTGCCTTCGGGCGATCAGGCCGCCGCGAAAGTCGGCGATCGGGTCATCACGATCGGTGAGGTCGACCGCGAATGGCGGCGCAGTGACCCAGCGACCTACTTTGCCACCGTTCGCGAGCTATACAACGAGCGGCGGCGCGTCCTGGACACGATCGTCGGCAACGAGTTGCTGGCCCGTGAAGCGGCGGCTCGCGGGATGACTGTCGATGCGTTGCTGGCCGAAGAGATCCCCAAGCGCCGGATCGCGATGCCCGACGCGGCCGTGCGCTCGCTGTACGAGAGCCTCGGCGATCGCACGAGAGGCGCCAGCCTGGATCAGATGAGACCGGCGCTCCGGGCGTGGCTCGAGCGGATGACGGAGCCCGAGATCGCGAGAATGAGCTATGTCGAGGAGCTGATGAAGGTCTCGACGCGAGCCGATGTGCTGCTCGAACCGCCGCGTGTACAGGTCAAGCGAACGGCTCAGGACGCGACGCTCGGGCCGGATGGCGCACTGGTCGAGATCGTTGCGTTCGGCGATTTTCAGAGCGCGCCCTACGCGAGATTCGCCCAGGCGTTCGGGAAGGTCCGCGACACGTTCGGCGATCGGGTTCGCTTCCGGTTCAAGAACCTGGCGATGCTCGGTGCGGCGTCCGCCGCGGCCGCCGAAGGAGCCCAGTGCGCCAAGGCCCAGGGCAGGTTCTGGGCCTATCACGATGCGTTGCTGGCGCAAGCTGGCGCTCTCGACGCTGCGCGGTTGAGGCAGACCGCGACGGATGCGGGACTCGATCGCGAGACGTTCGGTTCCTGCCTGGACCGCGGGGACTATCGCGATGTGACGCGTCAGGCGGCCAACGAGGCCGGCGAGTACGGCATCACGTCCAGCCCGAGCTTCCTCATCAACGGCCGCCTTGCCCCGGATCCGCCGCCCTTTCTCCCGCCGTTTGATTTCTTCAAGAGGATCATCGAAGAAGAGCTGTCGAAGCTCGCCCGCAAGCCCTGACAGCGAGGGGGCGGCTACTTCCGGATTCCCGTGCGTTCGTCGATCACGATCAAATGGTCTGGCGCCAGGTCCTCGAACGTCTGCGTCGTTCCCGAGGGCCACTGCACGTCGATCTTCGAGACTCGGCGATCGCGGCCGAGCCCGAACGTCAGCGCGAGCTCGCTCTGCGAGGCGTAGCTCGACCCGCTGTGTACGGTCTGCCACTGGGTGCCCGACGCGCTGGTGACCCGGACGAGGGCGCCAAGGGCACTGCGGTTCGATCGTGAGCCGACGAGGCGCACGCGGAGCCAGTTGTTCCGGTTGCCTCCCTCGTTGCGGAGCAGATGGGCCGGCCCTGCAAGGGTTGCGATCACGAGATCGAGGTCGCCATCGCCGTCGACATCGGCGTAGACCGCGCCGCGCGCCATCAGCGGCTGGTTGAGCGCCGCGCCGAGATCCGGCGTGACGTTTTCGAACGCGCCGTTGCCATGGTTGCGGAGCATGAGCGGCGGCTGGCTCAGGCGGGCCCGGGCATCCATCCCCTGGGATTCATCGGTGCCGCCGTTGGCTGCGAAGATATCGAAGTACCCGTCGAGGTCGTAGTCCAGAAAGAATACGCCCCAGGTGACCGACAGCAGGCTTGCGCGTCCGACCGGCGAACGCGGCGCCGCATCTTTGAACGAGGTGCCGTTTTCGTTGTGATACAGGCCGAGCATTTCGTTCAGGAAATTCCCGACAACGACGTGCGGACGTCCAGATCGGTCGTAATCGGCCGCATCGGCGCCCATATTGGCGCGCGCGGCCCCGCTCTCACTCAGCGCCACGCCGGCACGCAGGCCCTCATCGACAAAATGTCCGTGGCCGTCGTTGCGATAGAGCTTTGCCGGGACACGATCGTTGGCCACGAACAGATCCGGCCACCCGTCCATGTTGTAATCGAGCACCGCCACGCCCATGGCCTTGTCGGTCCGATCGTCGAGACCGGCCCGCGCGGTCACGTCCTCGAACCGTCCACCGCCGAGGTTCCGATAGAGCTTCGGCGCCGTCGGTTTATACGCATCCGGACCGCAGTAGCCCCTGACGCCTCCCTGGGCGCATGTGACCTCGGCCTCCGGCGACCACTGTACGTAGTTTCCGACGAAGAGGTCGGCGAGGCCGTCGCGGTCGTAATCCAGCCAGGCAGCGCTCACCGCGAAGTCACGATTGTGAATACCCGATCGCTCCGTGACATCGAGGAACCGCCCGTTCCCTTCGTTGTGAAAGAGCCGGCCGCCTTCCGCGGTGGTCACGAAGACGTCATCGCGACCGTCGTTGTCGTAGTCGGCGACGGACGCGCCGAGCGCATACCCCGCGACGCCGTCGAGACCGCTCCCGGATGACGCGTCGGTGAACGTGCCATCGCGGTTGTTGCGATACAAGCTGCATCGCGATCGCGTACCGCCCTGGCGCCAATCCGCGCCGTTGACGAACAGCAGGTCGGGCCAGCCGTCGCTGTCGATATCGAGGACAGCGACGCCACTGCCGAAGAGCTCGGGATACCACTTATTCCCCGCGGCGCCGTTGTGATGCTGAAAGGCGATGCCGGCGCGCGCGGTTACGTCGACAAACGTGACGGGCTGGGATTGGCCCCTTAGAACGACGTCAACGACGTCAACAATGCCAACAACGCCAACGGCGCCAACGACGCCGGCGAAGGCCAGGCGGCCGAGCAGCGGCAGCGTCGCACGCGGCACGCGGTTATCGGCGATCCCGTGGCGCATTGTCACCGACATCCGGGTCACCGCCTGGTTGGCTCGCCCACAGCTATACCCGTCGTGACCCGATAGGCTATCAGGACGGCAGGGCCATGCATATCGGTTCGCTGGGTTTATGGCCACGTCATCTAAAGGCCGTCCACGGCGTGAAGTCATTCCGCCTACAATACGGCACGAATAGAATGCCGCTGCCGGCTCGGTGCGTCCACATGCCTGACGGCGTAGGTCGATCGCGCGTGCTGGTCGTGGAAGACGAAGAGGCGATCCGCGACCTCGTCTGTTTTCACCTGGACTTGGCAGGTTACGAGTTCACGACCGTCGTCGACGGCAGGGCGGCGCTCGAGATTGCGACCGAGCGGCCGTTCGATCTGATCGTGCTGGACGTGGTGCTCCCCAGTCTCGACGGCATCACACTGTGCCAGGCGATCCGACGGGCGGGGGCCAATCGCGAAGTGCCGATCCTCATGTTGACGGCGCGGCGCGAGGAGTCGGACAAGGTGGTCGGCCTGGAGAGCGGGGCCGACGATTACGTCACCAAGCCGTTCAGCATTCGCGAACTCCTGGCGCGCATCAAGGCTCTCATGCGTCGTCCGCGCAGCACCTGGCGCGCCGGTGTGAACGGTCTCGAACCGCCCTCCGTATCTGCGCTGGGCATGACGATCGATCCGACGCGACATCGCGTGATGCTCGAGGGCCGCGCCGTCTCGCTCTCGCCGCAGGAGTTCACCCTGTTGTACCTCCTTGCGTCGAGTCCCGGCGTCGTGTTCAGCCGCGACGAGCTGCTGACACGAATCTGGGGTAACGGCGTGTTCGTCACTGTTCGAGGCGTGGACACTCTCGTCAAGCGGTTGCGGCAGAAAGTCGAAACCGATCCTGGCTGTCCTGAGCGAGTCATCACCGTACGGGGCGCTGGCTACAAGTTCGGTGAGGCATGACATGAGCGGCGAACCGTCGCGCCTCATCGGGCCGCCGTGGCACCGGAGTCTCTACGCGCGCATCGCCATCGGCTTCGTCCTGCTCATTGCGTTCGTGCTGGCGGTGCAGGGTGGCGTGGTCGTCTGGCTGGTCGGCCGCCAGGTGTCGCCGAGTCTCTCGGAAGTGACCAGCGCGCTTGGAACCGAGTTGTCAGGCGAGCTTGAAGCCAACCCCGTCTTGAACCTCGACGATCGGATCCGCGGATTGCCGCGGGATCAGCACGTGTTCGTCATCATGCAGGACGGCCGCGTGGTCGGAAGCCGCACGCCGCCCGAGTCGACGGTACGCAGCGTGATTGAGTACCTGAGGCGAGGGTACGACGACATCCCCGACTCCTACCGCCAGAGCATCTACGTCGCCGTGCCCTTGAAGGTGAACCGACGGCTGGTCGGCACGCTTGGCATCGTCCCGCCCACCGTCCTCGAGCGGTACGGCGCCGAAATCGCGGCCATCGGGATTTCCCTGCTCGTCATCGGCACCCTCGTCGCATCACTGACGATCTTCGGGCCCGTTCGATCGCGCATTCTGGGTCTCGGGTCCGCGGCGGACCGGCTGCGCGCCGGGGACCTGACGGCGCGCGCACGCGAGGACGGGAGCGATGAAGTCGCAGAGCTCGCGCGCGCGTTCAATTCGATGGCCGACGAGCTCGCCAGGCGCACCGGCGCGCTCGAGGAATCCGATCGCGTCCGACGTCAACTCATCGCGGATGTCTCCCACGAGCTGATGACGCCGCTCACCGCTGTTCTCGGACATCTCGAGACCCTGTCCATGGCTGAAGTTCGGCTCGATGACGAGAGGCGTCTGTGGCATGTGGCGATTGCCACGCGAGAAGCGCAGCGTCTCGAGCGGCTCATCGGCGATTTGCTCGACGCCGCACGGCTGGAGGCGGGCGGCGGCGATCTCGAAATCCAGCCCGTTGCCACGCGGGAAGTGTTCGACGAGGTGATCGCGCACCACGGAGTCGACTGCCGGACGCGGAACATTCGGTTCGTTTGCTCGGTGGCACCTGGCGCCGAGGTGGTCCAGGCCGACCTGTTTCGCCTTGCACAGGCGCTCGAGAATGTCACCGCGAACGCGATGCGGCACACGCCCGACGGCGGCCTGATCAAGCTCGAGGCCCAGCGGCTCGGCCCCAACGTCGTGCTCACTGTCGCGGATTCGGGGGAAGGCATTCCTCAGGAACACCTGCCGCTGATCTTCGATCGCTTCTACAAGACGACGTCAGCGAAGGGCATCGCGTCGCGAGGCACCGGTCTCGGTCTGTCGATCGTGAAAGCGATCGTCACCCGTCATGGCGGGCGCGTCAGCGCCACGAGCGTCCTTGGCGTGGGGACGACGATTCAGCTCGAGCTGCCAAACGACCGGATCGACGATGAAACGCGGATCCTTTTCGGCCAACATGACAGCTTTAAGTCAAAATCGCCACGAACTGTCATTTGACATGCGGGGCGGCGCGAATATACTCCCCCTCGGCCCAGCTCTACGGCCACAGGTGGCCGGAAGAACATGAGTTAGCGGCGCTAGACGTTGCCAGAATCGGCAGAATCGGGTCCGGTTGGTCGGTTGCGAGGGAGGACCATGGTTCGCACGCGCGTTGCCGTCGGGGTGTTGGTCGGTGCGCTGCTGTCCTCTTCCGGCGCCTGGGCGCAGCAGGCGGCGGGTATTTCGGGCGTCGTGCGGGATACGTCAGGCGCCGTGATTCCTGGCGTGACGGTCGAAGCCGAGAGCCCGGCGCTCATCGAGCGAGTCCGCACCGTCGTGACCGACGGCGAAGGCCGCTTCAGCATCGTCGATCTCCGGCCGGGCACCTACAAGGTCACCTTCACGCTCACCGGATTTTCGAAGGTCGAGCGGCCGGGCGTCGAGCTCGCGAGCGGGTTTACCGCCACGATTAACGCGAGCATGAGCGTCGGAACGCTGGCCGAGACGGTGACGGTCGCGGGCGCCTCGCCAATCGTGGACGTGCAGAATTCCCGAGAGCAGTCAATTCTCAATAACAGTCAGCTCGAGGCCTTGCCGGCCGGCAATATCGGCCTGCAGACGCTCGCGTACGTGACTCCCGGCTTCGCGGCGACGCAAGCCGACGTCGGCGGGACGCGCGACACCTGGTCGGCGCAGGGCAATTACACCTTCTACCACGGCAAACTCGGGACGCGCGCGGAATTCGACGGCTTCCGCAACCAATACTTCATCGGCGCCGCTTCCGGCGTCGGCTACATCACCGATCAGGGCAACATTCAGGAACTGCAGCTCGAGACCAACGGCATGGGCGCGGAGTCAGGGTCCGGCAGCGTGCTCCTGAACGCGATCCCGAAGAGCGGCAGCAACACCTTTCGCGGCGGCCTCGACGGGTACTTCTCCAACGGCTCCATGCAGAGCGCCAACATCAAGAGCAATCTGAACGACTGGACGCAGGGCAACCCGGCTCTCCTGGCGTCGGCGCAGGCCATCAAGACCGCGGCGAGTGTGGCGGAAATTTACCGCCTGGGCGGGCAGATCGGTGGACCGATCAAGCAGGACAAGATCTGGTTCTTCGCCGCGCTTGCCCGGTGGGGGTCAACGGTCCAGGAGCCGAGCGCCTACTACAACCCGTTGCAGGACACCGCCAATATTCCGGGCCGGGGGATCGTCGGCCCGACGCCCACGCTGTTCTATCCCGGTCAACCCGGCACGCCGTACGCGAACGTCACCTACGCGGCGGCGGCCTCGGCGGCCGGACAATCTCTTCAACCGGCCTCGGCGTTCGATTGGTATCGCACGCATGCCGGCCGGATCACCTATCAGATCAACGACAAGAACCGCCTCAACTTCTACGCGGACCTTCAAAAGGGCTGCCGCTGCACGACGGGGCCGTTCACCGGCGCGAACGCGATCGAGCAGGAGCGCGGCTGGGACTGGTATCCATCCGGCGTGGTGCAAGGGACGTGGTCGGCCCCGCTGACCACCCGGTTGCTGCTCGAAGCGGGCGCCTCCTGGCAAACCGCGAACTGGGTGAACTTCGCCGAGCAGGGCGTCACCCGCGACGACCGCTCCATCCTTGAAACGGCGACCGGCTATCGTTACGGCGCCACCACGCTGCTCACGGCGCCGACGGCGCGGACGGGCCGAAGCGAGGAGCGCTTCTCGCTGTCGTACGTGACGGGCACGCACAACTTCAAGATGGGCGTCTCGGATGGGCAGGCGTTCAACGACGAATCGCGGAGCCGCAACAACCAGGTTGACGGGTTGAACTACGACTTCTTCAACGGCAAGCCGCTGCGGATTCAGTATTACGCGCAACCGTTCCTCCAGCAGGAACGGCAGCTTCTCGAGTTGGGCCTTTACGGGCAGGATGCGTGGAAGATCCAACGCCTCACGTTGAATCTCGGCTTGCGCTTCGATTGGTTTGAAGGCGGGTATCCGGCGGCGGATCTGCCGGCCGGCCTCTTCGTGCCGGCGCGTCATGTCGACGCATTGAGCGGCGTGCCCAACTGGAAAGATACCAACCCCCGTGTGGGCGCCGTCTTCGACGCCTTCGGCGACGGCAAAACCGCACTCAAGTTCTCGGCCGGCCGGTATGTGCAGTTGAGCCGGAGCGATTTCACGCGCCGCTTTCATCCGTTCAGTTCGTCCGTCAACTCGGCCTTCCGGACGTGGACCGACACGAACGGCAACTACATCCCGGATTGCGATCTTCAGAACTTTGCCGCACAGGACAACCGCGCCAGCGGCGGCGATGTCTGCGGTCCGATCAGCAACGTGGCCTTCGGCAAGTTCATCCCGTCCTCGACGGTCTTCGATGATTCAACCAAGTTCGCCAACCGCGATTTTCTCTGGGACATCAACGCGAGCGTACAGCACGAGCTGATGCAAGGGCTCTCGATCGAGTTCGGGTACAACCACAACTGGGATGGCAATTTCACCGTGACGCAGCGCGTCGGCCTCGACGGGAACCCGCTGACGTCAGCCTCGTTCGACGAGTTCTGCATCAACGTGCCGAATGACCCGCGTCTGCCGAACGCCGGGCAGCAGCAATGCGGCTACTACGACATCAAGCCTCAGTTGTTCGGTCAGTACACGTTGCGCGTCACGAACGCCAAGGAGTTCGTCGGGAAGAATGGCAATACGGGATTGCCGCAACGCTACTGGGATGGCGTCTGGCTCAACGCGAACGGACGTCTCGCCCACGGCGTCCTCCTCGGCGGGGGCGTGGACACCGGGCGCCAGGTTGATAACCACTGCTTTACCGTCGACGTCCCGAACCAGCCGCTGGACATCAACGCCACCGACGGCGTCACGACCACCTGGAATGGCTATGTGACCAACGGCGCCGGCCTGTGCCGCGTCGTGACGTCGTGGGCGAACAACACGGACTTCCGCTTCCGCGGCAGCATCCCGTTCAAGGGCGGGTTCACAGGCAGCTTCATTTTCCGCAACACGCCGGGAGCCGTGCAGAACGCGACCGAGACGGTCACCGCGGCGAACATCACGTTCAAGAACGGCCGTGCCTCGTCCACGTTGACCAACGCTCAGGTGGTCAATCTGTATACGCCGAACTCGGTGTTCGGACCGCGCTTCAATCAGCTGGACCTTTCGGTGAACAAGATGCTCAACCTTGGGTGGGGCCGGCTGCGCCTGGCGTTCGACCTCTACAATGCACTGAACGGCGATTCGATTCAGAACGTCAACACCACCTACGGCGTGACCTGGTTGCGGCCCACGACGTTCCTCGACCCGCGCATTGCGCGGGCGACCGCGAATATTGCATTCTAGGACGATCGACCGCGCCGTTGACGTGACCGGACGATTTGCGAGGGGCGGGGACCTATGACGCGCCGACTGGTGGTGCTGACGTTGATCGGTTCGCTCGGCTGCAGCTCGATGGCGTTCGCCGGCGAGACCCTGCTCCAGTCCGGCGTTCGCATCGCTGAAGAAGTCGGGCGCGGATCGGTGGCGCTGCCGGCGCCGGGGCTCGCGGGCCTGGGGGCAGGGGCCCCCGGAGTGATGCCAGCGCGCGCCGAGGCCGTCGACAGCCAGGGGGTACAGGGGGCACCCGCCCTGGCCACCAGCGGGATGCGGAAGAGAACGAAGGTCCTCATCTTCCTCGCGGCGGGCGTCGGGTTCGGCGTCTCCGCCTGGGCGATCGATCGCCACGTTCTGAACATCACGCCGTCGAGCCTCGGGACGCGCAAGGATTAACCATCAGCGATGGGGCACGCGGAAGGACTGAGCCTATGCAAGCTCGAAGAATCGGACTCGTCGCGGGAGTGCTCGCCACTATCGTCAGCGCGGCTGGATCACGCGCCGCGCTGAAGGCCGACGGCCCGGCGGTGCCGGGCGAGGTCACCTTCACGAAGGACATCGCACCGATCCTGCAGCGCAGCTGCCAGAATTGTCATCGGTCGGATGGTGTCGCGCCGATGTCGCTCGTCACATACGCCGACGTTCGCCCGTGGGCGCGCGCGATCAGGCAGCGCACCAGCATCGGGCCTCACGCCGGCGTGATGCCGCCGTGGTACGTCGAGAAGAACATCGGCATCCAGCACTACAAGGACGATCCGTCGCTGAGCGACGTCGAAATCGCGAAGATCGCGAAGTGGGTGGACAGCGGCGCGCCGCAGGGCGATCCCGCGGACCTGCCCCCGGCGAAGAAATTCCTTGACCTCGACAGCTGGAACATCGGCACACCGGATCTCGTCGTCAAGACCCGGGACATCGTCGTCAAGGCCGGCGCACCAGACTGGTGGGGCGAGATCGAAAGCGTCCCGGTCGGAGTCGACGACGATCGCTATGTCCTGGCGCTGCAGATCCGCGAGGTGAACGACGTACCAAAGGACGGCACCGGGCGGGCGACCGTCGGCGGGCGGTATGTGTTCCACCACATGATCTGGAGCACGCGCGTCGAAGGCGCCGACGGACAGGTCGACACGAGTCCCGACGTCGGCGTCGATCAGGAGAACAGCACGTCGTGGCCGGTCCACGAGGTCGGCCGAAACGCGGATTTCTTCGATCCGATGGGCGCGCGGCTGCTCAAGGCCAAGTCGTGGGTGGTCTCGAATTCGGTCCACCTGCACTCGAACGGCCGTGAGACGAAAGCGCATCTCGAGATCGGGTTCAAGCTCGCGCCGAAGGGGTACAAGCCCGATTACAAACGGTCGCTGACCAGGGGCCTCGGCAACGGCGTCGACATCGACATCATGCCGATGGAGGCCAATCAGCAGCTGCACGCGTACACGGTGCTGCAGGAGAACACGAAGCTGGTCACCTTCGAGCCGCACCTGCACGCGCCGGGCATGCGGATGTGCCTCGAGGCGATCTGGGGCTATACGATCCAGACGTTGACGTGCGCCGGCTACGATCACAATTGGGTCCGCGGCTATGCGTACGAGGACAACTACGCGCCGCTCCTGCCAAAGGGCACGATCCTGCACATCATCGGCTTCATGGACAACACGCCGTCCAACAAGAACATTCCCGATCCCCGGAACTGGCAGGGGTCCGGCAATCGATCGATCGCGAACATGTTCATCGACCTCGGGATGGGCGTGTCGATGACCGACGAACAGTTCCAGGCAGAGATGGCCAAACGACGCGAGACGCTGCATCTGACACGCAACGATGTGCAGATTGGCTGTCCGCTCTGCCTCGTGATCCCGAAAGCTCCTGCAGAGACGACAAACACGACGCGGGCGCCCGGAGGCCGGCGCTGAGATGCGGCGGGTGTCTCTGGCCGCGGCGGCGATCGCGCTGCTGACGTTGGCGTGGCACGGCAGCAGCGCTGCGCAGTCGCTGACCTACAACAGCGGCCAGACGGTGTCGCCGGGTTACGAAGGCTGGGAAGAGAACCCGGACGGCTCGTTCAACTTCCTTTTCGGCTACATGAACCGCAACTGGCAGGAAGAGCTCGATGTCCCGGTCGGCCCCGAGAACAACCTCGAGCCGGGGGGGCCTGATCTCGGTCAGCCGACGCACTTTCTGCCGCGCCGCAATCGGTTCGTGTTCAAGGTTCACGTCCCGAAGGACTGGGGCGACAAGGAAATGGTCTGGACGCTCACCACGCGCGGCAAGACGCAGAAAGCGTACGGCACGCTGCGCCTGGATTCCAAGGTCGACGATGTGGTGAAAGCGTCGGAGACCGGCGCGCTCGGCGCAGGCACGAGCAGTCCCGAAGTGCGCGCCAACAAGCCGCCCGTGGTCAAGCTCGATGGCGAGCGACAACGCAACGTCAAAGTCGGCCAGCCGTTGCCGCTCATCGCCTGGGTGACCGACGATGGCGTCCCGAAGCGGCGCGGGCGCGGCGATGTGGTCGGGGGGAACTCGCGCACGCGAGGCTCGGAAGAATTCGCCAAGCTGTTCGGCACGCGCAATCCGGCCATGATCCCTCCCTCGCGCGCGACGGTCGGGAAAGTCGTCGGCTTGCATCTCTCCTGGTTCGTGTATCGGGGATCCGGGACAGTGAAAATCGATCCGCCGCAGGTCGAGCCGTGGGAGGACACGCGGACGGGCGCGAACTCACCATGGGCACCGTTGTGGACGCCTCCCGAGCTGCCGGCCGACGGCAAGTGGACGGCAACGGCCACATTTGACGAACCGGGAACCTACGTGCTGTGCGCGAGGGCGGACGACGGCGCGTTAGTGACGGACGCGCAGGTGACGGTTACCGTCACGCCGTAACGAACTGAACAACCTCCCTACCGCCGGTCCTGAGAGCCTGCGGGGCGTGCCGTCATTTTCGCGGAAACGCCAGCGACTCTTTCGCCTGCTCGATTCGGCGAACGTTCTCCTGGTACGACAGCGGCGTGCCGTGGTTCTGCCGCGACGGATACGCCTGGCCGCGGTAGACCGGATACGCTTCCGTGCGCAGGTGAGCCGCCATGTGATGACCGAGTCGCGTCTGGCGCTCATGCCGCAACGCCGACACATCGACGGCTGCCACGACGATGCGCTCGCCCGGTCCCGGTGAGGCGTTCGCGAGAATGCGACCGTCGAAATCGACGATCTGGGATCCGCCCGGCCAGGAGTACGGCGGATAGTGCTTCAAGCTTGCGCCCTGGTTTGCAGCGATCACGTACGCGAGGTTTTCGATCGCTCGGGCCCGGTTGATGACCGTCCACCAGTTCATTGGCTCGGTCGCCCCCCACGGATCCATGTAAGCCGACACGCGGATCAGCAGCTCCGCACCGTTTGCCGCCAGCTGCCGAATCGCTTCCGGAAAGAGCCAGTCGTAGCAGATGGCGCATCCGATGCGCCCGATGGCCGTATCCGTCACCGGAAAGAACGGCTCGTCGTATCCGGGTAGATCGTGAGGACTGCTGTGGAGCTCAAACGGAATCCACGGGTTCACCTTGCGATACCGGGATAGAATGCCCGTCGGTCCGATGAGGCAGGTCGTGTTGAACACGACCCCGGGCCACCGGGTGTCCTGTTCGATCATGGAACCGCTCTGGATGTACACATCGAGCTCACGTGCTTTTGCCGTCAGCCGCTCGGTGTGCTCGTTCGGGACCTGGACGGCGAGCTTGGTGAGCAATTCATCGACGCTCGGGAAGATGGGCGCGGCGTGGGCGAATTCAGGAAAGACGATCAGCCGAACTGGCAGAAAGGGGGCGGCTCCCTCGACCGCCGAGTCGATCATGTTCAGCATCCGATCCGTATTCGATCGCATCTGGCGGCGATCGATCGGGTTCGGGAGGTCGGTCTGACACGCGGCTACCGCATACCTGAGGGGATCCATTGATGCGTTATCCTACAAGAAGCCGGCCAGGCGCGTCGCGCGTGGCGTCGTCGCCTGGCGATCGATGACCGTCAGAGGGATCGTGATTGCGGCCGCAGGGATTGCAGCGCTTGCGGGCGCGAGTGCGTGCCGTCGCGGCGAAGAGCGCGCGGCGGTTCGCGAGCGGGCGTACCGCGCCAATAATCGCGGCGTTGCCGAGCTCGAGAGATTCAATTACGCCGAAGCCGCCGCCGCGTTCCGGCAGGCGCTCCAACTCGACGACTCGCTGGCGATGGCCCATGTCAATCTCAGTCTGGCGCTGCTGTACTCCGCGGACGAAACCGGTGCCGCACGTGAGGCGAACGTTGCGGCACGTCTGCTGCCGGCCACGCCACAGCCGGATTACATCCTGGGCCTGGTGGCCAGGGCCGGGAATAGAACGGCCGACGCCACCCGCGAGTTCGAGCGCGTTCGCCAACTCGATCCGGCGGACGTCGGCACGCTCGTCAACCTCGGACAGATCGATCTCGAGCAGCGGCAGTACGCGCAGGCCATCGCCGTCCTTCGTGCCGCCGCCGCCGCCGAACCGTTCAATGTCACCGCGACTTACAACCTGGGCCTTGCGTTGACGCGCAGCGGTCAGACGGCTGAGGGCACTGATGTCCTGCGACACGCGCAGGAGCTTCGCACCACGGGGTACGCGGTCACTTTCGGAACGGGATACCTCGAGCAGGGGCGCTATGCCGAGGCGCTCGCGTCAACTGGCGCAGAGACCGATCTGGTCGATCGGGCGGTCCCGGCGGTGCGATTCACACCCGCCGCCGTCGGGCCGTTGCGAGCGGGAACATCAAGCTCATCGGGCTCACCAGGGCCATCGCCTTTCGGCCGGCGGTTTTCGGGCGGCGATCTGACGCCTGAGGCCATACAGCAAATCGCTGTCGGGCTTGGAGGAGGGCTGACGCTCGTCGACTTCAACGGGGACGGCGTTCCGGACGTGCTGGTGGCATCGCCAGCGGGCATGACGCTCTTTCGCAACGACGGCGGTGGGAAGTGGACTGACGTGACCGCCGGATCAGGTCTCGGGGCGTCACCGCAGGATGGCGTGACGATTGGGTGTCTGGCCGGCGACTATGACAACGACGGGCGTCCCGATCTGTTCGTGCTGCGATACGGCACCAGCTCGCTGTACCACAATGACGGAGGCGGCCACTTCTCCGACGTCACGAAGGCGGCAGGCATTCCGCCGTATCCATTTCTTCCGGGCGCGGCCGCGTTCGTCGACGTCGACCACGACGGGGATCTCGATCTCGTGATCGGCGGGCTCGCGGATCTCGCGGGCAGCCGCGAACGGTCGGCGGGACGAAGTCTCGTGTTTCCCGATGATTTCGCCCCGGCGCCGCTGCGACTGCTCCGGAACAACGGAAACGGCACCTTCACGGACACGACCGCCGCGGCGCGCCTCCAGGTGCCGACGCGCGCCGTCGCCATCGTGCCGACCGATTTCGACAATCGGCGCGACGTTGATCTGCTGATTGTCAACCGGATCGGTCCGCCGCTCCTATTCCAGAATCAGCGTGACGGCACGTTCCGTGACGTTGCCCGGGACGTGGGGCTGACCGCCATCGTGGGGTCACAGGACGAAGTGACGTCGGTGGCGGCCGCGGATCTCAACAAGGATGACTTTCCCGATTTCTTCTTTGCCCGGGCCGCCGGCGGCGTCTTCGCCCTCAGCGATGGCCGGGGCCATTTCAGTGCCGCGAGCGGCCCGGAGCACGCCACAGGTGCAGTTGCCTCGCAACTCGTCGACTACGACAACGATGGTCTGATCGATCTGCTGACATGGTCCAGCGACGGGTTTCGCATCTTCCGCAACCTCGGGCAGCGGTGGAGCGAGGTCACGACGGCCGCGGCGCCGCCGGCGGCGGGCACGCAGGCGCTTTCGTCGGCGAGGGCGCTGGCCATTGCGGATCTGACCGGCGATGGGCGTCCGGATGTGGTCACCGCAAACGGAAACGCGGTGACGTTGTGGCGCAACGACGGCCCAAGCGAGAACCGCTCATTCCGCGTCACTCTGAAGGGCCGCGTCAGCAACCGGGGCGGGATCGGCTCGAAAATCCAAGTTCGCGCGGGCAGCCTGATGGCAAGAATGGAAACATCGTCCGCGACGCCGGCCGTCGGTCCCGCCGACGCTATTTTCGGAGTCGGCCGCCGCGGCGGCGTCGACGCGGCACGGGTACTCTGGCCGTCCGGGATTCTGCAAACCGAGGCGCAGACTCCGGTGTTGACGTCGCCACTCACGATCGAAGAACTGGACCGCAAGCCGTCCTCCTGCCCGTTCCTGTACACCTGGAACGGCGACCGGTTCGAGTTCGTCACCGATTTCATGGGGGGCGGCGAGATGGGATATCTCGAGAATCCGGACGCCGCGGGCGCACGCGCGCGCAACAGACCGAACCCAATCGAGTACGTCAGGATCCAGAGCGGCCAGCTGAAGCCGAAGAACGGCCGATTTGAAATTCGCGTCACCAACGAGCTGGAGGAAGCGCTGTTTCTCGATCGCCTGCAGCTGCTGGCGATTGTGCACCCAGTGGGCACCGAGGTGTACCCGAACGAGGGGATGACTGACACGCCAAAACCGTTCCGTGTGTTTACCGTCAGCGGCACGCACGTTCCTCGCGCGACAGACCAGGAGGGACGCGATGTGACGGATCGCATCAGTCGTCTCGATCGACGGTACGCCGACGGGTTCACGCTCACGGCATTTCGCGGCTACGCGGCACCGCACACCCTGACGCTCGACCTCAACCCCGTCGGTCCAGCGCCAGTGCTGCTCCTCACGGGGTGGACTGACTACGCGTTCTCCAGCGATAACCTGGCCGCGCACCAGGCGGGCCTGGCGTTGAGGCCGCCAGGGCTTCAGGCCAGGGATTCGGCAGGACGATGGCGAACCGTCGTGGACGATATCGGTATCGCCGTCGGCCGGCCGCAGACCGTGACGGTCGATCTCTCTGGTCTGCTGAAGCCCGGCGAGCACGAAGTACGGATCGTCACCAACATGAGCATCTACTGGGACCGGGTGCTCGTCGGGACAGCTGCCGATCACGACGTGTCATCGACCCATCTTCTGGATCCCGTCGCGGCCACACTACGGCACCGCGGATTCTCGGCGGAAGTCCGGCCCGATGGACGCGAGCCGTTGAGGTATGACTACGATCGCGTCTCGCTCGTGTCGCCGTGGAAGACGATGCTCGGACGATACACGCGCCTTGGCGACGTGCGCGATCTCCTGGCGAAGAGCGACGACATGTTCGTGATCGCTCAGCCCGGCGACGAGATCGGTGTGAGCTTCGACGCTGGCGCCGTGGGTCCGCTTCGCGGAGGGTGGACGCGCACGTTTCTGCTGCGTGCCGACGGGTTCAGTAAAGAGATGGACATCAATTCGGCGAGCCCGGATGTCGTCGGTCCACTGCCGTTTCACGCGATGACCTCGTACCCGTACTCGCCGCCGGAGCACTACCCGGACTCACCTGACTACAGGCAGTACCAGGCGACCTATAACACCCGCGTCGTGCGGCGCAGCCTCCCATCGCTCGATACCCTGCCATGGAAATGGTGAAATCGGGTGATCTGCTTTCTCGCAAGGTGGGTTGAAGACTCATGGTCGCGTGCAGTTGCCTCGCCCAAAAACTGGAATTGTCAACGATTGCAGGCGGTCGTTGCGAATCGAGGGCGCAGGCAACTGCACGCGGCCACGAGTCTTCAGCCCTATGCAAACCAGATGAAGCCCCTGCCGCGGGAGAAGCCGTCACGCCAGGCCATGGCGACGTTCGAGCAGGGCGGACTCGGCGATCAGCGCGCTGACGACCGCGTCGGCGTCGCCCTCGGTGTTGTAGGCGTGGAAGGCCACCCGAAGACCGTTGCCGCGACACGATGCGATGATGCCCCGCGCCGCGAGCTTGCGGACCAGCTCGGGTGCGTCGACGCTCTGCACGACGACGAGCGGGCCGCAACGATCCGGCGCGACGGGCGTGCGTACCACAAATCCGTGATCGCACGCGGCACGCGCATAGCGGGCGGCCAGATATTCGACCTGGTGTCCGACCGCGTCGTACCCGATGCGGTCGAGGAGCTCCAGCGCCGCGAGCGCCGCGTACGCGTTCGGCACCGGCGGCGTGCCGCTTTCGAATCGATTGGCGCCGGAGGGCCAGTCGATCTCGTCGATCCGGAACGCGAACGGGTTGACGCGGCCGAACCAGCCGGTCACCGTTGGCTCGAACCGTTGGATGAGATCCCGTCGGACATATAGAAAGCCAATCCCGGCCGCCGCGAGCAGGTACTTCAGGCATCCGGTGACCATGAAGTCGACGCCGAGGGCGTGCACGTCAATCGGGCCGGCACCGGTGCGCTGGTAGTCGTCAAGAAAGACAAACGCGCCTCGGTCGTGCGCCAGCCGCGTCAGACCGGCGATGTCCGTTTTGTGTCCGTTGCGGAAGCACACGTGCGTCGCGGGAACCACCAGCGTACGTTCGTCGATCGCCGCGGCGTAGGCCTCGAGCGGCAACGTGTCGGGCGCGGCTGACGGAGCACGGGCGCGGCGAATTGAGGCGCCCCGCCTCTCCTGCGCCAGCCACACCTGCGCCATCGTCGGGAACTCGAAGTCGCCGATGACGACCTGCGAACGGGTCCCGGAGAAGCTGAGCGCGCTGGCGATCGCGTTAATCCCGGCTGACGCGCTCGGCATGACGGCGATCTCGTCAACATCGGCGCCAATCGATGCAGCGAACCGCATCCGCAGCTGCTCGACCTCATCTACCCAGCGCTCCCACGGCGACCCGTGCTCGTGCCAACAGTCGAGGTAGGCGCGCATCGCTTCGTCGACGTCCGTGGACAGCGCTCCCTGCGAACAGGTGTTCACGAAGATGCGCTTGCTGAAGATAGGAAAGCGCGATCGGAATTCGTCCGGGGTCATTGGCGCTTGTCGACCAGCTGGCGCAACGCCGCGCCAAACGCAGCGATCTCGCCGGCCGTGTTGTAGTGGACCAGCGAGGCGCGCACCGCGCCGGCGGGCAGCAGGCCCAGCCGCGCCATCAATCGCGGCGAGTACATATGGCCGCTCCTGACGCCGACGTCGCGCGTTGCCAGAGCGGCGGCGATGCCAGACGCGGCTTGACCCGCCACGCTGAAGCACAGCGTGGGCACGCGCTCGTTCAGCCGTTCGTGGCTCGTCACCCCGTGCACGGTAACGCCGGGGATGCCCGCCATTTCATCGAGCAGCGCCTTCGAGAGCGTTCGTTCGTACTCCGCGATCGCCAGCATGCCCGCGCGGATGACTTCGGCGCGTGAAGCGCTGTCACGCGGGTCGGCGGGCGCGCCAGCCGTGCAGGTGCGCCCCAGATCCTCCAGGTAACCGACGGCCGCTTCCATACCTGCTACGTTCTCGTATGCATAGGTGCCGGCTTCGAGCTTGTCGGGCATGGCGTCGGGGATGAAGTCCTCCCGGAAGGTCGGGAGCCGATTGATGGACTCGGGGCGACACCACGCGAAGCCCATGTGGGGCGCGAACACCTTGTATCCCGAACACACCAGGTAGTCGCAGTCGAGCGCCTGCACGTCGATCGGCCCGTGCGGCGCGTAATGCACGGCATCGAGAAACACCTCCGCGCCGACCGAGTGAGCGCGTCGTGCGACCGCCGCAGCGTCGACGAGGCTGCCGGTGGCGTTCGAGGCCATCGTGCAAGCGACCAGCCTGGTGCGTTCGGACAGGAGCGGCTCGAGATCGATCGGGAGCAGTCTCGCGCCATGGCCGTCCACCCGCGCGCGCCACCAGACGATGCGGGCGCCGGCGCGCTCGAGGGCCAGCCACGTCGCCACATTCGCCTCGTGATCGAGATCGCTGACGACGATCTCGGGTCGGGATGCCAGCGTCTGGCCGACGGCGAGGCTGATGGCCCGGATGAACGACGTGGCGTTGAGGCCGAACGCAATCTCCTCGGCACTGCGCGCGTTGACGAACACCGCGACGCTCTCCCGCGCACGCGCGATCATCGCGTCGACCTCGCGCGAATGGCGGTACGGGCCGCCACGTTGGAAGTTGCGGGCCAGCAGATGCTCGGTGACCGCCTCGAGGACGTTGGCTGGAATCTGCGCGCCTGCCGCGTTGTCGAAGAACAGAAAACCCCCCGACCGCTCGAGCGCCGGAAACCGCCGGCGGAGGTTTTCGATGGGGAAGGACTGAATGCCGGCGACGGAGGACGGAGGATGCATAGGCTATGAACGCGCCGCGCGCCTGCGAGCCCGCGCGTAGGTGAAGGACATCAGGGCCAGAAAAGACAGATACGACACCACACTATATTGCAGCCCGTCGACGAAAAACGTCGTCGCCGAAATCGCGACCAGCGAAGCGATGCCGAACGCCGCGGCCGCGCGATGAGCGGGCATCCGAATCGGCAGCCGCATGAGTTGCTCGCTCGTCAGCGCCGCCCGGAAGCGGACATACGTGACCAGGATCACGATCCAGATGAAGAGCATTCCGGCTACGGCGGTGCCG
>DASZFS010000341.1:0-2246 GCA_035939575.1 Vicinamibacterales bacterium | reverse complement strand
CGGTGGTCGACAAAGGGGCGGATGGACAGACCAGTGTTCGGAAACTGATCCGGGTGCGGTTCAGCCGGCTCGAGACGGTCGTGTAAGGCACAGCTACCCATATCGATCAGCCCCTCAAGCAAGATCTCTCGCAGCTCCAGACGACCAATCCCACGCCGTTCGACCTCTGCCGCAGGACGGCCCGAGAGGATTGCCTCAGCACGTCTCGCGAGAAGCTGCAGTTTTTCGTCGCGGAAGAACAACTCGCTGCCGGCGTGGCCGCTCGGGGACTCGAACCGAGACCAACTGGACGCTGGCAGGCACTCGGGCCTCCGTGAACTTCCGCTTCTGGGATCACCTGAACGGGCTGCTCATGGCCACGTAGGGTCGGAACCTCTGCGTTCCGAGGCGGTGGCACGAAGGTCTGGAATCGTGCGCAAAAGCGTCGTCGGACAGGCGACAGCAGATCCCGGCTGGACGCGACTAGAAAGCCGGAAACACCGGGGCAGGTACAACGTGTTCCTCGACGCGGCGGATGCCGGACGTGGTTTCCGCCGCGACCCGCAGCGCTTGCTTGTTCTCTTCAGGCTCGTCCGAGGAGAGCCAGAAATGCACGACACCGTCGCGGACGATAATGTCCTCCGGCCAGACCTTCGCCCATTCTTCGCGGCTAAGCTCGGCGACGAGCCGCGCGCGGATCGTGCGGTCGTCATCCTCGCCCTCGCGCGGTGGCGCGCCCTTTGTCGCCGCGAGCGCGCGGACGAGGTTGGCCCGGCTGATAATGCCGATGACTTTGCCATCGCGCGTGACTGGCACGCGTTTGATCCGCTTCGCCTCCAGTAAAGCCGCGACTTCGCCGAGGTCGGTGTCCTCGGTGACGGTCACGACATCACGTGTCATGATGTCCTTGACGGTGCGGCCATGTGATTTGACGTAATCGCGGGCGAGCTCGGCGGCAAAATGGTCGAGCCACCATGAACGCCGGCGCTCGCGATGGCGCCGCGCCGTCCCGATCTCAGCCCGGTGCAGCAGGTCGCCCTCGCTGACGATGCCGACCAGACGTCCGCTCGCATCGACGACTGGCGCGCCGCTGATGCCGCGTTCCGCGAGCAGCGTCGCCAAGGCCTGGACCGTCGTCTCCGGATCAACCGTGATCACGTCGGTCGTCATCACGTCCATCGCGCGCATTGTGCACCTCCCTACTGTTCACCAATCGACATTCCCCGGATCACCCGAGTTGTGGCGTGATTTTGGTGACTTTGGGCCTGCGTCGCAAGAACCGCCGTTTACATGCAGGGTTTGACCGGTGACAAACCCGGCATTCTCCGACAGTCAGAAACACCGCGGCTCGGGCGATCTCGTCAGATTAGCGCCGGAACGCGGAAGCATAGGAGCGCAGCTTGTCGGTCACTAGCAATTTCGGCGCAAACCCTTGCTTTCTGAGAAACTTGCGCATCAGCCGCAATGCCGCTCGGGTGTCGCGGCGGCGTTGCACCAGCATGTCGAGAACCTCGCCTTCGTGATCGACGGCACGCCAGAGGTATATCTGCTTGCCAGCGATCCGAACAACCATCTCGTCTAGATGCCATCGATCGCTCGGGCGAGGGCGGCCTCGCCGCAGCCGCCGAAGCTCAACCTCCATCTGTTTAGCCCGGCGGCACGGCCACCGTCGTCACTTACCGATAGGATAGCGTATCGGCCAGAGATCAAGTCTGGTTCGCACACGACTCTCTGCTGGGGGAAGACGGATTCGAACCATGTGGTAGAAGAGGTAGCCGAGACGTTAGCCTGATGCCGATGCAGCTCTGACCTCGTTCCGCGCTCGGCGCTGACAAGGCGCTTCAGCTCCAACTGGCGGCCACTGACGATCACCGTGCTCGACTCCCGGTGAATTGGTGGCTTCAGCCGGCGTCTTAACACGGCCGGGGTGGCGTACGGCCATGCGCACCGTCTTGCCAGTTCGGAGAAGCAGCGCCACGAGATGGCGGCCGATGAAACCGGTTCCGCCGAACACCGTTACAGTGCCGGCCATGGCTCATCTCCTTCGTCGCGGCGTTGCTGGCGTAGCCATCAATCAATTCCAGCCACCACACGATCGGCCTCCAGTCTTGACGTTGCCGGCGTGGTTCGCGTTATCTCCCGCAGGACCCCTCGCGGCGGGGAGACTGCATGAGAAATGACGACGGATCGGCCCTGGTCGAGGCCGCAATTGTGCTCCCGGTCATGCTGACTGTAATCATCGGTGGGCTCGACCTTGGCCTTGGGAT
>DASZFS010000340.1:0-3141 GCA_035939575.1 Vicinamibacterales bacterium | reverse complement strand
GCCGGTACCACAAGGACATTTGTTGGCGTTTTCGGCTAACTCAGTCACTGATTGTAGGCGACCCGCCATCGAACGGACGCCATTGGTCCTCGAAAGTCGCGATCTGTCGTCCGATGCGAGCGCCGGGATCGTTGATCTCTTCGGCGTTACTCAGGGTCGACCGATTGGGCCGCGGCCACGAGCGGCTCAGGTGTCGCCGTGAACCTCACGGCCTCATTCGTCGGGCCAAATCGTGCCGGCGGCCAACTCTCGGATGTACGTCTCGAACTCCGCCGTGCTCTCGATTGCCACGGACGACTCTTCGACGAATAGCTCGAAGACCCGGCTGTGCAGCGCGAACGCCCATATCAAGAGGCCGTTTCGGCTCTAAAGAGCGAACGGAGAATCGTACCCGTCTGGCCCGACAACCCATGCACACGGAACAGGGCGGATACCTGCAACGTCCTCCTCAGTCACGAACCCAGGCGCAAGATACACGTCGTCCTCCGCATGATGTATACTTCTCTGTCGGATCTTGCCGCGTGCTGTGCTGATTCCTGGCGTACCGAGCCTTCTCCTGACTCGCTCCTCCCTGAGTTCCTAGCTACGAGACGAAATTCCGGACTACGGCTCATCCCTTCGAGGCCGTGGAAACAGTGCGTCGCCTAGCAGCCCGTGGTGTAAGTAACGTGTGCTGACGAGTTGCCACGGTGGTTCGTCAGAAAGCCGAGCGAGCGGCGCCGAGCGATGATCACCCGATCCGACGCGATCGTCGACACACCGGCGCGTGCGTGGTCGAGCAGCACCCAAAGGGCCGCGATCACGGCCGCGACGCGGCCTTGCAGCCCGCGCGGCGTGCCGAGGCCGATCAGGTGGCGCATCACGAGGCCGAGATTGAATCCGCCCGTATGAATGAGGAGCCGCTTCAAGATATTCGTGTGACCGCGCAGATGCGTCCGTCGCATGCCCCCCGTGTCATAGACGTGCGCGAAGGTGCGTTCGACGTACTCGCCGCGCCGCCGCCGCAGACGCTGCCCCCGGTCCCCGCGCAGGCGCCGACGGTTCGCATACACCGCGTCACGGGCGTCCTGTTGCTCGTCCCAGGACTGCGGGCCGCGAGCCGGTTCGCTGATGTAGGTGCGGAAGCCGTTCGTCTCCAGGTCGAGGACCGTGCGGCGACTGTGGTAACCCTTATCCGCCACGACTTCCGGGGCCGTCTCGACGACGGCATCCGTGGCGTCAGCCACCATGTCGAGTTGTTCGACCGCCTCGGCCAGGGTCTGCTCAATCGTCGTGGTGTCGCCTTGATCGGCGCCCTGCAGCGTCACGGCGACCACGGCCCCGGTCGCCAAGTCGACGGCGTGTTCGGCTTTGTGGGCCAGATGCGTCCGGCCGTCTTTCATCTTCGTGACCTTCGCATCGGGATCGTACGGGTTCGTCCAGTCCTTGTTCGACGCCTTCTTTTTGCGTTTCCGGTCCAGCCGCGCCAATTGCTCGCGCGTGGGCGTCTCGATCCCCGACGCCTTCGCGAGCCCGGTCAAAAACGCCTCATAACTTTCGCCGGTGTCGCGCCGGACGATGCTGCGCATCGCGGCGTTCGCCTCGAGCGTGGTCGCATCAATCGCCACCGTCTTCCCTTTGAGCAACCCCGCCTCGGCCACCCGCTCCAGCACCCACGTGAAGACGGCGCGGTGGGTGTCGAGATCGATCAAGCGTCGCGTCCGCGAAATCGTCGAATGATCGGGCGGCGGGTCGTTCAAGGGCAGTCGCAGAAAGCTGCGGATGGCCAACGAGTCGCTCGCGCGCCAAGCAATCCCGCGTTCGGCATCGATGCCTTCAAAGTACCCGAGCAGCAACAACCGAAAGTAGCAGCCCGGCGCGAGGCTCGGCCGCCCCATGACCGCCGCGTAGAACTCGCGGCACTGCCCTTCGACAAATGGATCAAACCCGTGCGCATCAAGCAGCGTATTCAGCCGCGTATAGAAGGGATGTCCGGGCGACTTCGGCAAGTCATCGGTCGCGACCCACAACGACGATTGCTCAGGCTGTCGGATTCCCATGGCCATGCGCGGCAGTGTAGTACGAGGACTCGTTTCTGGCGAATGATCGAATCAAC
Organism: Vicinamibacterales bacterium; assembly: GCA_035939575.1. Taxonomy (GTDB): domain Bacteria; phylum Acidobacteriota; class Vicinamibacteria; order Vicinamibacterales; family CAVVIG01; genus DATKHR01. The sequence continues at coordinate 1,046 of DASZFS010000340.1, read as the reverse complement.
CAAGTCCACCACGGGCTGCTAGCAGGCCGTGCGGACTTTCACCACGGCCTGCTAGGGGCCTATCGCTTCCGCTCGACGGGCGAGGTGGTTGCCGACGCGGAACTCCGGACCTCGTGGACCCACGTGTTGCCGCCGCCAAAGAAGCCCCGCACATATAGCCAGGTCTGTCGGTCATCGCCGCCTTGGTCGAACACGGCGATCCGCCCATCGATAGTGGTCCTCGCGCCGTCTGCGACACGAAGCGCAGCCTGCGGGTTGGGCTTCGTTCTCCGAATCGCGGTTCTAACGGTTCTGTTCCGAACGAAACGCGGCGGGGTGAGTCGAGGTGAGTAAGAGAATCGACTAGGGAATATTACCAAAACTACATCATTTGAAGCGACGTCAGTCGGGGTTTTTCGAAATCGTCGGCGGATTCAAGGTAATTCGAAAGCACCCGCGATCCCTGCGGACATCTTCGACAGCATGACCTCGTCGGACGAGCAGCCGGCACGTCCTCAGGACGTCCCAAGGTTCTTCGCCCATGGCTTCCGCGATGTCGAAGTAGTGCTGCGCTTCTGATGTGAGGCGAGCTTTGACTGCCGCGATTAGGTCGTCGTCCAAATCGGCTGCGCCCCAAGCAGTCTCATTGTCAGAGATTATCCAAAGCTTCCCGCGGCTCAGAATGAAATGTGCCTCGCAGCCCGATTCCCGCCAAACTGATGGATAGAGGCTCGCTCGGGGGCCGGGGTTGTACAGGCGCCACGCTGGACCCGTGCGTGAATCGAGGTTGATCGGCACTTCGTCTCCGCACCCCGAGGGACATCGGAAGACCAACCACCGATTTCGCCCAGCGCGTGACACCATTACGACATCGCCCGTTTTCGGGATTAGATCTACAGCGTCGCCGCGCGACTGGACGGTTCCACACCACCGGATGCGCGTCGCAGCTGTCATTAAGATGCAGTTCCGCGTGCCCGATCGGATGATGGATCGACGACGATTCGGCACGCAGCAGAGTAAGCGCGCGCAGCGCGTTCGGCCGCGGCACGTCGATGCCGATCATTCGT
>DASZFS010000339.1:0-50966 GCA_035939575.1 Vicinamibacterales bacterium | reverse complement strand
GTGGAAGTTCAGCAGAATCCGGTGCCGCAGGACCGGCGCCGCCAGCGCCGTGATGTCTTCGTACGCGACGTGATAGCGGCCGCGGGACAGCGCGCGGACCTTGGCCCCGAGCACGATGAACTGCGCGGCGCGCACGCTGGCACCGAAATTGACGTACTGCTTGACGAAATCGGGAGCGCTGACGTCGGAGGGGCGCGTGCCGCGCACGAGATTCACGACGTACTCCTCCACCGATTCCGCGATCGGCACCATGCGCACCAGGCGCTGGATGTCCAGGATCTCCTCCGCGCTGGTCACCGTCTGGACCTGGACGACCCGGTTGGCGGTCGTTTGCGCGACGACCTTGACTTCGTCCTTGGCGCTCAGGTAGTCGAGCACGGTGTTGAAGAGAAACCGATCGAGCTGGGCCTCGGGCAGCGGGTAGGTACCTTCGAGCTCGATCGGATTCTGCGTCGCGAGGACGAAGAACGGCGCCGGCAGCGCGTAGTGATTCCCGCGCACCGTGCAGGACAGCTCCTGCATCGCCTCGAGCAGCGCCGACTGCGTCTTTGGCGGCGTTCGGTTGATCTCGTCGGCCAGCAGGATGTTCCCGAAGATGGGCCCCTGCACGAATGTCCATCGCCGCCTGCCGGTCGTCTGATCCTCCTCGATGATGTCCGTCCCGGTGATGTCCGACGGCATCAGGTCCGGCGTGAACTGTATGCGCTTGAAGATCAACCCCAGTGTCTGCGCGATCGTCCGGACCATCAGCGTCTTCGCCGTGCCCGGCAGCCCGGTCACCAGGCAGTGGCCGCCGACGAACAGCGCGATGAGGATCTGATCCAGTACTTCGTCCTGGCCGACGATCACCGAGTGAACCTGTTCCAGCAGCTGGTCGCGCACCGACCGGAAGCGGTCGACGCGCTCTTTCAGTTCCGCAGAGTCGAGCGCGAGGTCAGCAGTCGTCGTCGTCGTAGCCATGAATGTTCGTCCTCTGGGTGTCGAACGACGTCGAGATTCACTCCGGGGGCCCCTTCCCCCCGGTCCGACGCGTTCACTGTCGCCGCTTCGACGCGGCGTCTTCTATTTTCAGCAGGAGCTGCTGGGCGGGGCGATAGCCAGGCGCCGCCTCGAGCGCTCCGAGCACGGTCGTTTCCGCTTTGTCGAGTTGGTGCGCCGAGAAGTACGCCTGCGCGAGATCGTACAGAGCGCCGGCCTTGTCGAGCGGGTGCAGCGCCACGACCGCCGCGTACTCGCGCACGGCGCCCGCGAAGTTCTCCTGCTTGAGCCAGAGAGCCCCGAGACGGCGGTGCAGGTCCTCGTCGTTGACCGGGTAAATCTCGTTGATCCCGTCGAGCGTTGCAGCGGCGTCCTTGAACCGGCCCATCTCCTCCTGCAAAGAGGCGAGCTTCTTGAGCGTCGCCGGCCTGCTGCCGCCGAATTTCTGGTAGTCGACGAGCACCGCCATCGCACCTGCCTTGTCGCCCTTCGCGCTCTTGAGCTCGGCGAGGAACTCGTACGCGTTGGCGTCGTGGACGTACTCCGGGTACAGGCGGCGCACGGCTTCGCCCTGCTCGAGCGCCGCCTCCGTCTGGCCGCTGTTGACCAGCTCCACCAGACGCTTGAGGCCAGTGCGCCACTCGTCGAACTGCGTGACGATCGGCCCGGCGTGCTGGTAGAGCCAGGTTTGAAATTGCTCGTCGAACGTGGCTGGCGCCACCCCCAGCGTCCGCTGAATGACCTCCGGCGTCGGTGTCAGCTCGCCGAACGCACGCACCATCTCCACCAGCGCCTCGGCGCCCCAGAGCTCCTGTATGTAGTCGCAGACGCGTCCCGCCTGATAGTAAGACACGAGGATTTGCTCGGGGTACTCCGGGTGGACGAAACCACGGTCGAGCTCGGACACCGGCAACATCTTCTTGGCCTTGAGCGCCACCACCACATCCGGCGTAAGCCGGTCGGACCATGCCGGATTGCCGAGCCCTTCTTCGTGAACCGCCAGGCCTTCCGCGAACCAGCGCGGCGCGCGGTGCCGTGTGGCCGCGAGCACGTACACGTGATCCATCTCGTGCCACAGGGTCGCGGCCCAGTTGAACGAACCGGGAGGCCGCCCGGACGGACTGTCCATGGCGACCACGGTCCCGAAGGTGACGCCGAGGGCGCCGAGGCCGGGCAGGCCGTCAGTGCGGACGGCGAAGTCCTCGTGATTCGGGTAGATCTCGACCTGCACGGGACCCGGCAGCGTCATCTTGTACTTCTGCGCGTACGTCGCCATGGCGCGCTTCAGCACGTCGTCGACATACGGCTTGAGCAGCGTGGCCTCCTTCGTGTCGAGCTTCAGGATCGTCTGCGGGGTCCTGGTGATCGTGAAGTTCTTGTAGCTGTCGAGGAGTTTGAGGCTGTTGGCGGTTGCCGCGTCGCGGTAACCGTTCTTGAAGCTCAGCTCGAGCTGGAGGTGCGGCTCCTCTTCCTGACCGAGCCGCATCAGGTTGATGCCGAGCTGTGATCGCGCCGACCACAGGCGCGGGTCGAGGTCGATGGCCTTGCGATAGTAGGCGACACCGTCATCATAGCGGCGGTTCAGCACCAGGTGGCGCGCCATCAACGCAAATCCCTGACCGTAAGCCGGATTGACCTCCAGCATGCGCTTCACCCACGCGTCCGGCGAGCGATCCGCCAGCAGCTCCACCGCCGCGCGGATGGCGAAGGCATCAAGCGCGTCGGGCGCGAGCTGGATGGCGAGATCGGCTTGCCGCACCGCCTCCGCGGGGTTGGAATCCTCCAACGCAAGGTCGGCGAGCAGCTCGCGGGCTTCCTCCTGCCTGGCATCGATTTCAAGGGCCTTCTCGGCGTACTCGCGCGCCTTCCTGTCGAAGTCGGCGGCAGCGACGACGGCAAGGCCGACGTACGCGTTGGCATTCCGCGGGTCGCGGTGGAGCGCTTCGGTGAAGAGCCCTGAGGCGTCCGTGTTGTTGAAGCGTTCGTGGAGAAGACGGCCCCACCGGACCCGGTACGTCGCGTTCGAGTCCGCGCGCGCTACGGCTGCGCGGAATTCGTTGTTGGCGGCGTCGTACAGCTCGAGACCCCAGTCGCCCTCGGCGCGCAGGTACGGATCGGCGGACACCGTGAGCGAGCGGAAACACGCTGCGGCCTCGGTCTGATGACCGTGGCGGCGGAGAGCGGCGCAGTCGCCGGGCGCGACGGCCAGCGCCGCGTGGCCCGTGCACACGAGCACCGCGACCGTGAGTGCCGCGCGTTGTATCACCTCACCCCACTTTCTTCTTTCTTCCACTGGCGCTGGGGCCCCACCCCCAGCGCGTTCTTACGCCGATGCTTCGCTCAGGCTTCACAGGCCCTCGGCTCAGCATAGCCGCAGGCGCATCATTACTTATCCAATGTCGCCTGCACGCGAGCCAGCTCGACGAGCAGCGCTTTCAGTTGCTGCTCATAGTCCCTCTGCGTCATCGCCGCCTTCTGGTATTTGAGCACATCGATCCGCCGTTCCAGATCTTCCTTCTGAGCCAGCAGGCCGCGCTTGGCGGGGTCGAGCGCGGCTCTCTGCGCGTCACCGAAACGGACCAGCGTCAGGCTGGCCAGGAAGCGTCCCTCTCCCTCCGCGGGCGCGCGCACCGCCTCGCCCTTGCCCGTGTCTTCGAACACCGGGTGCTCGGTTGCCAGGCGCTTCTGCGATGTGTAGAACTCGGCCGTCTTTCGATCGGCGTACTGAAACGCCTCGAGGGCGCTCACCGATTCGTTCTTGTCCACGTCCGCCGATGGGTCCTGGAGCGCTTCAACCCAGTACCGCGCGAACACGGTTGCGTTCTTCTCCGTGCCGCTCTTGGTCGAGCTGATGACCGCGCGGCCCGCCCGTTGGAGCGCGGGGATGGAACCGCCGCTGGCGCTCGTGGCGTTCACGATGAGCTGCCGCCTGGCTGCGATGCGGTTGCACAGCGCGGCAAGCTCAGTGGCGGAAATATCGGGACCGATCAGATTGAACTTGTACTCCACGCCGTCGAAGGATCCGTGGCCGATGAGCGTGAGCACGAAGTCGTCGTCCGCCTTGGCCGCGCGCGCCACCAGTTCGAGCACCTGAGTGAGCCGCGCGCGAGTCGCATCACTGCCGGTCAGCGTGTAGACGGACGGGCCGGGCCCGCCGGCCCCGTACTGCTTCAGCACCTTGTCCAGATCCTTTGCTGGTGCAGTGACGCGCTGTTCGTAATCCGGTTCACCGACGAGACCGGCGACGGTGACGTAGAAGACTGCCGCGCGCGCGGACGCGGCCTGCAACAGGACGATCAGGGCGAAGCCGGCAGTCTTCACGACAGTCTTCACACCACTCCCCACTTCCGGCGCAGGAGCCATTCGGCAGACCGCAGCGCAAGAATAGCGATCCAGAAGATTGGCATGTTCCACAGCTCGTTGATCTCGCGTGTGGTCACCCCGGCTTCCGAGAAGGCGATTTCGTCCGGCAGGTCCGACAGGTCCTGGGGACGCCAGTACTTGCCCCCCGTCTGCAGCGCGAGGCGGCTCAGCAGCTCGCGGTTCTGGCCGGTGTGGAAGTTCTCGGCGACGCCGTCCATGCGCTGAAATGTCAGCACATCGCGGCCAATCGGCTGCTCGCCGCGCCTGGCGACGACCTCGGTCAAGTAGGACCCCGGCTTTTCGGCCGTCCACTCCGCCTGAAAACTTCCGGGCGTGTCGGGCGCGGGTGTCATCTCGACGTTCGCCGACACACCGTCCGGGCCGATGACGTGCGCCTCCACGTGAGCGTCGGCTGCGGGTTGGTAGTCGTCGCCGCGGACATCGACCGATAGCGTGACGCGCCCATCGTCCAGCAGGGTCTGATCCGGGACCGACGCGGCCACGTGGCCGGGAGAGCCCGTGACGAGCCATCGTAGCAGCTGCTGCCAGAAGAGCGTGAAGGCCGGATCCCCGACAGGCGAATTCATCTGCCAGCGCCACGTGCCCGACGTGGCGAGCACGGCTGTCCTCCCGCGCCCGAAATTCTCGGTGATGAGCATCGGCATCTTCCGGCCGTTCGCCGACATGTCCGCCAGGACCGTGGCGCCGGGTTTGGGGGTGCCCGGCTCCTGAAAGTCCATCAAGTAAGGAAGGGACTTCCATCGCTTGCCGTTGACCGCGGAATCATCGACGAGCCGCGTGATGTAGTTGTCGACGCCGGCCGGCGCGAGCTCCACGGTCGCGGGCTCGACGTGGAACGTGCCCTTCGCGTCGGGAAGCACCACCGGCAGCAGGTCGGCGAGATTGGACACCCCCCAGCCGCCGTCAGCCAGGGAAAAGCGGCCGCCGAGCAGCAGGAGCCCTCCGCCCCGCCGGTCGACGAACTCGCGGATCAGCTCGCGCTGCACCGGAGTGAAATAGGTGGCCTCCACCGACCCGACGACGAGCGCGTGATACGCGAAGAGGCTCTCGGCGCGAGTCGGGAAACCCTCGGACAGCTCTTTGGGATCCTGGATGCCCTGACGGTAGATCTTGTTCTCGGTCGTCCGCAGCATGGAGATCAGCTGCACGATGCGATCGTCTTCCTCCGCGCGGCGGACGAACTTGTACTCCCAGCGCGGCTCGCCCTCAACGTAGAGCACGCGACGCTTGTCCGACTCGACATTGATCATCCGGCTGACGCCGTTATTGGCGGTGCTCTCTTCGCCCTGCAGTGGCTCGATCGAGAACTGGATCGCCTTGGCGCCGGCCGCGCCCACGTTGAAGAGGAGCGTTTCCGATTGCGCCGCTCCATCCGGCTCGAACGTCACGTCGCGTGAGGCCACAACGCTCGTGCCGTCGCGGGCGACGATCTTCGACTTGCGTCCGGCGTAGCCGTACTGGTGAAACCGAATCACCGCCGCCAGCCGGGAATCCGCGAGCGCTCTCGGCGCGAGCACGGCGGCGTCCATCTCGACGTCGCGCAATGGGTGGTCCGCACCGAAGCCAACGGTATGAACCGGGATGTGCCGGCTGCGGAGCCGCGCGATCGTGTCGGCGTCGATGCCGCCTGCGTTGTCGGCGCCATCGCTGAGCAGGACGATCGCGCCGACCGGCAGTTCCTGGGTCTCGTCCGCAAGCTGTTTCAGGCTGTCGCCGATCCGCGTGGCCGGCGCGGCTGCGCGCAGCGCCTTCATGTCGGCGATGCGGGTCAGCTGGCTGTCGAAGCGATAGAGGCGCGTCTGGAACCGCTTCTCGACGCCGGCGAGAACGCCGCCCTGGAGCGCGTCAATCGCCTGCGACAGCCTGCTGTTGCCGCCTTCGCCGGCCCCGCTGGCCTCGCCACCGGGGGCCAGCGTCATGCTCCGCGAGTCGTCGACCAGAAAGACGATGATGTCCTGCTGCGGCTTGAGTTCTGACACGGCGATCGCCGGCTGCCACAGCAGAAGGAGCAGCAGCGCGGCGAGCGTCGACTGCAGCAGCCAGATGCCCGCGCCCCTGAGCCTGCGCGATCCGAAGTCGCCTTTTGGCAGCCGCGCCCGGATGATCAGCGCGAGCGCCGCGGACACGACCGCGATCGACGCCCACAGCACCCATGGCGGCCAGGCGCCGAGCAGGACGAAATGCCCTCGCGAAAAGGTGGATAGCGGGTACTTGAAGAGAAACCTGAACACGGCGGCGGCTCGGATGGCCTTGGCCCCTGGAATCAACGCAACAATGTATTAATTCATCAATGCATCAATGCGTCATGCTGTACATGACGTAGTCGATGCCCACTCGAAACGCCATCGACGCAAACGGCTCCGGGTACGACGCATCGTCGGCCCATTCCCAGGCATCGCCCAGGTGCATGTTATGGCAGATGGCCACGATGACGCGGCCTTTGTCGTCGCGGATGGCACGCCATTTCGGGACGTACCCGTCTTTCTCGTACGTTCGTCCGGTGTTGACATACTGTTCGCCAGGGACCTGGAAGCGCTGGCCGATGTCGTACAACACATGAAAAATCTCGTCGCCGTCGGCGAGATCGGAAATCGGATACTGATCGGCGGGCAGGATCATCCGCATGCCTCTCAGAAAGCTCTCCCAGTCCGCGGTGCCGTGGAAGTCGTCCACCATGAGGAATCCGCCCTTCAGCAGGTAGTCGCGCAGGCGAGCGGCCTGCTGATTGCTGAAGGTCCAGCTCTGGACCTGGACGGCGTACACGAACGGGAAGTTGAAAATCGCGTCGCTCTCCAGATCGACGACCTGCTGGTAGCTCCGGGCGTCGATGCGGGTGAGGCGCCGGAGCGCGGCCAGAAATGTGATGTCGGCTTTCGGGTAGTCACGCGACCAGGAAGCGAAATAGCCGCGATTGTAGCCGCCGAACCCACCGAAGCTGCCCCCGAGCGGCGTGTACTGCAGGCGCGACCACGCGAACTCGTGCTTCGAGTCGCCGGCGGTTTCGTACGGTTGACCTGGATTGAACCGCCTCTGGTAACCGCCGCCCTGGAACGCGAGCAGGCCCGTGCCGAATCCCAGCAGGACAACGGTGGCCGTGGGCAGCAGAGGGAGCTTCATCACCACCTCAGAGTACTACTGGGAAGGTTATCAGAACTGTTACTCTTCCTAGCGTGAATCGCAGGGATTTCATAAAGCTCGGCGGCCTGGCGGGGGCCCTGGTACCTGCCCTCCCCGGATCGATTAGCCCCGCGCCGATGGGCGCTGGCCAGGAGGCGGCGAAGGCGGACATCACGCTCCGAATCGCGCCGGTCACCGTGGAACTCGCGCCGGATCGCATCATCAGCACCGTCGGATACAACGACTCGTCGCCGGGTCCGGTGCTCCGCATGCGGGAGGGCACGCCAGTCATCGTGGACGTCACCAACGAGACTGATGTGCCGGAGCAGGTGCACTGGCACGGCTTGCTGATTCCGGCGGAGGTCGACGGCGCCGACGAAGAGGGGACACCGCCGATCCCGCCGCACGGCCGGCGCCGCTATCAATTCACGCCGCGGCCGGCGGGCACCCGTTGGTACCACACGCACACGATGGCGATGACCGACCTGCATCGCGGCAGCTACACCGGTCAGTTCGGCTTCCTCGTCGTCGAGTCAGGGAGGGATCCGGGCGCCTACGACCAGGAAGTCTTCCTCGCGCTGCGCGACTGGGAGCCGTTCTTCACCAGTCAGCTGGTCGACACCGACGAGCAGAACCAGAAGTGGCCGCAGCCGGAGCGGCCGGCGATGCTCGATACGCGGCCCAACGGCCTCGAGGTGGGGGCGACGATCTATTCGATCAACGACAAGGCCCTGGGCGCCGGCGAGCCCATTCGCGTGCAGAACGGTCAACGCGTCCTCATGCACGTCCTGAACGCGAGCGCCATCGAGAACCGCACGATCGCCCTGCCCGGCCATCAGTTTCACGTCCTGGCGCTCGACGGCAATCCTGTTCCGACACCGAAGGCAGTCGACCAGCTGTCCATCGGGCCGGGCGAACGCGTGGACGCGTTTGTCGAGATGAGCCAGCCCGGCGTCTGGATCATGGGCGCGCCCGAGGACGACATCCGCAACGGCGGGCTCGGCGTCGTCATCGAGTACGGGAATCAGCGACGGCAACCTCAGTGGGTGGCGCCCGCAAAACCGTCATGGGACTACACGGTCTTCGGCAAGCCGGGCGCGCCGCCCGCGGCGGATGCCTCAGTCCAGACCATCGACATGATCTTCGAGAAGGTGCCGCGCGGGATGGGCAAGTTCAACAGCTTCACCGTCAACGGCAAGCCGTACCCGCACGATCAGGAGTTCGTGCTCAAGGAAGGCACGCGCTACCGCCTCGTCTTCCGCAATCGGACCGACGATGCGCACCCGCTGCATTTGCACCGGCATCTATTCGAGCTGACCGAGATCTATGGGAAATCAACCGCCGGCATCATCAAGGACACCGTCGTGGCGCCGTTCTACGGACGCGCGATCGTGGAATTCGTCGCCAATCAACCGGGGCTGACGCTTTTCCACTGCCACATTCAGCATCACATGGACTTCGGCTTCAAGGCGCTGTTCCGATACGCGTAGTTGGGCTGAAGACTCTGAGGCGGGCCGAAGACTCGTGGCCGCGTGCAGTTGCCTCGCCCCAAGATCAAGATTTTCAAGGGCGGTGACGGTGGTCAGCGATCCGAGGGCGTAGGCAACTGCACGCGGGCGCGAGTCTTCGGCCCTCAGACCTGCAGAACGTCGCCTTCCCGCGCGACCATCTGGTACAGCACAGGGCTCACGATGCGTCCCAGGAACAGACGGGAGACGAGACCCGCGACAATGACAATCGCGAACGGCTTCTGGGAGTCTGAACCGATTCCGGTGGAAAGCGCGGCCGGCAGGAGTCCCAGGCAGGCTACCAGCGCCGTCATCATGATGGGCCGCAACCGCACCAGCGAGCCGTCAAGCGTTGCCTCACGGATGTTCGCGCCTTCGAGGCGAAGCTTATTGATGTAGGAGACGTCAATGATGGCCGTTTCCGCCGAGACGCCCAGCAGGACGAGCAGCCCCAGCACTGAAGAAACGCTGAACGGCGTGTGCGTGAGCTTCAATGCCAGCAGCGCACCAACCGGTTCGGTCATCAGGACGCCGATCACGACGGTGATCGGGAACTTGAGGTTTCCGTAAAGGGCGAACAGGATCATGAAAATCAGCAGAAGAGCCAACGGCGCGATGACGTTGAACTGCCGTCGCGCCGCGACGTATTCGTCGTATTCGCCGCCCCAGGCGAGCGTATAGCCCTGAGGCAGCGCTACGAGCCGGCCCACGGCCTGCTGCGCTTCGTTCACGGCGCGCGCCAGATCGCGTCCCTCGATGCTGAACTGGACACCGATGTACCGCGAGTTGTTTTCCCGATAAATGAACGAGGCACCGTTGCTCTGGCGGACGCTGGCGAGCTCGGAGATCGGAATCTGCTGGCCGGAGGGCGTCGGCACGAGCAGACTGCCAATTTCCCGCGCGCCAGAGCGGTACTCAGGCTTCATGCGCACCACCAGGTCGAATAGCTGCTCACCCTGGATGACCTGCGTGGCCGCCTGTCCCCCCACGCCAGCCTGGATGACGCCTTCGACATCGGAGACATTGATGCCGTAGCGCGCAATCTTCTCGCGGTCGACATCGATTTGCACGCTCGGCTGGCCCAGCTCGCGCACGACGGTCAGCTCGGTAAAGCCCGGCACCTGCGAAAGAATGCGCTTGATCTCGACCGCCTTGTCCTCGAGCACCTGCAGGTCCCGCCCGTAGATCTTCACCGCCAGGGCGCTCTTGAGGCCGGTCAGTGCCTCGTCCACGGCGTCCTCGGCCGGCTGCGTGAAGTTGAAAATCACGCCGGGATACGCGGCCAGCTTCTTCTTGAGGTCTTCGGTGAGCTCCGCTTTGGTCCGGATGGCTCCCTGCTGCCATTGCGGATCTTTGTACGGTCTCAGGCCCACGTAGAACTCGCAATTGAAGAATCCGGTTGGGTCTGTACCATCGTCGGGGCGCCCCAGCTCGGAGCCGACTTCGGTCACTTGCGGGTACGACATCAGAATGGTGCGCACCTGAGGGGCAAATTTCGCGGCCTCTTCGAACGAAATGGTGTACGGCATGGTGGCGCGTACCCACAGCGCCCCTTCGTCCAGGTGCGGCATGAATTCGGCACCGATGTATGGCACCAACAACAGCGATGCACCAAAAATGACCGTGGCCAGCACCATGGTCAGCACGGGTTTGTCCAGACACCATCTCAGCTCCGCGGCGTACTCACGCTTGAACCATTCGTAGGGCCGGTTCACGGACTCCTTGACGCCGCGTGTGAACCAGTACGACGCGAGCACGGGTACCAGCGTGAGCGTGAAGATCAGAGAACCGAGGAGCGCATACGACATCGTTTCGGCCATCGGAAGGAACAGTTTCCCCGAGGGGCCGGTCAGGGCATAGATCGGAAGGTAGCCGGCCAGGATGACAGCGACCGAATAGAAGATGGGCCGGTCAACGTCACGCGCCGCCGTGATGATGACGTCGTGCAGCTTGTAGGTGTGACCCTCGCGTTCGGCCAGCTCGCGGTAGATGTTCTCCATCATCACGACGGTCCCGTCGATGATGATGCCGAAGTCAATCGCGCCGATCGAGAGCAGGTTCGCCGGCACGCCACGGCCGTTCAGGAAGATGAACGCCAACAGCAGGCTGAGCGGAATCGTGAGGGCGACAATGATGGCGGCGCGCAGGCTGACCAGGAAGAAGATCAGCACAATCAGCACCAACGCCATCCCGAGCAGCAGGTTGTGCTCGACCGTATCGATCGTCAACTGGACCAGGTCGCTGCGGTCGTAAAACGGACGGATTTTCACGTCGGGCGGCAGGATGCCGTGATTGAGCTCTTCGGTCTTCTTCTCGACGCCGGCGAGCACGTTCTGCGTCTGCTCCCCACGCCGCATGAGGATGACGCCTTCGACCGAGTCGTCGTTCCTCTGGAACCCGAATTCTCCCAGACGCGGCGCGTTTCCGATCGTCACCTCGCCGACGTCACGGATGTGCACCGGCACCCCATTGTTGCTTCCGACGACGATGCTGCCGATGTCCTCGGTCTTGTTCACGAGGCCCAGGCCGCGCACGTAGAAAAACTGCGACCCCTGTGAAAAGAAGCCGCCGCCCGCGTTGGCGTTGTTGGCCGCCAGCGCCGCCAGTACCTGAGGCACCGGAGTGTGATAGCTGTAAATCTTCGCCGGGTCGAGCAGCACCTGATACTGCATGACGGTGCCGCCAAAGCCCGAGTCATCGGCGACGCCCGGCACCGACTTGTACGCCCGCTCAATGACCCAGTCCTCGTAGGTCTTCAGCTGCTGCGGGGTGCGGTCCGGGCTCTCGATGACGTAGCGGTAAACGAGCCCCGAAGGACTGAACAGCGGCGACAGGCCCGGCGTCACACCCGACGGCACTTGCGCGCCCGAGAGACGTTCGAACACGACCTGGCGAGCGAAGTAGGCGTCCGTGCTTTCCTGGAACGTCATCCTGACGTCCGACAGGCCGTAGAGCGAGATCGAGCGCAGGTACTCCAGATGCGGCACGCCGTTCATCTGGATCTCGATCGGCAGCGTCACCAGCCGCTCGACCTCCTCCGCCGCGTGACCGGGCCACTGCGAGATGACCTCCACCATCGGCGGCGAGAGATCCGGATAGGCATCGACAGGCATGCGCCCGAACGCCAGGCTGCCGGCGACGATGACGAGGAGCGCGAGCATGAGCACCAGGAAACGTTGGCGGAGCGCGAATTGAACGACGTGATGAATCATGGCCTGTTCCGGCGGCTCAGCGTTGCAGTGAGTTCTGGAATTGCAGGAACAGACTGCCGTCGCCGATGATCTTGTCGCCCGCTTGCAACCCCGTCGGGACGTAGGTGCGGCCGCCCTGGCTGTCGCCGACCGTCACCATTCGCCGCGCGAACTGGCGGTCGCCCGTCTGCACATACACGTACGGCATGTTCTGGCCGTCGCGCAGCACGGCCGCGTCCGGCACGAGCACGGCGTCGGGAATGACACCCGCGCGGATCTCGGCGCTCACGTACATGTCCTTCTTCAGGCGCTCGCCCGGGTTCGAGGTGGCGATGCGCGCCTGCAGCGTTCGCGTCGTCGGATCGAGCGCGGGCGCGATGTATTCGACCCTGCCACGAATGACGCCTGGATAGGATTCGTTCGCGATCGTGACCTCATCGCCGACGTGCACGTACGCGACGTCGTTCTGATAGATGTTGACGAGGACCCAGACGCTGGCCATGTCCGACAGCGTGAAGCACGGCGTGCCGCCGGCTTGCAGCAGCTGGCCCGGGGAGCAGAGCCGCTCGACGACCTCTCCGGCGAGCGGGGCGAGCAGCGCCACTTCCGGCGGCGGCGGATTGCTCGCGAGATCCTCGGGATTGGCGATGCCGAGAATGCGGATGGCCTGTTCGCTCGATTGCAGATCGGCCTGCGCCTGCGTCCGGCTCGATTCTGACTGTTCGACGTCCGCCTGCGCGATGGCCCCGTGTGCGTACAGGTCCGCCGCGCGCTTGTAGAACTTGTCTGCGAGCTGGTAGGCGTCACGCGCCTTGATGTATCCCGACCGCATCAACGAGAAGTCGGGGCTCGCGACGTACAGCAGCGGCTGACCCGCGCGCACGTGCTCGCCGGGCGTGACCACGATCCGGCTTACCGGGCCTCCCACCTGGGAGATCACCGGGGTCGTCAGGAAGCTGTTGTAGGCCACCGCGCCGGAGAGTCGCAGGACGCGCGCGAACGGGGCCTGCGCGACGGTGTAGATCTGGACGTGCGTCAGCTGATCGGGAGTCAGCGTGAACAGCTCAGCGCGGCTCTCCGGGCTTTGTGTGGTCGAATACGACGTCATTCGGCTCGCCTGGTTGCCGGTTCCGCCGCATCCGGCGAGCGCAATCGACGCGGCCAGCAGGGAAAGGCCCGCCAGACGTCCGTTTCGGTTTCTCATGGCAAGCTCCTGGTGCCCACTGCCTGGCGCAGTTGCTCGAGGGCGACCATGTAGGTGGCGAGCGCCTGCCGGTAGGCGAGCTCCGTGGCGCGGTACGTCCGCTCCGCGTCGAGGAAATCGAGCAGGCTCGCGCCGCCGCGCTGGTACGCGTACTGGCTGATATCGCGCGAATCCGATGCCTGCTTCCGGTAGCCTGATTCATAGAGCTGCACAACCTGGTCGGCGGTGCGGAGCGCCTCATAGGAGTTGGCCACATCGGTCAGGACGAGCGAGGATTGTTCGCTCGAGAGCTCCTGCGACTGCGTGATCGCGTAGCGCGTGCGCGCGATCTCGCCCTGGTTGCGGTCGAAAATCGGCAGTTGGATGCTGGCAAACAGCGAGCCGGTGTTCAGCGCGGCGACATGCGTCGCGTTGAACTGCGCGGTCACGTCGCGCTTGCCATTTGCCTCCGCCAGGGAGAGTTGGCTCCGAGCGGCCGTCACTCCCAGCTGCGCCGCACGCAGGTCGGGCCGCTGCCGCAGCGCCATGGCCTTGAGATCGTCCTCGCCTGGCGTCACCGCCTGATACTGGAGCGCTCCGACGACCTCGTAGTCTTCCGGAACGGACTCGTACCCCAGCAGCTGCCGCAAGCTCGCAAGCGCCTGGACGCGCGCCAGCTTGGCCGCAGACACGTCCATCTGGAATTGCAGCAATTGCAGCTTGATCTTCAGGAGATCGCCTTCGCTCATCGCGCCGGCGTCGTGGCTTGCCTGGCTGATATCGACGGTCTGTTGGAAGCTCGTCAAGTCTGTCTGGGCAAAAACCAGGTCCTCCTGCGCCAGTAGTGCTGCAATAAACTGCGCCGCCACATTGAACGTCAGGGTCCTCCCGTTGTCGTCCACCTGCGCGGTCGTGACCGCCGTCTGGTTCTGCGCCGCTTGCAGCCGGTGCTGGCGCTTCTTTCCCCGCTCGAACAGGTACGAAACGCCCAGATCGAACTGGGCGCTGTTATCCAGGTACTCGGTCGTAAAGTTGCTCGGCTGAAAGACCGGTAGAAACTGGGCGTCGCCGAGCACCACCGGATTGGGCCGTAGATTGGCGGTCACTTCCAGGGCCTGGTCCTGGAGGATGGTCGAGCGGGCCGCCAGCAGCGAGTGATTGTGCTGAAGCGCCATGTCGACCGCCTGGTCGAGCGTTACGCGCACCCGGGGAGCTTGCGCCGGCTGCGCCGCCGCCTGCGCCGACACGTACACGCAGGTCAGCGGTGCCAGTGCACTCAACACCATCGAGCGCCGCCATTTCAGGGCCCTGCCTTTCGCATCCATTGTGACCTTCCTGAGTTACGCAGCTGCCGGAAGCCCGTACGATTCCTCGTGAGCAACGTTCCGGGAGTCGATCGCCTCAACCCACGCGCCCAGGTGCGCCCCGCACGTGCGCAACAGCTGTCACGCGCCCAACGAACGCCTGGTTCCTGTACTTAGCGGCTGGAGTTGAAAACGTTACGAGAGAGCGGCGGGAGGTGCGCGCGGCGAAACCGCAAGGTCGAGGGACCGGCTTGCGAGAACACGGGTACGGATGCGGCATCGGGAGGATGCGGCGATCTGCGAGGGACGGGCGCACCTGGTCGCAATCCCGGCGTGCAGCAGGCGCTGCAAATGACAGAGGTAGCAGTGATCGCCGGAGGACGGTATCCGGCGCGCGCCGTCGGCAATCCGGTGAGCAGCGTGATCATGATGAACCGGGACTGGATCGCAGCCCGGATCGTCCCACGCGGCATGTCCCCACTCTGCAGGACCAACCCAGACGAGAATCGCCAGCAGGTACGCGACACCGCGAGCGGCAGCGAACTCTCGAAACCCGTGCATGCAGCAGCTGTTCCTGCACTGTAAATGGCGAGGTACAGATCTGTCAACAAAGGGTCACGGGCGAGCGTGAGCGGGTTTGCGGATTCGTGCAACTTCGCAGGCGTCAGGTGGGCCGAAGACTCATGGCTCTTGGGCAACGCAACTGCACGCGACCACGAGTCTTCAGGCCTCTTCCGAGCCAGTCAGTCGGGACGCCGAAGCATGCATTGCGTAATACGCATCAGATCTTCGAACCAGAGGGGCTTGAAGTACACGGCGGCCTCGAGTTGGCGCAATTCGCAGAACACCGCCTCATCGATGAAGTAGTCACCTGTGATGATGGCGACTGGCGTGTGATGCTCATCCTCCAGTGCTCGCAGCGCGCGCAGGAACGCCAGGCCGTCGACGATCGGCATCCGCAAATCCAGCAGGACAGCATCGGGATGATCCGTTGCGAGTTCAATGAGGCCCGTTTCGACGTCCAGTGCGGTCAGGACCTTGTATCCCGCCAACCGCAGCATCCGGGCAAACGTGAGGGTCACATTCGGGTCGTCATCGACGATGAGAATGGTCCTCTGCTCTAGTCGCAAGTGATCGCGAGGACCGTGCCATCATTTGCGCGCGCCGTCTGTACACGACTGTACAAAACAGCTGCCGGATCAGCCCATATCAGGGCCGAGCGCGATCCGCAGGCGCCATGTAGCATTCGCACGACTGCGCGACCAGGACGGATCGCTTCAGGATCTCGATCCTGCCGCGCAGGTGAGCGATCGCTCCCCTTGCGCGAAGCTCATTCAGGGCGACGGTCACGGCGTGCCGGGGACCGCCCACCATCTGCGCGAGCACTTCGTGTGTCACGGGCAGCGATTGCTGCTTCGCCTTGTCGGTCGTGATGAGGAGCCACCGCGCGAGCCGCTGACGATGGGAGTGCACTCGATTGCAGGCGGCGGCAGTCGCCAATTCCCACATCCAGCTTCCCACGTGGGTAAGCGTGATGCGACGCAAGGCCTCCGACTGCTGGAACACTCGTCGGAAACGGTCGGCCGGGAGTTGAAAGCCGCTTGACTCCACGAGGACGACCAAGGCGTGGCTGTAGCTGGCCACTCCGAAAAGCGCCCACACCCCAATCGCCCCTTCTGCGCCGACCGTGGCGACCGCCACCTGATGCCCCGTCGTCATCTCGCTGACCATGGAGATCACGCCGGTGTCCGGGAAGTACGCTCTCGAAATCAGATCCCCCACTCTCGCAAACGTGTGTCCCACGGGGAGGGCCGTGTATTCGGCACCGGCCAGCAACGCCTCGCGGTCGTCCGCGGGCAATTGAGCCAGGATGTGATTATTGAAACCAACCGAGTGCTGTGGAGGGCCTTTTCGAGGCCGAAGAGCGCGCCGGGTCACGTCGGAGGCTGTGCTGGAATCAGGGTCACAAACATTTCTCTCCGTCAACACCGCGGTCATTACAGCAGTCATTGAAACGCGGGGCGCCGCCAGCCGCCTATTGGGGCAAGTGGGGAATTCTGGTGCGGAGACTACTTAAGGGACCCTAGGTAGCCACGACCAGGGTTCGCCGGCACGGCGCGGGTGTAATGTGTGAAGCGATGGGGCCCGGATTCAGGCCGAGCGAGGCCTTCCAAAGTCTCGAGCGCAGAGCCCTGGAACTGATCGCGAGCGGGGCGCCGCTGGAGGGCACACTCGATGCGCTCTGCCGCGTCATCGATGAGCACAGCGGCCTCATGTCAGCGGTGTATCTACTCAATCGCGATGGCGATCAGTTCTCCCTCATCGTGGGTCCGCACCTCCCCGCCACGTGGCGTGAAGCAACGCGCGCCTTTCGCGCGACGCCGACCAGCACGGCGTGTGGCGCGGCCGTCCATCAGCGCACGAGGGTGGCCGTGGCCGACGTGCCCGGCAGCCCGTTGTTCGAGCGGCTGCGCGAGGCGGCCGGCAGCTCTGGCATAGGCAGCGTCTGGTCGACGCCGTTTTTTTCGAGGAGTGGCCTGGCTCTCGGCACGTTCGCCGTGTTCGCTGGCGAAGCGGGCGATCGCGGCGAGGCCCATCTGAGTCTCATCGACCGGGCAGCAGAGCTGGCGGGCGCTGCCGTTGATCAGCACCTCGCCGAGCACGATCGGAAGCAGGCTGAGGAAGCGCTGCGACGGAGTGAACAGCTGTTGCGGCTGGTCCTGGAGGCCATACCTGTGGGCGTTGCCGTCATGGGTCATGATGGAGGCGTCCTTCTGAGCAACCCGGCAAGCGCGCGCATCTGGGGAGGAGCAGTCCCTCGTGGTGGTCCCGAGCGCTACGCCGCGAGCAAGGGCTGGTGGCACGACTCGGGAAAGAGAATCGAGCGTGACGAGTGGGCGTCCGTGCGGGCCCTCGCCAAAGGCGAGTCCTCCATCAACGAGGTCATCGACATCGAGACGTTCGACGGATTGCGGAAGATCATCCAGAACTCCGCCGTCCCGATCCGGGACGAGGATCAGGCCATCGTGGGCGCCGTCGTGGTCAACGAAGACATTTCTGCCCGGGAGGCCGCCGAAGACGCGGTGCGCGCCCAGGAGCGGCGCTGGCGGTCCGTTTTCGACAATTCCGCGATCGGGTTCGTGATTGGCGACACGGCGCTGAGGATCATTGCCTCCAACCGGGCGATGCAGGAGCTCGGCGGATACAGCGAGCACGAGTTGACGGGTTTGACGTTCATGGATGTCACGCATCCGGATGACCGTCACCTCATGGTTGAGGCCGCCAGCGATCTGCTCGCCGGACGCGTCCGCGAGCGGCAGTTCGAAAACCGGTATGTGCGGAAGAACGGCGACGTGATCTGGATCCGGGCGACGGCCTCGATGATGGAGGAGCCGAATGAAGCGCCGCGGTATCTCGCGCTGATTGAAAACATCTCGGCGCGCAAAGCGGCGGAACAGGAGCTCGAACACTCATTGAGCCACCTCCGCGCGCTGACGGCCAAGCTCATGCGTGCGCGAGACGATGAGCGACGGCGGATCGCACAGATGCTGCACGAGACAACGGCGCAGGATCTCGCCGCCTTGAAGTTGCTCCTGGCCGGGCTGGGGCGAAGCAGCGTGGCGCTGTCGGACGCCGACCGTGCTCTGCTCGACGAAAGCGCCGAACTGGCTGAGCGCTCGATGACTGGCGTGCGAACGCTGTCGTATCTGCTTCACCCGCCGTTCCTCGAAGAGACCGGCCTGCTGTCGGCCGTACGATGGTACGCGAAAGGATTCTCCGATCGGAGCGGCATCGCGGTCGACCTCGACCTGCCGTCAACGATGGAGCGGTTGCCGCAGGACGTCGAGATGACCGTGTTTCGCGTCGTGCAGGAGGCCCTGATCAACATCCATCGCCACGCGCAGAGTGCCACCGCGCGCATCAGGCTGAGAGCTGACGGCGATCACCTGATGTTGAAGATCGAGGACCGCGGCCGCGGCATCGCGCCGGACTTGCTGGCAACCGTTACCACGGGCAGCGGCGCGCCGGGCCTGGGCATCGCGGGCATGCGCGAACGTCTCGAGCATCGTGGCGGCAGCCTCGAGGTCACGTCGGGCGATCGCGGCACCACGATCCGAGCGAGGGTACCGGTTTCGGTGCAGACGCCATGACCTCGCTGCGCATCGTCGTCGTCGACGATCACGCCGTCGTGCGTCGGGGCGTTCGGGCGCTGCTCGAGACGCAACCCGGATGGGAAATCGTCGGGGAGGCGGCGACAGGCCGCGATGCCGTCGAGTTCTCGAAGCGGCTGCAGCCGGACATTGTCGTGATGGACTTGAGCCTGCCCGAACTGAACGGACTCGAGGCCACCCGCCTCATCCTGAAAGAGTCGCCGCGCACGGAGGTGCTCGTTCTCACGATGCATCACTCCGAAGAGCTGGTCCGCAACGTCCTGCAGGCGGGAGCCCGCGCGTACGTGCTCAAATCGGATGCCGACCACAGCCTCGTCGCCGCGGTCGAAAGCCTGAGCCAGCACAAGCCGTTTCTGACGTCGACCGTCACCGAATTCATGCTTGATGACTACATTCATCGCGCCGAGGCGGACGGCGGCAGCCACACCGCCGTGACGCCGCGCGAACGCGAGATTATTCAGCTCCTGGCCGAGGGCAAGAGCAACAAGGAGACAGCGTCAGCCCTGAACGTGAGCGTGAAGACCGTTGAGGCGCATCGCGCGAATATCATGCGCAAGCTGCGCCTCCGGTCGGTCAGCGATCTCGTCCGCTACGCGATTCGCAACAAGATCGTTCAGGCATGACCACACGACAACCCATCTCATAAACAGGCTGAAGACTCTGAGGCGGGCCGCTCCGCGCGGCCATGAGTCTCCAGCACTCTGACTCGTCAGTGTCGCTTCTGCCTAGGCATTCATGCCATCGCTTCTACTGTTTCTGTCCGGTCGGCGCCGGCGGCGCCGGCTGAACACTCAGCGTCAAGCCTGTGAACATCATCTCTTCGAACGTCTGGTCACCCCACCAGACATCCTTCGACGGATCGGGATTCGATTTGTTCGCGGTGGAGTTGTCGTACCACGCGGTCGCGTGAATGACGGTGCCCTTCGGCAGCTTCACCGGCTCCTTGTAGATGTAGTCGGTCTGCCAGTCGAAGTCGTAGTTCGGCACTGAGAGCAGGGTCTCTTTCCTGCCGTCCGGGAACGTGGCTTCGTAGTTCCATCGTTTGCCGCGCACGTGCGTGTGCGGCAGGATGCTCCACAGGAGGAAGTCGCGGTTGAGCGTCATCTCGGCGTCGACGCGCGCATTCGGATCGCCGGCGGGAATGTGCAGCGCGCCGTTGATCAGCGCCGCGCCAACCAGCGGCGTCTTGGGCGGCGTCTTCGAGAAGATCAGCCCGATCTTCGTGCGGTCGGTTGTCGCCTTGCCGGTCGGCGTGTAGTGCATCTGGAAAATGATCGTCGAGCCAGCGACCAGTTTCGTGGCCGTGTCCGGTTGATAGATGCGATAGCCGTTGCCCGGAACGTACGCGCCGATCGACGGCCCCAGCTGTTTTGGCGCGGGGCGATCGTTGGGACCCCCGTTTATCTTCCGACCATCCGCCAGCGGCTCTCCACCCGTCTGTCCGGGCGGGATGTCCATCCCCGCGGCAAATGTGATGGCCGGCTGCTGGCGCGGCCGCGGCGGCTGCTCAGCGCCGGCGGGCTGGGCAGCGGGCGCCGGCGCACGCGTGTAAACGATAACGTGATGCACCGCGGCGCGATCACCCGGACGGACTTCGAACGCCTGGACCCACCGGTCTTCGGCGAAGGTGGTCGGCACTTCAAAGTACTGATACGCGATCGTGCCCGACGCTGGCAGCGGGTAGTCCTCCTGCATGGCAAACACGGCGTCGGGCTCGCCGATCGACCATCCTTCGGCGTACTTCGGCTGCGCGGGCAGATCGCGCGGGTCGCCTTCCGGCGCGCCGGCGTTCACCCAGCGCACGATCGTGTCCTTCTCGGCGGCGCTGAGCCGGCGATCATTGAGGAACTCGCCGTACGACGGATCCGCGTGCCACGGCGGCATGGTGCCCTTCTGGACCTGCGCGGCGATCGACTTCACCCAGGGTCTCGCGTCCCTGAAGGTCAGGAGCGACATCGGTGCAATTTCGCCGGGCCGGTGGCAGGTCGTGCAGCTCTTGTAGAGGATCGGCGCCACGTCTTTGCTGAACGTTGGTGCCAGCGGCGCCGCCACCGCGGCGTTCTGGGCGAACGCCGATCCGGCCGATGCCAGAGTGATCATCGCGACGAGAATCGAGTTGTTCATATTCGGGCTCCAGTTCATCGTACACTCGCGAACGGCAGTCCTGACAACGATTTTCATCGTTCTTGTGGTACTCGCCTGATCACTTGACCGCAAACACCCAGACGCTTCCACCCTCGGGAACTTCCGGGAATTCGCCCGGCCGAAGCGCATTCAGCCGTCCCTGCATCGCGCGCGAGTCGACGCCCCATCCAGACTGCACGGCGACGTACTGCACCCCGTCGACCATGAACGTCGACGGCTGACCGATGATCCCGGAGCTGGTCGGAAACTCCCAGAGCAGCTGCCCGGTCTTCGCATCGAACGCATGGAACTTGCGATCGTTCGTTCCGCCGGAGAACACGAGATCGCCGCCGGTGGTCAGCATGGGTCCCCAGTTCGGCGACGCCGGGTAGGTGTGCGTCCAGACACGCTTGCCGGTGTCGACGTTCCAGGCCTGCACCTCGCCGATGTGATCCGCATCGGGCGGCGAGAGCAACAGCGTGGTGGTCGCGCCGACGAACGACGCGCCGGGCGAGTACGGAATCGGACGGCCGATGATGGTGGCGCACAAGTTTTCGTTGGCCGGGATGTAGATCATCCGCGTGTTCGGATTGAACGCAATCGGCGGCCAGTTCTTCCCGCCCCAGTGCGATGGACAGAATTCCGCCAGCTTGCCGGTTCCCGGGTGGCGCGCCGGGTCGACGTCGGGCCGTCCCGTTTTCGGATCGACGCTGCGAAACACGTTCTGCTTCACATACGGCGTTGCGTCGACGAACCGGATCGGGCCTTCGGTCCGCTCGAGGAACCACAGATAGCCGTCGCGCGCGACGTCGATGAGCCCCTTCACGGTACGGCCGTTGCGCTGGTAGTCGACGAGGATCGGCGGCGACACCTCATCCCAGTCCCACGAATCGTTCGGGTGGTATTGGTGATGCCCCTTGATCGTCCCTGTCGTCACGTCGATTGCAATCGTCGACGAGGTGTAGAGATTGTCGCCCGGCCGCTGGTCGCCCATCCACGGGCCGCCGTTGCCGGTGCCGAAGAACGCCAGTTTCGTGACCGGGTCGTAGTTGCCTGTCACCCAGATCGATCCGCCGCCCGTCTTCCACTGATCGCCGCCCGCCGGCCAGGTCTCGCTGCCGGGCTCGCCCGGCGCAGGCACCGTGAACACCTTCCACAGCCGTCTGCCGGTGTCGGGATCGAACGCCGCCACGAAGCCGCGGACGCCGAGCTCTCCGCCCGACGTACCGACGATCACTTTGCCGTCGGCGACGAGCGGCGCGAGCGAGATGTAGTACCCCTGCGTGTTGTCCTCGACGGTCGTCGACCAGAGCTCCGTGCCGGTCCTTACGTCGAGCGCCACGAGCACCGCCTCCCCGCGCGCGAAGAACACCTTGTCGCCGTACAGCGCCACGCCGCGGCTGGTGGCGTGGAGCAGTCTGACGCCTTCGGGAGGCGGATTCCGGTAGCGCCAGAGCAGCGTGCCGGTCTTCGCGTCGATCGCCAGCACCTGATTGCCGGGAGTCGCCACGAACATCACGCCGTGGTTCACGATGGGCGTAGCTTCATGACCGCTCACCGAACCGGTCGCGAGCGACCAGACCGGTTGCAGCCGCGCGACGTTCCCCGTGTTGATCTGCTTGAGCGGGCTGTAGCCCCAGCCGTCATACGTGCAGCGCACCATCAGCACGTCGTCATCATCGGGATGGAGCAGCCGATCGGCTGTCACGGCCTTGTAACTCTGAAGAATCGCCGGCACGGGCATGGGCGGCTGTCCGCCCTGCTGAGCGAGTACACGCAGTCCCCCCGCCACGGCGATCGAGGCGAGGGCCAGTCCTCCGGCGACACGCGTTCTCGATGTCATTTCACACCCTCGGTAAGACTTCCGATTATCACCCCAGTGGCGTGACTTCGCGAGACAAGAGCATAGAATCAGACCTGGTTCGTCACATGATCGCAGTCAATACGCGCCTGGCCTGCCTGACGATGGCGTTGGCAATCGCGGGTGCCGCGTGCCACCAGGCACCTGCGAGCGCTCAACAGCCGGGGGCTTCCTTGGGAGGGGCTCAGCCGCCGCCTCCCGCCGGGGACGCTCAACGAGAGGCGCAGCTCGTCGAGCGCACTCGCCTCTCGATGGGATCCGAGCTGCATCTGACCGCGTGGACCAGCGACCCGCCGGGTGCGCTGTCGGCGTTCGAAGCGGTGTTCGCAGAATTCGACCGGCTCGAGGACCTGTTGAGCGTGTGGCGCCCGGCAAGCGACATCGTCAGGTTGAACGCCGCCGCCGGGCAGCAGCCCGTGCCGGTGAGCCCGGACACGCGCGAAGTGCTGCGTATCTCCCGCCATATCAGCGAGATGACCGGCGGCACCTTCGACGTAACGTTCGGGGCCCTCACCGATCTTTGGAAGTTCGACCACGATCAGGACAACAGCATCCCCAGCGATGTCGAGATCCGGAAAAGGCTGCCGCTCATCGACTACCGCGCGGTGGAGGTGGATGAGAGCGCGGGCACGGCGTTCCTACGAAAGAAAGGCATGCGCGTGCACCTGGGCGGGATAGGGAAAGGGTACGCGGTCGATGCCGCAGTGAAGATCATGCGGGACCGCGGTTTTCGAGATTTCATGATCCAGGCGGGGGGCGACATGTACGTGGCCGGCCGTCGCGGAAACCGACCCTGGCGGCTGGGCATTCGCGATCCGCGTGGACCCGAGAACCGCATCTTCGCGGCGCTGGATCTCGCGGATGGCACGTTCAGCACTTCGGGCGACTACGAGCGTTTCTTTTTCAAGAACGGGCGGCGCTACCATCACATCATCGATTTGTCGATCGGCCAGCCGGCGCGGCTGTCGCGAAGCGTCACGGTCGTCACCGATCGGGCCGTTCTGGCCGACGCCCTCGCGAAGGGCGTGTTCATCCTGGGGCCAAGAGACGGGATGGCGCTCATCACACGTACGCCACACGTCGAAGGAGTGATCGTCGGCGCTGACAACCAGGTCGTGGTGTCGCCTGGACTCGAACACCGGCTCGTCATGCTCGCGCCGCCTACGGACGCGCCCTGAAGGGAGGAGAGGCGCCACCCGCGCGCGAAGCCATGTGTGCGAACAGGCTCAAGGTTCCCGCCACTGCGTAGAAGCCTAGCCACGCTTCAAGCACACTGCTGACGGATCCAATCGATACGCCAGCGAGCAGCAGCGCACAAAAGGCGAGGGCGACCGTCTGTGGCGTGAGACGCGCGCGGGTGCGCACACGCTTCGTGAACGCCAATCCATACAGTCCGATCAACTGTTGGCACACCCACCATTGGGAACGACCGCGAGCGATCTCTTCCATCAGGTCTCCGATGAGCTCCTCTCCGGCGCCGAAGGAGTCAGCGTAGGCCAGCAACCTGAGCGCACATCGACGACTGGGCATGCTCATCCCTCCTGAACCGGTATGCCTCGCCACAAGGTCGTCAGCGCCCTTTTCGCGGCCCGGACCTCGCGTAACCCTGTCGTCGTAATCGAAAAGTAGCGCTTGGCGCGGCCGCCACGCTCCGGGGTCGGTTGACCGACGATTGAACGGACCAGACCCTTCTCTTCGAGCCGTTCGAGCGTGTTGTACACGCTTGCGAGAATCACCGGCTTGCCGGTGCTCTGCTCGATCGCGTGTGCGATGGGCACGCCGTAGGCCTCGTCTCCCTCGCGAAGCAGCGCCAGGAGCACGAGCAGCTCGAAGTGCCCCAAGGATTCCCTTGACATATGATCACCTTTTACTACTAAATTGGCTCAGATGCAAGGCCGGCTCGAAGCACGACATCTCACCAAGTACTATTCCGCCATCCCGGCCATCCGCAACGTCAGTATCACGCTGGGGCCGGGGACCGTCCTCGGACTGCTGGGGCCTAACGGGTCAGGCAAGTCCACGACGGTCTCCATCCTGACCGGGTTGAACGAACCGTCGGCCGGTCAGATCTGGTTCGACGGCCGCAACATCGCCGACCATCTCCCGGAGTACAAAGCGCGAATCGGGTACGTGCCAGAGGAAGCGCACCTCTACACGTTCTTGTCGGGACGTGAGCAACTCGATCTGGTAGGCCGGTTGCGTCGCGTGCCAACGGACCTGAGGATTCGGAAGATCGCGTCACTGCTCGACTTGTTCGGCCTGGCCGGTGCCGCCGATCAACCTATCAGCGGCTACTCCAAGGGCATGAGGCAGAAGATCCTCCTCGTCTCGGCGCTGCTGCACGATCCTGTTCTGCTGATTCTGGACGAGCCGGAATCCGGACTGGATCTCGCGGCCAGCCTGGTGCTCCGGCACCTGATTCCGATTCTGGCGGCTCGCGGCAAGATGATCCTGTACAGCTCTCATGTCCTCGACTACGTCGAACGGCTGTGCGCAGACGTCGTCGTTCTCCATCGGGGGAACATCGTGGCTGAGGGCCCGGTGACCGAGCTCCGGGCGATGATGCAGGGCGAGTCATCGCTCGAGGACATCATCGCGCAGCTGGTCACCACGGCGGATCCGGCAGGCACCGCGCGCGACATCGCTGATGTCGTCGGTCAACAGGCGTGAGACGACGCGTGAGCGCCAACGATGTTACGGCGTTCCGCCTGCTGACGCGTCTCTTTCTGCGACGTCTCATCGACAACGACCTCATCTCGCCGCGCGCCGACCGCCACGAGTCGCTCGCGCTGCTCTATGCGCTGATCCTGTCTCTTGGCGTGTTCGCGACGTTCTTCCTGTCGACCGGGTACCTGGCGGCCTTCATCCAACTGCCAGGCCCGGCGGCACTGAGCGCGCTGTCGGATCGCTTCCTGTTCATTGCCGCGTCAATCGCGATCAGCGCGTTGGCTGCTCTGATGGTGTGGGACGCTTTGGCGCTCGAGGCGCGCGATGCGGCCACATTGGGACCATTGCCCGTACCGGCGCACACCATCACCCGCGCGAAGCTCGCGGCCGCAATGCTGTTTGGTTCGGTGCTGACGGTCGCGCTGAACACGGTCCCGAGCGTGCTCTATCCCGCGTTCCTCACGCTGAACATCAGAGGGACGCGTGGCAGCACCATTCTCCGGCTGATTGCGGGTCACCTGACGACGGTCACCATGGCCGGTCTCTTCGGGTTCTTCGGCGTTCTCGCGATGCGCGGGACGGTCCGCCTGGCGCTTGGTGAACGGGCGTTTCGGCGCGTGTCGAGCAGCATTCAAAGCGCGCTCGTTGTCAGCATGGTCACCGCGCTGCTCCTGGCGCCAACTGTTCGAGCAACGGATGTCCGCAACTGGGTCGACCAGACCGTGTTTCCTCCATGGCCCGCACGTCCGGTGCTGTGGTACCTGGGGGTGAACGAAACCCTCGCCGGGCACCTGCTGAATGAGACACCCGTCGTGTTGCCGCCGCGGGCCCCACTCATCGCGTACCGGAAGTACCAGGATCTGGCCGCTCGCGCGACATATCGCGTGCTGCTGCCGCAGTTCGCCGCGCTCGCGAAACGGGCGTGGCTGTCGTTACTACTCGCGACGGCGCTCGCATTGGCGACGTTCCTCTGGACCAACCGCCGCTTGCCCGATCGGTCAACTGGCGTGCCTGCCCCGTCGCGCATCCGTACAGGCGTTCGCCGCCTGGCCGAGCGGCAGACGCGTGACCCCGAGGCGCAGGCCGGTTTCTTCTTCGCGCTGCAAACATTGACCCGAAGCGCGCCGCACCGGACCATCATGGCGATTGCCGTGGCGATCGGGCTCACGCACGCGCTCATCGTGTTGGCGCAGAGCGGCCAGCCCTCTCTCGAGATTCATTCGACCCCGCTCGGGGTGTTCGGGATCTCCATCCTGCTGCTGTTGTCTGTGCTGGCCGGCGTCTCTTACGCGGTAACCGTGCCGGCGGCGCCGGCGGCGGGCTGGGCGATCCGGATGGCATGGCTGGGCGATGAGCGCGGCTATCTTTCCGGCGTCAAATGTGCCGCACTGGTTCTCGTGGCCGCGCTGCTGGTCCTGCTGCTGCCGCTGCATGTCGCGCTGCTTGGCCCTGCCGCTGCTGCCGTGCACTCGCTATTCAGCGCTCTCGTCGCGACCGTAGCGCTCGACGTCCTGTTTCTTTCTTATCGGAAACTGCCGTTTGCCTGCAGTTATGTGCCGCCCGAGAACCCGAAGCTGCTGTGGCCGGGCGGAGTCGCATGCCTGCTGGGCTTTTCATATGGGTTCGCGCAGACGGAGCGATGGGCGCTGCAGACTGCCACGTCCGCGATCGCGCTCGGCGTCACGCTCGGCGCGATCGCCCTTCTCGTCAGAGCGATCGATCGGGCGCGGCGTCGTGAGCGGTGGCCCATCGATCTGGACGAGCGGCCCGCGCTCGCCACGCAACGTCTGGGGCTGTCTGAGCACATCACGATTCACGACTGACGCCGTTCAGCTCTGTCGCAGGACCGCGGCCGGGTCGATGCGTGACGCGCGGTACGCCGGAAGCCAACCGGCAGCCGCGCCGACTGCACTCAGTACGATCGCGGCACCTACGAGCGTGGCCGGATCGCGCGGCTCGAGGCCGTAGAGCAGCGTCGCGACGAACTTCGACGCCCAGATACTGACGCCCGCCCCCACCAGCACGCCGATCCCCACCAGCAGGGTCACACGCGCCAGCACGAGGCGAATCACGCTGCCAGGCGCAGCGCCAAGCGCCATGCGGATGCCGATCTCCGCTCGCCTGCGGCTGACCGCATAAGACGTCACTCCGTACAATCCGAGTCCGGCCAGCAGCAGAGCGAGCGCGCCGAAGAATCCCGCCAGCATCGCGATCACGCGCTCCTGCGTCAGTGATGCGCTCACCTGATCGGTCATCGGCCTGAACGTGAACACGAGATCGTGATCGACCGCGGTGAGCGCCGCGGCGAGGCCGCGCGCCAGGAGCATCGGCGAACCGGCAGAGGCGCGGACGCTGATCGTGATGTCGGGTGACTTCCCTCCGGGCCAATCGAACTGCGCGAGCGGAGAATAGTTCGCCGGCGCCGCATCGGCGCGCAACCCGTTGTACGTGGCATCGCCGACGACGCCGACGATTGTCTTCAGCGTGGGCGCGGCCAGTCCGCGTTCGAACGCCATGACGGCACCGATCGGGTTGCGACCGTCGAGAAACTTCCGAACGAAGGTCTCGTTGACGATGATCGCCGGCGGCGCGCCCCTGCTGTCGCGGTCATCGAAATCGCGCCCGGCCTTGATCGGCGTGCCGTAGGTCGCAAAAAATCCCGGCGTGACGTAGTTGGCGTAGGAGGCGTTGGAGTTCATCTTGCCGTCCTTCATGATCTCGAAGGACGCGGGGGCCTCGGAGAGTCTCAGCATCTCAACGATGCCGAAACCCGCTGCCGGCGTAATCATGGACGCCGCAGCTTTCACGACACCGGGAACCCGGGCAGCGCTGACGAGACGATCGAAGAACGCCAGCCGGTCGCCCTCGCTGACGCGTGCGCGCGCAACGTTGACGTTGACCAGCAACACGCGATCGCTGTCGAACCCGAGCGGCAGCGTCGCGAGATTCTCGAACGTCCGCAGGAAGAGACCCGCGGCGACGACGATCACGAGTGAGAGCGCGACCTGCGCAACGACCAGTCCGCCCGACAGGCCGAGCCGCGCGTCGCTCGACGATCCGCGACCCTGTTCCTTCAGCGCATCAATGGGCGCAGCGCGCGTCGATCGCAGCGCCGGCAGCGTGCCGGAGAGGATCGCTGTGGCCACGGCAATCGCCGCCGTGAACGCAAGCAGGCGCCAGTCGATCGCCAGATCCAGATAGACGCGGTTGCTGGCGGTCGAGAGCTGCGAGACGAGGGCGCGGCTGAACCACGACGCGAACAGCAGGCCCAACGCCGCGCCGACCCCGGAGAGGAGCAGGCTTTCGACGAGCCACTGGCGCACGAGTCGCGGCTGCGACGCGCCCAGCGCAACCCGCACACTCATCTCATGCCGCCGCGCGGTCGCGCGCGCGAGCTGCAGGTTCGCAATGTTCGCGCAGGCAATCAGCAGGACGAGTCCCACGACGACGAATACGGCGACGAGGGGCTGCTCGTAGCGCGTCCGCAGCCGCGACGTGCCCGATCCCGCCGGGAGGAGGGAGAACACATCTTTCAGGAATTCCTTTTGCGCCAGCGGCGGCAACGTCGCCGGCCGCGCGGCTTCGCGAATCTGCGGCTGCAGGCCGCGGACGATCGCGGTTGCGGCGTCAATTGACTGCCCCGGCTTCAGCCGGAGCAGGACGATCAAGCCGTAAAATCCGCGGTCGGGTCCGATCCGGCTGTCCTTGCCACGAATCAGCGGCTCGGTGTTCAACGGCAGCATGACATCGGCCGTGCGTCCGACTTCCGTCCCGAAAAATGAAGGCGGCGTCACGCCGACGATCGTGAACGGCACGCCCTCGACAACGAGCGGCGCGCCCACGATGGCTCCCGATCCGCCGAAGCGCGCCTGCCAGAGGGCGTAGCTGATGACCGCGACCGGCCCATCCTGTCCGCCGCCCGGCACATCGTCCGCCGCGGTGAACGTCCGGCCAAGTAACGCCGGCACGCCCAGCGTGGAGAAATACTCGCCGCTGGCATAGATGCCATCGACCGGCAGCGTCTCGCCGCCACCCTTCGCCAGGTTAAATCGCTCCGTTGACCATGCACAGGCACCATCGAACGGCTGCGCGCGGCGCCGAATCTGGTCCCAGATGGCGTAGGTATAGCCCGCCGTGAATCCGCCCTTGATGGCCCTCGCATCGGTGACAGCCGCGAGCCGCTGCGGCTCGACCACTGGCAGCGAGCGCAGAACGAGGCTGTCCACCAGGGAGAAGATCGCAGTGTTGGCGCCGATGCCAAGGCCGAGGGACAGGATCGCCACGATCGACACGACCGGCGTGGCGCGGAGCGCGCGCACGGCGACACGAACATCCTGCAGCATCCTCACTCCTGCGCGGCTGGCGGAGGCAGATGGCCTCGAGTGATTATTGTCTCAGCGGCCGGACGCGGCGTCGAGAGCTGTTTGAGATGACTTCGCCGTCCGATGGTCGTGCTATGCGCCCGCCAGATGCTGATATACCGAATCGGCGATGGTGCGGGCAACCGCGAGGGTGTCGTGCGCGTCGAGCGCCGACACCACGAAGACGACGTGCCGGGGCGCACTGAAGGTCGCTGCCTCGAAGCCTTCGACCCCGTGGAGGCTGGCGATCGCCGGCGATGACGCGGACGGGTTCGAGCCGGCCGTGCGATCGTCGCGGGCCGTGACGAGAACCGAGACGAGCTGGCCGCGATAGCGGAGCACGATGTGCGCGAACCGTCGCCCCTGGAACACGCACGAATGGTCTTCGACGATATCGATCGGGACTTCGCCACGATCCGCACGCTGTGACCGAACCGCAGCCCGCAGCGCGTGGTAGGCGGGGTCGTATCGCAGAGCCGCTTCTTCGAGGGGAATGGGCTTCTCCGCGAGCCGGAAATGCAAGGCGCAATCGCGATGATCCCCAGCCGCCGCGCGCGCGAGCTGCCACACCGCTTGCGTGATGCTGTCCGGCCGCGACCACGTCAGGCGGACAGCATCGCGCAAGGCCACGGCTCGTCGCACGCCCACGCCGCCGGCAATCGCCGCGGCGAGTGCCACACCGGCGGCGAGCGCCCACCAGGACGACAGACGGCGCCGGCCTGCGGCGGGCGGTCGGGCCGACCCGCGCAACTGCGCCGCGAGCGTCGTCAGGAACTCGGGTCGCACGTCGAGATCCGCCGAGCCGTTGAAGGCGGACTTGACGTGCGCGCGCAACCGGCGGTGCCCGCCGAGCTCGGCGCGGCAGGCGGCGCACTCTTCGAGATGACGGATCATCTCGTGGTTCGTTTCGACGAGCAGCTCCTCGGCGAGATACGAATCGATCAGCTCCCGGAATTCCCGGCATGACATGCTCATCTCACGTTCCTTCGGCGCGATTGAGGCCGTGCGCCGCCGCGTAGTCAGCGAGCTCGACCCGGAGCATGGCGCGGCCCCGGTGCAGCCGCGACATGACCGTGCCAATGGGAATGCCGAGCGCCTCGGCGATCTCCTTGTAGCTCAGTTCCTCCACGTCCGACAGGAGCACGATCTCCTGGTACTTGCCCGGCAGCCGGCGAAGCGCGGCGAGCACGTCCTCGTCCGTGAGCCGCTCCGGAACCGGGGGCACGATAGCGATCGTCTGCGCAATGCGCTCCTCCGAGTCGGGCACCGTCAACGCTCGGCTGCGGGCGCGCCGGCGGTTGCTGCGTATGTGCTGCAGAATGGTCACCAGCCAGGCGCGGCAGTTGGTGCCGGGTTCGTAGCGATGAAATGACTGGAGCGCCTGGGTGTAGGTCTCCTGCACCAGATCCTCGGCCTCGCGCCGGTCCCGCTCGAGCCACATCGCCAGCCGGAACAGCCCTGCGGCGTGCGGCAGCGCCTCGGACTCGAACGCGGCCCAGGCGGGTGGCTCGGCTGGCGTCATCATGGAAGTCTTGGTCGGTCGCATCCTTCTGCCGATAATCGAGTATGTCCACAGCGGGCTGGTTTATTCCGGCCGCCCTGGAATAAACCGGACGCCCTCGAGTATCAGGGGGGTCTCTCGAGAATCTGGCTGAGTTGCACCTGAGGAGGCCTTCGTGTCCACTGTGACCTACACGTCGAACATCCGAATCGAGCGGCGAAAAGGACCGTTGCGAATCGCCCAGCTTCCTGGCGAGGCGCAGCCGGTCTTCTTCAGCGCGCACGGCGCCATCGCCGAGCACTACAAGATCGATCCCGCGAACCTG
Organism: Vicinamibacterales bacterium; assembly: GCA_035939575.1. GTDB lineage: Bacteria > Acidobacteriota > Vicinamibacteria > Vicinamibacterales > CAVVIG01 > DATKHR01. The sequence goes on along the minus strand of DASZFS010000339.1, from coordinate 19,290 downwards.
CCGGAATCGCACGCGGCCACGATCGACTACGTCATCGCCGCCACTGCCGGTTGAATGCTGGGCACCTTTGGAGGCGCGCTGGAAGCGCGTCAGATCGATGCCAGCGACGGGCGATTGACGGCGGACGTGACGGGCGAGGTGGAAACCGAAGACGGTGTGCTCGTGATACGCCGCATCAAAGTGGCGATGCGACTGAAGGCCTCGGCCGACGACCGGGACACCATCGAACGCGTTCATGGGTTCTACGCGATGCGCTGTCCCCTCTACCGCACTCTGCATGGAGCCATCGCGCTGTCGTCGACCGTGGACATCGTGCCGACAACGATGGCATCCGCTGGAATGTGAAGATCAGAGTGCCCATCTGGGAGAAGGGGCTGTAGGATGGCACGGCCAGGCAACAATGAAGTGCCCACACTGCGATCGGATGAACTTCAACTGGGCGTCCAGTTGCGACCACTGCGGTCGCCCGCTGGCCGACCGGCCTGAGGCGATAGAATCATGAATCAACGCCGCAAGCCGTAGCAGTCTTCCTTCAGTCCTCCTTCCACGGATTGTTGGCAAACACGGCCAGCTCCGGCCAGAGCGCGCGGCGCGGCATGTTGAGCGCCGCCATGATCGTCTCGGCGATGTCCTCGGCGTAGAGCTTGTTCGGATTGTTGCGACCGCCCTTGCCTCCAAAGTTCGTCTGGACCTCCGAAGGACACACGCACACGACGCGGATACCGTGCGGCCGCAGTTCCGCCTGCCAGCATTGGCTGATGCCTCGCACTGCCCACTTGCTGCCGGCATAGGGCGTCGCGGTCGCCGCGCCCTTCATGCCGGAGGTCGAGGCGATGTTCACGATGTCACCGAGCCCGCGCGCCTTCATCTGCGGCACGACCCGATTGGTCACGTCGACCAGCCCGAAGACGTTCGTGGCGAACATCTCCTTCATCTTGTCGACGTCGAGCGCGCCGATTTCCGCCCGGTACGCGTAGGCGGCGTTGTTGATCAGAACGTCTACCCCACCCATCTGTTCCATGCACGCGTCGATGGTCCGGGCATTGTCACCGCCCACCGAGACGTCGGCCCGAAGCCCGGATGCGCCGGTCTTCCGGACGATGGTCTCGATGAGCTGTTCGTTGCGCCCTGTGAACACCACGCGATGACCGGCCTTGCATGCCAGTTCAACAATGGCTGCGCCGATCCCTTGACTCCCGCCGGTGACGAGAAAGCGACTTGGCATCAACAGATTCTATCGAAGGTTGCCTATCCCGGAAGCTTGGCGCCCAGCACGTCCACCCGCTCGATAACAGGCGGCGTGGCGAGCAGGTGCGGCGCCTGCGCCATGAGGGCTTTCGCAATGGGCCCGTTGAGATGATTCTGGCGTCCTGCCTCATCTCGAAACGCATCGAAGATCGCAAACGTGGCGGGTCCGAGCCGCAGCGCGAACCAGAGCGGGGTCGTCGTCTCCTGGTTGGCGAGTTGGAGGCCTTGCTTCAGGAACGCGGCGACGTCCTCTTCCTTGCCGGGCTTTGCTTCAAGACGGACAAACAGACCAAGTGTCAGCATCTCTAGTCTCCTTTGAGCCCCGAGCGTAGGCCTGAGCGGGGCTGTCTGACCATAGGCAATAACGCCATTTTTAGTATCGTAATTGCCATGCGCCTGGATGTGATGCAGGCACGCCACGATTTGACAGCCTGCCCCGCCGGGTCTAACCTTTGTCTTGTCGGCCGCCTACAGGAGTCACATGAAGTCTTCCCGCACGGATCTACTCCAGGGCACGCTCGATCTCCTGATCTTGCGCACGCTCGCCTCCGGCGACATGCATGGGTGGGGGATTTCGCAGCGCCTCCAGCAGATTTCCCAGGACGTGCTCCAGGTCAACCAGGGTTCGCTGTATCCCGCGCTCTATCGCCTCGAGCAACAAGGCTGGGTGGAATCGTCGTGGGGCGACTCGGACAACAACCGGCGCGCGAAGTTCTACCGTCTGACGCGTGCGGGGCACAAACAGCTCGCCGAAGAGACCGCCAACTGGGACCGCCTCGCTGGGGCGGTCGCGCGCGTCCTGCAGCAGGCCTGACCAGCATGACCATGACGGCGCGCGCGTTCGTCCGGAAACTGCGGGGCACGCGGCGGTCGTCGGCCTTCGAGCGCGAGATGGATGCCGAGTTGCGCCATCACATCGAGCTCACCATCGCGCTCCACATCCGCCGGGGTCTCGATCCCGACGCCGCGAAGGCGGCCGCGTACCGCGAATTCGGCAGTGTCGCCGGGGTCAAGGACGCGTGTCGGGATTCCTGGGGCATGCGCGCCCTCGATGCGCTCGGTCAGGACCTGCGGTTCGGCCTGCGCGATCTCGCCAAGCACCGCTCGTACACGCTTATCGTCCTGGTGACCCTGGCGCTCGGCATCGGCGCCAACACGGCCATCTTCAGCGTCGTCCACGCCGTGCTGCTGCGGCCGCTGCCGTACGGAAACGGCGACCGGCTGGTCGAGGTCCGTCAGGAGGCGCCCGGTGCGGGTATCGCCGACCTCAACCTGTCGGTCAAGGACATGGCTGACTACAAGGCGCAGACCTCGTCGCTGGACGCCCTCGTCGAGTATCACCAGATGAATTTCAACCTGCTCGGACGAGACGTGGTGTCGCGGGTCACGACCGGCGTGGTGTCGGCCGACTTCTTCGATGTCTTCGGCGTTGCGCCTTTGCTGGGCCGGACCTTCCGGCCGGACGACGACGTGAAGGGCGCGCCGGCGGTGCTGGTACTCAGTTATGAGTACTGGCAGCGCATGTTCGGGGGAGACCCGAGCGTCGTCGGCCGCACGTTCGACATGAACGACAAGGTCCACACCGTGGTCGGTGTGCTACCGCCGGTGCCTCTCTACCCACAAGACAGCGACGTCTACATGCCGGTGGCGGCCTGCCCGTTCCGCTCCTCAGCGGCCATGACGGAGGGGCGGGCGCACCGAATGGTCTCCGGCGTCGGGCGCCTCAAAGCCGGAATCGGCGTGGACCGCGCGCGGCGCGATCTTGCGGTCGTAGCCGATCGACTCGCGGCGACACACCCGAAAGACTACCCGAGGGATGCGGGCTTCACCGCGACGGCGCTGCCGCTCCGAGAGGAGCTGACACGGCGTGCGCGGCCGACGCTGCTCCTCCTGCAGGCCGTGACCGGCTTTGTCCTCGTGCTGGTGTGCGCGAATGTTGCGAACCTCACGCTGGCGCGTCTCATGGGCCGCCATCGCGAGCTGTCGCTGCGAGCGGCGCTCGGCGCGGGGCGCGGCCGCATCGCGCGTCAGCTGATGACCGAGGGCACGATCCTCGCGCTCGGCGGCGGCGTGTTGGGTCTTGGCGTTGCCTATCTCACTCGCGGCCTGCTGGTCGGCTTCACGGCGAGGCTCACGCCGCGGGCGACCGAGATCGGCATCGATCCGCTCGTGCTCGTATTCGCCCTGGCCGTGTCGGTGCTCACCGGGATCCTGTTCAGCGCCGTGCCTGCCTTTTCACAGCGACGCGAGCTGCCCGGCGCGCTGAAAGCCGCGCAACGGACCCTCACCGGGCGCGACGGTCACGCGCGGAGCCTGCTGGTCGTGACGCAGGTGGCCATCTCGTTCGTCCTGCTGATCGGCGCCGGGCTGATGGTGCGCAGCTTCATCAACCTGCAGCAGGTGGATGCCGGGTTCCGATCCGATCACGTGCTGACGCTGCAGATCGACCTCGACTGGATCATGTACGACACGCTCGAGAAGCAGCGGGCGTTCTTCACGACCCTCCTGGACAAAGTCCAGGCCGAGCCGGGCGTGCGGTCGGCGGCCGTGACCCAGACGTTTCCCCTGAGCGAGTCGGGCCCTTTGAACGCCAACCTGCTCGTTGAAGGTCACCCGCCGGCCGCGGGCCAGCCAGCGCGGCAGGTAGATTTTCACGTGGCGTCGCCCGCGTATTTCGAAACGATCGGCATGTCGCTCGTCCGGGGCCGGGTGTTCACGAACAGTGACACCGCCGACACCCCGCCGGTCGCCATCGTCAACGCGTCGATGGCGCGCCATCGCTTCGGCGATCAGGACGCCGTCGGGCGGCGCGTCTCCCTCGACGGCGGCGCGACGTGGATGACGATCGTCGGCCTCGTCAACGACGTGAAGCAATACTCGCTCGACGCCATGCCGAGCGATGAGTTGTACCGGCCGTTCTCACAACGCCCCATCGGCAGCACCGTACTCGTACGCACGGCGGGCGATCCGCTGTCGCACATGCGCGACATCCAGGCCGACATCCAGAGTGTCGACCCGCGGCAGCCCGTCAGCCGCATTCAGACGCTGGAGGAGGTTCGCAGCAGTTCGCTGGCCTCTCCACGACTCACGATGATGCTCGTGACCGCGTTCGCCGTTCTCGCGCTGGCGATCACCGCGGCCGGCATCGGCGGGGTTGTCTCTTTCTCGGTCAACCAGCGCACGACGGAGATCGGCGTCCGTCTGGCGCTCGGCGCTCAGCGGTCCGCCGTCGTGGGGATGATCGCGCGACAGGGGTTGACGCCGGTCGCGGCAGGTCTCGCGATTGGGGTTTTCGGGGCCTATGCGCTCACGAGACTGGTGGCCAGCCTGCTATTCGAGGTGCAGCCGTCCGACGCGTCGACCTTCACGGTCGTCTTCCTCCTGCTCGCGTCGGTCGCGGCCCTCTCGTGCCTGGCGCCGACGCGCCGGGCGGCGTCACTCAATCCGATCGAAGCCCTCCGCGGCGACTAACGCGAACCAGGGACCAGACGTTAGCACTCTGTCGCGTGTTGCAACGGACGGCTGGTGGCCAGGCCGAACATCACCCCCGAGGCGACGACAAACGCGGCGAATCCCAACCCGGAGCCGATGCGGATGCGTGCGGCATCGAGAAGCAGTGAGCTTCCGCAGAATGAGATCGCCAGGCCAATCGCCGTGGTACCCACCCAGTGCTTGACGCCGGGCGCCTGCGCACGCAAGACGAGCCACTGCGCGACACCAAGTACGGAGCCCGCGATCGCTCCCAGGCCCACGAAGCTCACGGCCCGCATGACGGCGCTCAACCGGGCGACATTCGGTCGGACACCGGCCGCGAGCAGGCCCAGTTGTTCCACCGCGACGACTCCCGCTGCGAGACCGAGGCCCAGGCCGACGACTGTACCCAGCACCCACCACAGCGGCCGCCGAAGAACCGGTCGCAGTCCGATCGCCTGAACGGACCCGAGGACGCCTCCGATCAGACACGTGACCGCCGCCGTGGTCACCATCGCGTTGACGAGTCGGCCAAGGGGCATGCCGACGATCACGCCAGCCACCAAGCCGCCGGCGAGGCCTACCGTCGTCAGCACCGTCCAGTTCACGGTCGTCACGGGTCGGCGCATAGCGTTCAGCGCTGCGTGCCCGCGAGCTCAGTGACTGCAGCGGCGAGATCGCGCACCTTGGCCTGATCGCGCGCCGCCGCCCTGGCGGCGTTGAGATCCGAGGCGAGCGCCGTGAGCGCCGCCGCTCGCTGAGATCCGGACTGGCGCTCGGCGTTGGCCAGCTTCGTCCGCGCCGCCGTGATCGCCTCGGCGGCGAGCCCCTCCGATCGCGTGAGCTGATCGAGATACGCGCGGACGAGTGCGAAGCTCGGCGCCCAGACGAACTTCTGCTGATCCTGCGTGTTCCAGTAGGGCATCCGCACGGTCTTCGCGGCGGCCAGCTCGTTCTCGGTGATCAGCCCGTTCGGCACGAGCTCGTAGATGTCGAGGCCGCGTGCGATCTCCGAGCTGACGATCACGCCGTTATACCAGTAGGCCGACCACGAGCCGCCCATCATCATGCGAGTGCCGTCCACTGGACCGCGGTCGAAGTACGCGATCTCTTTCGGATGGTCGATGTCCGTCCAGTCGAACACCGACAGACCGCCCTGGTACCACGACTGCACCATGATGTCGCGGCCCGGAATCGGAATCAGCGAACCGTTGTGCGCCACGCAGTTCTCGAGCGAGGACTGCGGCGCGGGCAGCTTGTAGTACGAGTGGAACTTCAGCTTGTTGTTCTCGATGGTGAAGAGGGCATCCGAGCCCCACTCCACCTTGTCCGTCTCGCGGCACCGCGGCTGACCGCCGCCACCCCACTCGTCGCTGAACAGCAGCTTGGTTCCGTCGTTGTTGAACGTCGCCGAGTGCCAGAACGACATATTCGCGTCGGCAACCGCATCGACCCGGACCGGGCGCTCCGGATCGCGGATGTCGAGCAGGAGGCCGAGGCCGGCGCACGCGCCGCCCGCGAGGCCGATCTCCGGATACACCGTGATGTCGTGGCATTGATTCGGGCCGCTCGGCGCGGACGGCTGATTGCCGCGTCCGCCGCCCGGGCCGCCGCCCCGGGCCGGCTCTCCGCGCGCCGCCGCGGCAGCCGCCGCCGCTTCGCGATCACGCTGATCCGAGGCGTTGCGATCGTTGTTCACCGGCGGCACCGGCAGTCCCTGGAAGATGCGAGGCGAGCTGACGATGGCCGACTGGAGCGGCGTGCTCAGCGGGACCTTGATCACCTCGAGCCGGAAGCGCGCGGTGTTCGGATCGTCGATGCCGCCGTCCAGGCAGCCGGGAACTTCGTCCGCGGAGCGCACGGCCGCGGTGCCCGAGACGTAGATGTAGACGTTCCTGTCATCACCGAGCTTGGGGACGACCGTGTGCGTGTGCGATCCGCGGCACGTCTGCACCGTCGTCACGAGCTTGGGACGACGCACCTCTGAGATGTCGAATATGCGGATGCCGCGCACGCGCTGCTTGCTGACGGGCTCGGGCACGCCTTCGAAGCCGCAGTCCTCGCGACTGTTCGTGGCTTCCGACGACATGAAGAGCAGGTTACGGTAGACCGACACGTCGTTCTGCGACGCGGGGCAGAGGTAGGTCTGCATCAGAACCGGCTTCGACGGGTTGGTGATGTCGTAGATGTCGAAGCCGTTGTAGTTGCCCTGGACGACCAGGTTGCCCGAGAAGGCGAGGTCGGAGTGCGTGGCGCCAAGCGTCTTGCCCTTCGGCGGCGTCGTCGAGAGCATGCGCATGTTCCAGGCGGCCTGGCCCGCATCCCAGCGTCCCGGCTTGAGGTTCGGCCGCGGGTCGGGCGTCGGCGCGGTCGCGGAGACGACCGGTTCGATCGGCTTGGGCATCACAGCGGGCGGCGGCGGAGGCGGCGGAGGTGGGGTGCCGCGACCTGCGGGAGCGGCTGCCGCCGTCGCTGGAGGGGCCGCTGCCGGCATTGCCGGAGCTGCGGCCGGCGCTGGCGCCGGCGCGCTGGGCGCCGGAGCCGCGGCGGGCGGCGCAGCAGGCGCCGGCGGAGCGGTCGCCGGGGCGGCAGCTGGCGCGGGCGCGGGTGTCGCGGCAGGCGGCATCGAGCGTCCCATCGAGCTCGCGCACGCGGGCACGCCGGCGCCGACAGCGGCGGCGAGGCAGGCGACGAGCAGGCCTTTGATCAACAAGGCGTCTCTGTTCTTCATTACGGGTAATCCCCCAGCATCTGATGCATGCGATCGATCTCGATTGACTGATCGGCGTAGACGTCGGACGCGAACTTGTAGACCGTTTCATCCTGCGCCGCGCCGTATGCCTTGAAGAGCACGTCCACCATATCGATGGCGCCCTGGTGATGCCTGATCATACCCTCGAGGAAGAGGCGATCGAACTCGGATCCGCGCGCGCGGTCGAGCGCGGCCATCTCCTCATCTGTCAACATGCCGGGCATCAGCATGTCGTGCTCCATCCCGTTCATCTTCATCCTGTGGCGCGTCGACGTCGCGTCGGGTACCGGCAGGCCGCGGTCCCGCAGCCAGCCCTGCATCGTCGCGATCTCGTCACGCTGGCCGACGACGATGCGCTCGCAAAGAATCGCGACGTCCTTGCGCGCGCCGTGCGACGGTGCCCAGCCGGCCATGATCACGGCCTGCGCGTGATGCGGAATCATGCCGGACATGAAGTCCACGTCGGCGTCGCTGTAGGGCAGCTGCCCGAGTCCAGGCGGCGTGGCGTGCAGATGGGATGACGGCGTACTTGCACAGCCGGCGAACGCGACTCCCAGGGCGCCCACGCTCGCGATGATGACGGCCGTCTTCGAACGTAAAAGCGTCTTCATCCGTCAGAACACGAATCTCAAGCCCAACTGGCCCACCCTTGGCTGCACATAGTTCGTCCGCACGCCGAAATTCGACGACCGGATGTCTGCCGACAGGAAACCCGTCGCCGAGCCGACGTTGAACAGATTGAACACGTCTCCGCTGACCGTGAGCCTTCGCCCTCCGAACGCCAGCTCCTTCGCGAGCCGAATGTTGAGCAGATGCGAGTCATCGGCCGTGAGCATGTTGACGTCGTACTTGAGCGCGACCGGATACGCGACGTTGAAGAACGGATCGGACACAACCCGGCCGTTCGACAGCGTGACGGTGGGCGCCGCCGCACCCAAGGCCGCCTTGCCGGTGACCACGTCGAAGCGGTTGGCACCCGTGTAAATGTAGAAGACGGAAAACGTCGTGTCAAACGGCAGCCTGACGAACGTCGACACGCGGGCGTGATTGCGCGGCGTCGTCAGGTTCTGCGTCACGTCCGCCGGGCTGATCCCGTAGAACTGCAGCTCGTCTGAGGTCGGATTCCACCGTGTGCGGAAGATGTCCGTGAGAATCCACGAGTAGTTGGCGTTCATCCCCCAGCCCCCGACGAAGTTCCGCGTATAAAGAAACTGAATCGACCGCTGCTCCTGCCACGTGTAGTTGGGGTTGTATGTATCGCGGATCGTGTCGTACTGCGGGAACGGTCGTCCGACCAATGCCCCGGTTGTCGGATCGCGGATGACGTTCAAATCATCACCGCTCTGGTAGTCGAACGACCGGCGCAGGGTGACCGTCGTGTTGAACGAGCTGCTGTGCGGCAGGCGATGCTCCCAGCTCCCCGTGAACTCGTTGACGTAGGTGCGCCCGTTGTGAATGCTGTTGTCGGCCGTGCCGCCGAAGTTCAGCCCCAGGGGAAAGCCGCCCGGCAGAATCTGGTTGAGGCTCGTGCTCGTCCGTGGGTTCGCCCGGTACACGTCGGTGGCAAGGACGTATGGTGCGTGCGAGGTGCCGTCGCCGCCGCCCAAGTCGAGCCACTCGTATCCGCGGTTCGCGGTTGCCCGAAAGACGCCCAGCCTCTCGGCGTCGTACGCGATGCCGAAGTTCGGCATCGTCACCCATTGATGGAACTCTTCGTCCGAGATGTTGGTCGGCGTGCCGGGCGCCAGCAGCGCGCCGAGCACTGTCGTGCGGTTGTCGGTGAAGATCCTGTTGTTCTCGACGCGAACGCCAGCCTTGATCGAGATCCTCGGCGTTGGCTTCCAGCGATCCTGGAAGTACATATCGTACGCATGCTCGTACGCATTGTTTGAAATCGTGTTCGATCCGTCGAGGCCCCGGAGGATGTCCCGCTCGAACAGGATGTCCTGGCTTCCGGTCGTGCCCGGTGGACGGAAGTACCACTCGACCGGCGCTACCGTCGAAGACGTCTTGTTGTCGAGGTTCGGATAGAGATCAGCGCCACCCCTGAACTCGTGCGAGCCAAAGCGGTTGACGACGACCGTCATCGAAGGCGACAAGTAGGTCATCGAGCGGTGCGACGTGCTGATCGCGCCGTAGCCACCCTCCTGTGCGATGGTCGTCAAGTTCCCCAGGATGTTGCCGGTCGGGTTGCTCTGAATCATCTTCGTCGGGATGAGGGCCTGACTGCCGTTGGGCACGTAGTCGTTCGGCTTGTTGATCATGAAGCTGCCGACGAACTGAAACATCTTGTTCGAGCTCATCACCCAGTTGTAGTTGAAGGCGGCGAGCGGCCCTCCCTTGACGAGCGTGCCAAACGCTGTCGGGTTGATGATCTGCATGTTGGGGCCGTTTGTCGTGGATCCGTTCGTCCCCACGCCGAGCGAGGTGGACCCGATCGAGTTGCCTGGCGCCACCGATCCGCGAACGACGTCGTTGGCCAGATTGGTCCGATCCCACTGAAACGTCACGGAGAGCCGGTGATTGTTGCTGAGCTGCGTGGTTCCTTTCACGAACCAGAGGTTGCCGCGGCTGTTCACGGGCACCGGTGCGTTGTTGAACGTCTGATCCCGCTGGATGCGGCGATACGACCCGAAGAACCAGATCTTGTCGCGCATGATTGGACCGCCGAGCGTGGCATCGGGCTGGTAGTCCTGGCGTTGGTTCGCCGCGATCCCCGCGAGGTTCGTGGCGTTGAAGGCCTGCGGAATCGTGAAGAAGGCCGCCGACCCGTGCACGTCGTTCCCGCCGCTCTTGGTGACGATGTTCATGAACTGCCCGACCATGCTCGATCCGTCCGCCGCTTCGGCGCCGAGCGCCTTCACTTCCACCTCCTGGACCGCGTCGTAGTTCAGGTTCACGGCGAAGATATCGCCACCGTAGGGATCGGTCACGTCAGCACCGTCCAGGCTCGTGCGCCGTTCCGAGCCTGTCATCGAGAGCGTCGCCGGGTTGACTGCCACGCCGGGCACGACGAGCCACGAGTCCTGGAACTGGCGGTTTGTGGTCACGGGCACGGTCGTGAGCGCCGTGTTGCTGATGTTGACCGACAAACCGGCGCGCTCGGGATCGACGACGGGGGCTTGACCGCTGACGTTCACGACCTCCGAGACCGACCCGACGCTCAACGTGAAGTCCACGTCGACAACGCCGTTGACATGGACCGTGGCGTGGCGGATGACGGTCTGAAAGCCGGAGAGCTCGGCTTTCACGTTGTAGGTCGCGGGCGGCAGGTTGCCGATGCGGTAGAACCCGTTCCCATCGCTCACCGCGGTGAACTGTCCGAGTGCCTCGGGGCTCTGCAGCGATACCGTGACGCCGGGCAAGACCGCGCCACTCGTATCGACGACTTTCCCGGTGACGGTGCCCGTCGTGGCGCGCTGCGCGGACGCTGCTGCGGGGGAGAAAACCAGCGCGAGCACAAGCAGAAAGCGGGCGGAAGCTTTCATCGTCGTCCTCCTGGGCTCAAGGCCACGTTGTTCAAAAGCGCCAACGATGAAAGAAGCCGACTGTGCCGGGCGACAGCTCCGCGCTCGTATTGTGACCGCTGATCATCAGCGCCGCGCCGGCACCAGCGACGGCGACGCCGCCCCAGAGCAGCTTCAGGTTCTTGCCCTTCAGCACGCCGCATTGATTCGTGGCGTAGATGGGATTACTGGCCTGCTGAGCGACGCACGCCTGGTAGGCGCCGGAGGGCGCGTTGCCTGTGCTGCTGTCCGTGGTCTTGAACGCGGTCAGACCGAGCGCCGAGGTCGTCGCGCCGGCGACGCCCAGGGCCAGCCCGGACCAGAAGAGCCCGCTCCTCGGGGTGGACGCTCCACCGCCCTTCGGCTGGTCCTGACCTTGCGCGGCGGCTTCGGCCGCTCTGTCAGCGGCCGCTTCAGCCGCTTTGTTGATTGACGCGCGGATAGGCGCGGCCTGTTGCGCGAGCGCCGGACTCGGCGCGAGCGCGATGGCCACCAGTAGAGACACGCCTCTCATGAGCCCCTCCTCCAGGAATGCTTGCAAATCGCCGCGACGATCAAAAGCGTGGAGACGCACGTAGCAAGAGCGTCGCCAGAGATGGCGCTCGGTGTTCGTCGAGCAGTCACACGATCACCGAGGAAATCTTCGCGATCGCCGGACGGTGGCCGATGGAGAGACCCGACACATTTGTTGGAGTCGACGATGAGCTGAACAAGAATGTCGTTCTGGCCCGATGTCTACGACCTCTGGTTCGTCGCTTCGCGCGTCGCGGGCCGGCGCCTGACGAAAATGTCTGACGCTCACCACTCTAGCAACAGGAATGTGCGATCTCGCCATCGACAGCCGGGATTAGCCTTGAGAGGTCAACGCAAATTGCCACGGACAAGCTGCCCTGTCTCGGTATTCTCGTCACGTCGCCGCGGCGCGCTTATCCGAGAATCCTGTCCTCATCGAGTCAAGAACAGAAAAGGCAACGTTGATCCTACTTCTATTGGCACAACGGGCTTTTCTGGGTCAAGCTCGCGCTGTTCGGGCTTGTGTTCGCGCTCGAAATGACGCCGATGTTGACGTTCATTCGCGTCCGATCCGCGCGCAGGCACGGCACGCCGCTGCCGCGATTCTCGGTTGAGGCCTACCGGCGAATCAACTCAGTCGAGGTTGTGCTCGTCGTGCTGATTGTGTTCGTCGCGGCATTCATGGCTCGCGGCGCCTGGCTGTTCTGATCCGACCGGCGCAACTTCCACGCGCCGCGCAAGCGCCGCGCCGCGTCTACGCTCGAGCTGGATGACTTGCCACGGACGAGCTACATGTCTCGACATTCTTGTCACGTTCCCGCAGCACGCCCATCGTAGAATCCGGTCTTCATCGAATCGCGCGACGGCAACAACGCGGTCAGAGCGGACAAGGCAAAATCGTCCGCATGTCCGTCTAACCGCTCGAGGTGAATTCAATGCCAGGTCACACCACACATGAGCCCCATGGTTCCGGTATCCGCGGCCTGTCCCTCAAACACATCGATCGACCGCAAGCCCTCGAAGGGCGCTTCGGTCGCCTGTTCACACATGCGCAAGCGCCGGCCGCCGACTTCTCGGATGATGATCTCTGGGCGCTCGCGCAGGCAATTAACGGCGACGCCGACGTGAAGGATGCGCCCGACGCCGAAGAGAGCCACATTCCGGCGGCCTACACGTACCTGGGCCAGTTCATCGATCACGACATCACCTTCGACCCGTCCACGTTCGAACAGCAGAAAAGCGACCCGGACGGCCTCGTCGACTTCCGCACGCCGCGATTCGACATGGACAACGTATACGGCCGCGGCCCGAGCGATCAGCCGTATCTGTACGACATCACGAATCTCCTCCTGGGCGAGAAGTTCTTCATCATCAACCGGAATCCGAAAGGCCGCGACCTTCCGCGCGCTGCCGCCAACGCGGCCGGCATCCGGCGCGCCATCATCGGCGATCCGCGCAACGACGAGAACGTCATCGTGTCCCAGCTCCAGGGCATGATGCTCCGATTCCACAATCGGGTTGCAGCGCTGAATCCCGCCGCCAGCTTCGACGACGTCCAACGGAAGGTGCGCTGGCACTATCAGTGGATCGTGATTCACGACTTTCTGCCGAGAGTCGTCGAGCGCGGCATCCTGGACGACATCTCGCCGGCGATTGCGGACACCTCGAAGGACCTGGCGTCGAACAAGCCGGTTCTCAAGTTCTATCACTTCCGCGACGCCATCATGCCGGTCGAGTTCTCGGTTGCGGCGTACCGCTTCGGGCACTCGATGGTGCGGCCTGGATATCGCGTCAATGAGTTCACGGCGCCGCTGCGCATCTTCGATCACCTGAACCCGACCAACGGTCTCAACGCGTTCGGTGAATTCCCGAAGAGCTGGTGCATCGACTGGCAGCGGTTCGTCGACCTGGGCATCGGGCCCCATCCCGAAATCGACTCCGACCGGGTCCAGTTTGCGTACAAGATCGACACCTCCCTCGTCGAGCCGCTCTCGGAGCTCCCGCATTCGGTCGCCGGCGACGAAGCCGAAGCGAACCCGCGCCTCTTCAGCCTGGCGTTCAGAAACATGGTGCGGGGGAAAAAGCTCCTGCTTCCCAGTGGCCAGGATGTGGCCAAGGCGATGGGGCTGACGCCGCTGACCGACGCGGAGATCCTGATCGGCGCCGGGCAGAATGACGCGCCGAACGAGCAGGATGGCGCCAAGAAGATTACGGACGTGAGCGCGGCCTTTGCCGGCAAGTGCCCGCTGTGGGCCTACGTGCTCGCCGAGGCGCGGCGCACCCTGTTTCATCCGCCGTCGAATCAGGCGCTGCACAAGGCGCAGCTGGGGTCCGTCGGCGGACGGATTGTGGCTGAAGTCTTCCTCGGCCTCCTGATGAAGGACCCCACGTCCTTCGTCAATGCACCGGCGCCGTGGGTGCCAGATCTGGGCAGCGGGCGCACGTTCTCGCTCGCCGACCTGCTGACAATCGCCCTGGCGGGTTAGTTAGCAGCTCACAAGTGCCTCGGCAGAAGCGACACTGATGATCAGAAGGGGGCTGAAGAAAAGACTCATGGCCGCGTCGAGAGCGTAGGCAACTGCACGCGACCATGAGTCTTCGGCCCGCCTTTGAGTCTTCAGCCCACCTCAGAGTTCTTCAGCCCCGCTCAGACAGCCCGCTACCAGGCCATCACGTAGCTGTCGCCGGTCGGGCTGACTCCGCCCATGAGGACGCCCGTCCGTGGATCAATCAGGATGGCCTTCACCGACCCGACGCCCTTGACGTTGCGGATATCGAGCTGGTGGCCCTTCGCCGCGAGGCCGTCCTTCACCGCCTGCGGCAGGAGCGCTGGCGTCAGCAGCTTGCCCTTCACGTCGTGGGGCCAGTAGGAATCGCGGAAGCTGTTGCTGATCACCGCGGGCTGCTCGAGCGCTTCCTGCACGTTCAAGCCGAACTCGGCGACGTTGAGGAAGAACTGGAGCTGCGTCTGCGGCTGCGTGTCCGCTCCTGGCGTGCCAAACGCGATCCAGGGCTTGCCGTTCTTGAGCGCCATCGCGGGATTGATGGTCTGCCGCACGCGCTTGCCCGGCTGCAGCGAGTTGACGTTGGACGGGTCCAGGTAGAAGTAGCGCATGCGGTCATTCATCAGGAAGCCGCCCTTGTCGACGACGACGCCACTGCCGAAACCGCTCAGCAGGCTCGAGGTGATCGACACCATGTTGTGGTCCTTGTCCACCACGGCTAGATACGTCGTCAGGTTCAGGATCTCGTTTGGATCGAAGGCTTTCACCGTCGTCGGCGTCGGGAACGGTGACGCGTACGCCTGCCGGCCCGCGGCGGTTGTCGCTTTCATGCGCGCCGGGTCACCCGGTGCGGGCTCGCCGACGATGGCATGGTTGGGATCGATCTGCGTGCGGCGCGCCGTCGCATATTCCTTCGAGAGCAGCGCCGCCAAGGGAATGTTCGGGACGAACTTTGGATCGCCGACGTACGTGTTGCGGTCGGCGAACGACAACTTGAGCGCTTCGGTCACGGCGTGCAGGTACGGCGCGCTGTTGCGCCCCATGGCCTTGAGGTCGTATCCCTCGAGGATGTTCAAGGCCTCGAGCATGACGAAGCCCTGTGAATTCGGCGGGCACTCATAGACGTCCGCGCCGCGATAGTTGACGTGGATCGGCGCGTCTTCGAACGGCTTGTAGGCGGCGAGGTCGGCCTCGGTGATGATCCCGCCATGTGCGGCCATGAATGCCGCCGTGTTCTTCGCGATGTCGCCGCGGTAGAACGGATCGGCCCCGTGCGACGCGACCGTCCGCAGCGTGCGCCCCAGGTCCGGGTTCTTCACGATGTCGCCCATCTCGAGCGGCTTCCCGTCCTTGAACCAGATCTTCATCGACGAGGGATACTTCGCGAGCTTCGCGCGCGCGCTGCGCAGGCCGTCGGCGAGCGCCTCGCTGACCGGGAATCCGCCCTCGGCTATCTCGATCGCCGGGGCCAGAACGTCGGCGAGCGGCTTCGTCCCGTACTTCTCCACCGCGAACGCCGCCCCGCCGACCGCGCCGGGCACGGCAATTGACAGCGGCCCTTCCTCCGGCATCCCGCCCTTCGAATTGTAGAAGTCGATGGTCGCGGCGTGCGGGGCGTAGCCCGTGCCGTTGATGAACTTTACTTCGCCGCTTTTCGCGTTGTAGTACAGGATGAACATGTCGGCGCCGAGGCCCGTCATGCCTGGCTCGACCTCGCCCTGCACGGCCCACGTCGCGATCGCGGCGTCAACGGCATTCCCGCCGGCCTTGAGGATCCGCATGCCGGCTTCCGCCGCGAGCGGATGTCCCGCCGCCACCATGCCGTGCTGCGCGACAATGGTAGGGCGCCAGCTGCCGGCCGTCGCCTGGGGATTGTCCTGGGCCTGCGGACGTCCGACCGGAACCAGCACGAGGGCGGCAGCAACCGCGATCTGTCTGCGCGTCATACGATCCTCCCAACTCGCACGAAAGGAACTCCTCGAACGCGGATGAAGTATAGCTGGTTGCTGGCTACTGGTTGCTGGTTACTGGTCGCTGGTTGGCGCCCGCGACAGCTCAAACGAGTATCCGATCGTGGCCTCGGACGGTCCTTCATCGTCCGCGCCTTCCCGTCCGCCGACGGATGAGTACAGCGCCATCGCCGCGGGGTTCATCCGGTCGGTGAGCACCCAGGCGACGGTACAGCGGTGCGCCCGACCCACGTCGAAGAGGAGCCTGAGCATGGCGGCGCCAAGACCGCGCCGCCGATGCGACGGCGCGACCGCGACCTCGTTGATCCACAGCTGGGGCGGCTTGTCCGGGTGGACGTAGTGAACGGCTGACGCAAATCCCACCACGGTGCCGTCGCTGATAGAGACGGCGATGTGGTGTCGAGAGTCGTGCAGAAATTCGCTGGCCAGGCGCGGATCGATTGGATTGTCGAACACATCGGGAGCGACGTGCATCAGCACATGCTCGTCATCGCGGCCGAGAACCCTGACCTGGACGGCCATGGAGCACCAGCAGCAGGCTCATCCCTCTCTGGTTACTGGTTACTGGTTACTGCGAGGATGAGAGCGGCGACGCGCACGCGCCGACTACTGCGGCGGGGCGTGGAAGCGACCCACGTAGGCCGCCTTGCCGATGATATGGCCTTCCATCGCCTTCATCAAATCATCACGTGTCGTGGTCGCCGGCAGATCCAGCTTCGTATCGAGCGCATAGAACTCGAAGACGTAGTGGTGGAATGGCCCCGGGCCGGCGCCCGGCCCGAAATACGCGCCGGGATTCCCGCCGCGGGCTGCGATGCCCGGACCGTTGCGGGTTCCGTCAGGCAGGTCGCCCGGTCCCAATCCCTCCGGCAACCCTTTCGCGCTGCCCGGGATGTTGAACGCCGTCCAGTGCAGCGTGTCGGCAGTGCCCTTGTTCGAGGAGTTCTCGATGTCGTGGAAAATCACCGCGTAGGTCTGGAGGTTCTCAGGTGGTGTGCCCGGATTGGGCCCGAGGGTCCAATGAAATTCGAACGCCGGCGACTTGTTCTCGCCGCGCCCGGCGTTCCTCATCGGCACTTCGCCGCCGTCGGGCCAGGCGGACGATGTGACCGAAAGCACCAGACGCGGCGCTGCGCCGCGTCCACCCGCGGGCGGAGCCTGCCCCGCTGGCGCCTGCGCGCTCGGGACGAGAGCCAACGCTCCAACGATGGTGACGGACAGCCCGCCCCGTACGGCATGTTGAATGGCCTTCATTCGCGCTTGTCTCCTTTACTTGGTGCCCGTATACATGACTCGCCAGATCTTGCCCTTCTGGCTCTCCGCGATGTAGAGCGAGCCGTCGGGCGCCTGCGCGACGCCGTCGGCGCGCGCGGCCGCGTCGTTGGGGTTCATCAGCGGATCCTTGCCGGCGAAGCCCTGCGCGAAGACCTCGAAGTCACCCGACGGCTTCCCGTTCGCGAACGGCTGAAACGTGACGTTGTAGCCATCCTGCGGCATCGGCGCTCGATTCCACGATCCGTGGAACGCGATGAACGCGCCACCCTGGTACTTCCTCGGGAACTGCGTGCCGCTGTAGAACATGAGATCCACCGGCGCCCAATGCGCAGGGAACGCGGCCACCGGCGGCGTGAACTCCGTGCAGCGGCCGACTTCCTTGCCGTCGCCGCCGTATTCCGGATTCAGCAGGAATTTCTTGAGCCCGTAGTCATAGAAGCAGTAGGGCCAGCCGAAATTCGAGCCCTGCACGGCCCGGTAGAGCGGCTCGGCCGGCCGTTCGGCATTGTCCTTTGCCGTGAACTTGTCGGGCCAGAACACATCGAGCTGGTCGCGGTTGTTCATGGCGATGTACACCGCGCCGTCGTGCCAGGTGAGCGCCGGGAACTGGCGCAGGCCGGTGGCGAAGCGCGTGCCCATCTCCTGCGTCTGTCCCAGCTTGTTCTCGTCGAACTTCCAGACCCCGCCGTGCTTCTCGAGGATCGGGCACGGATCCACGCCCTTCACACCCGGACGCCGATCCGGCTGCTGGCAGGCATTGCTCGGCGCGCCTACATTGATATACAGAGACCCGCGGCCGTCGAACGCAATGCCCTTGTCTTCGTGCTGCCGCTCCTCGGGCAGCCCCGTGACGACCGTCTCGGGCGCGCCCGTTGGCTTCAATTGTCCGGCGGTCATCTTGAAGCGCTCGATCGATGTCGGGTGGGCGACATACAAGTAGCCGTTCCGCAGGGCAATGCCGGTCGCGCTGCCAGTGCCGAACGTTTCCTTCGTCTCGAATTTCCCGTCGCCGTCCGCGTCGCGCAGCGCCACGACGCTGCCGCTGGCCCCGGCCTGACCGCGCCCTCCACGGCCCAGCAGCGCGACGTAGACGTCACCGTTCGGGGCCACGGCGAGATGTCGAGCGGCGCCGAGATTGTCTGCGACAACGAACGCGCAGAAGCCGTTCGGCAGCTTGAGGCCGCCGTTGTCGGCATCGCATGCCGGTCCCGCACCGGTCAGCGCGGGCGGCGTGGTCAGCGCCAGCGCGAGCGCGCCGGTCATCAGAGCAACCGCGCACGCGGTACCGAATCGAATCCTGGCAGCAGCCATACGCGCTTCTCCTGGAACCCGACGTCAATCCACACCAACGTTATGATCGAATGCAAATGGGCGTCAAATCAACTCGCGGTGAACCACGTCACTTGTCACTTGAGACAACCGCTCCCGCTCCGGGGCCGTCTAAAGGTCGATTCAAGGAGGGCCTCTGGTGTCGTCATTGGTCCAGGACCTGCAGTACGGCTGGCGAACCCTGGCAAAGAGCCCCGGATTTGCCGCGGTCGCGATCCTCACGCTGGGCCTCGGGATCGGGGCGAACACCGCAATTTTCAGCTTCGTCGACGGCGTCCTGCTCAAGCCGCTGCCCTATAGGGATGCCGATCGGATCGTTCGTGTTCTCGAGAAGCCTCCCCGCGGTGACCGCAACGGCATCTCGACACTGAACTTCCTCGACTGGCAGCGGGACAACGCCGCGTTCGACTTCATGGCCGCTCAAACCGGCGGCGCCGCGACCCTGACCGGAAACGGCGAGCCCGTGCAGCTGCGCGGCGCCCGTGTCTCGGCGCGCTACTTCGACATCTTCGGCATCCAGGCCGAGCGCGGCCGCCTGTTCCGACCCGACGAAGACCAGCCGGGCAAGGATCACGTTGTCGTTCTCAGCCATGTACTATGGGTCAGCCAGTTCGGCGCAGACCCCTCGATCGTCAATCACTCGATTCTCCTCGACAACGTGCCTCACACGGTGATCGGCGTGCTGCCAGCCGGCAGCGCGTTCGACCGCGCGTTCAACCAGC
>DASZFS010000338.1:0-10681 GCA_035939575.1 Vicinamibacterales bacterium | reverse complement strand
CGAGAGCGTGGTAGCCCTGGATGTCGGCCACGGGCAGCTGGACTGGCGGCTGCGCAACGATCCGCGCGTCATCGTGCGCGAGGGCGTCAACGCGCGCTCCCTGACGGCGGCCGACGTACCGCACCGCGTGACGCTGGCCGTCATCGACGTGGCGTTCATCTCGCTGCGGCAGATACTGCCCGGGCTCCCGCGCTGGCTCGAGTCCCCGGCCGATGTCGTCGCGCTCGTCAAGCCGCAGTTCGAGGCCGGCCGCGAGGAGGTCGGACGACGCGGCATCGTCACCGATCCGTCTGTGCACGATGCCGTGATCGCACGCGTCACGGCGGCGGCTGTCGAGGCGGGCTTCGAGCGCGCGGGCATGACGCCGTCACCCATCACCGGCGCCACCGGCAACCAGGAATTCTTCCTCCACCTGAGATGAACATCATCGTCCTCGGCGCGGGTGCCATCGGCAGCCTGTACGCGGCCAAGTTGTCGGAGAGACACGAGGTCACGGTGCTCGCGCGCCAGCCTCACGCTGAGGCGATCAACCGCCGTGGCCTGCGGCTGATGGGGCTCGAGACCGGGGTCTATCGCGTGGAGGCCGTCACCGCGATCGCGTCGATCCCGGCGGATTCGCTCATGCTCCTCACCTCGAAGGTGAACGACAACCGGACGATCGCCGCGGCCATCGCGCCAATGGTCCGCGACGACACGACGATCGTCTGTGTGCAGAACGGCCTGGGCGGGGAGGACGTCGTCCGGGAGACCGTCGGCAACCGCGGCCTGGTGCTTCGCGCCATCACCCAGGCCGGCGCCGTTTTTCGGGAGCCGGGCGTCGTCGACTACAGGGTGGCGGGATATACGCTGCTCGAGCAAAGCGCCCGCAGCCCGGAGATCGCCTCGCTCCTCACCGCGTGCGGCCTGGACGGCCGCGTGTCGGAGGACATCAAGGTCGATGTGTGGCGGAAGCTGATCTTCAACTGTGTCATCAATCCCATCACGTCGATCATCGGCGCGGAGGTAGGCGCGATTGCGGACCGGCGACTCGATCCGGTGAAGCGGCTCGTCATCGACGAGTGCCTGGCGGTCGCGCGCGCGGACGGCGTGACGTTCGACACCGACTTTCTGGAGGCAATCGCCCGCGTCTTCGGCCCGTCGCACAACGTCGCGTCGATGCAACAGGATCTCCGTCGCGGCAAGGCAACGGAGATCGATTTCATGAATGGCGCGGTCGTCGGCCTCGGCCGGCGCGTCGGCATCGACTGCCCCGTCAACGCCGCACTCGTCGCCATCGTGAAGGCGATGGAAGCGCGCGGCCGTTTTGTGGTTCCATAAGGCCCCAGGACGTCCAACGTGTCCAACGTGTCCAACGTGTCCAGCGTTACAGGGCCGCAGGTGTCGCGGGTGTCGCGCGTCGGCATCGTCGCCAAATCCCACCTGCACGCGGCGGCGCCGCATCTCGTCGAGATTGCGTCGTGGCTCGAGGCGCGCGCGATCGAGCCGGTCTTCGAGACCGCCACCGCCATGCTGGCCGCGGAGGCCGGCGGCGGCGCGGCGCGCCGGGTCTTCGACAAGGCTGCGCTCGTCGCCGAGGTCGATCTGATCGTGGTGCTCGGCGGCGACGGGACGCTGCTGTCGATGGCTGACTGCATTGGCGCCGCCAGCGTCGATGCTGCAAGCGCCCCGGACGTCCCGATTCTCGGCGTCAACTTCGGCCGTCTGGGGTTTCTCACCGAGGTCAGGCTCCCCGAGCTCTACCCGTCGCTCGACGCCGTCGTCAGCGGGACCGCGCGCATCGAAGAGCGGCTGATGCTGCGATCGACGACCATGCGGAACGGAGCGCCGCTCGGGCAGCACGTGACGCTGAACGACGTGGTCGTCACCAAAGCGGCCCGGTCACGGATGCTCGAGCTGTCGGTCTCGGTCGGCGAAGAGTTCGTCGCCCGCGTCAAGGCGGACGGCCTCATCGTGGCGACGCCGACCGGTTCCACCGCGTACAACCTCGCTGCGGGCGGCCCTATCGTCCAGCCGGGAATGGACGCGCTCGTATTGACCCCCATCGCGCCTCACATGCTGACCAACCGGCCGATCGTCATCCCCTCTGGTTCGCCGGTGCGCGTGCAGCCGATCATGGACCAGCGCGACGAGGTCTACGTCACGTTCGACGGCCAGGAAGGGTACGTGCTCGAGCGTGGGGACGAGGTGATCATCTGCTGCGCCACGCGCCGTCTGAAGCTGCTCCACCCATCTTCGCGCAGCTACTTCGAAGTGCTTCGCGAGAAGCTGAAATGGAACGAACGTTAGAGTCCATCTCATAAACGGGCCGAAGACTCATGGTCGCGTGCAGTTGCCTACGCCCTCGATTTCTGGCGACCCTGTCCACGACCCTTGAGAACCTTGGACGTGGAGACGAGGATTAGCGCCGGGCCCTGAGATTCCTGAAGTACTGCACTTGATATTTCTGGACGTTCCGGTTGTGCTCATCCAGGGTCCGCGCGAACTCGTGCGAGCCGTCGTTCCGGCTGACGAAGTACAGGTAGTCAACGTCTGCGGGCCGCGCCGCGGCTTCGATGGACGCGCGACCAGGCGACGCGATCGGTCCGGGCGGCAATCCTGGATAACGATACGTGTTGTATGGCGAGTCAAAGCTGAGATCGTCGTGATGGATGTTGCCGTCGTAGCGCCCCGCGCGGACGAGCGCGAAGATGACGGTTGGATCGCACTGAAGCGGCATGCCGAGTCGAAGGCGGTTCGCATAGACCGCCGCGACGATCGGTCGCTCGTCGGGTCTCGCGGTTTCCTTCTCCACGATCGACGCCAGCGTGACGAGCTGGCGGACGGACAGCTGCCGTGCCGCGGCCGTCTGACGAAGCTCGGGCGTCAGCACGCGCTCGAACGCGGCCACCATCTGGTGCACGAGCTTCGGCGCGTCTCCCTTGCGCGACTGCGGATACGTCTCCGGAAACAGATAGCCTTCCAGATCTTTCGCAGCCGGATCGAGATCTCGGACGGCTGAGACATCCTTCGACGCGTCGACGAAGACAGACGCCGGTCCGAGACCGCGCGATTCGAAGATTCTCGCCATCTCCGCGATCGTCAGCCCCTCGGGAAACGTCACGTTGATGACGAACACGTCGCCGCGCGCGATGCGGGCAATGACCTCGTACGGCGTGGCGGCGCGGTCGAAACGATACTCGCCCGCTTTGAGGCGGCGACCCTGCCCGCTCAAATACAGCGCGAGGCGGAACGTCCACGGATCCCGGACGACGCCGGCGCTTGCAAGGCGTTCGCCGATCGCGCGACTTCCCGCGCCGGGCGGGATGTCGACGAACTGTTCGACGCCATCAAAGCCGCGAAAGGGATCGTGCAGGCGCGCGTAGATGGAGACGCCGGCGGCGCCCCCGATGACCGCTGCGAAGAGAACGAACACCAGGAGTCGTTTCATCGCCCTCGATCCAGGTAGTCCTGCAGGATGACGGCGGCCGCCGCGGCGTCGAGCTTGCTCTTGCGCTTGCGCCAGTCGCGCTCGTTGAGCGCGAGACGGCTGTCCGCCTCGTGGCTCGAGAGGCGCTCGTCTTCGGTCGCGATGGGGACCTGGATCCGCTGCCTCAACGCATCCACGAACGCGGCGACACGCGCCGTCATGGCGCTCGGCGAACCGTCGAGGCGCCTCGGCAGCCCGACCACAATCTCGGCAAGCCCATCTTCCTCGGCGGCGAGGTCGCGAGCAGCTGCAGCCACGCGCTCCACGGCGTCGGCGTCGCTGGCGACCTCAACTGCCGTCAGCGGCCGCGCCAGCATGCGCGAAGGATCGCTGATCGCGAGCCCCACGCGCCGGGCTCCCACGTCGACAGCCAGCACACGCATCACCAGATGTTATAATTTCCGCGCCTTCAACGCCGTGAAACGCTTTCTCGCGCCATTGCTCGTCGTCTGTATCGGCGCGTGGGGCTGCGGCCGTGCGCGGCCTCCGGAGAAATTCCAGCAGAAGCTCGTCATCCTCGGGTTCGACGGCATGGATCCCCGTCTTGTACGGCGATTCATGGACGAAGGACGTCTGCCCAACATGCAGAAGCTCGCGCGCGAGGGGGGCGGCGTGCACGACCTTGGCACCACGCATTCGCCGGAGTCCCCAACGGCGTGGGCCTCCTTCGCGACCGGGGTGAACGCGGGCAAGCACAACATCTACGACTTTCTCGTCAGGGACACGAACACGTACCTGCCCGACCTCGGCATGGTCACGCGCGAGCCGCCGCATTTCATTCTCAACTACATCCCCGTCTCCAGGCCCAACATCAAGTCAATCCGTGGAGGCACGTCGTTCTGGGTGACCGCCGGGCGCGCCGGCGTCCGTTCGAGCATGCTCACAGTGCCGGTGACCTATCCGCCCGAAGAGGTCCCGAACGGTGAGCTGCTGTCCGGGCTGCCGCTGCCCGACATCCGGGCCACCATGGGAACGTTCTACTACTTCGGCACCGACTTGAGCCGGTATGAGGAAGGGAACACTGAATTCGGCGGCATCCTCAAGCGGCTGGTGTTCGACAGCGACGTGGCGCGCACCGAGCTCGTCGGACCGCCCAATCCCATCGTGCGGCAGCAGCTGCGCGCCGCTCGATCCGCGTTGCCGCTGAGCGAGACCGACAAGATGCGCATCGCGGAGCTCGAGGCGCGCGAGGACGTGCGGCTCCCGATCACCGTCCACTGGAACCGCGCCGGCAAGTCGGCGACCATCGACATCGCCGACAGCTCGATCCATCTGTCCGAGCACGAATGGAGCAAGTGGATCAACCTCGATTTCACGATCAACATGCTGCTGCGCGTGCACGGCATGGCGCAGATCTACTTGATCAACGCCGGCTCCGAGCTCCAACTGTACGTCTCGCCGGTCAACTGGCGGCCCGACAGCCCACCGGCGCCCATGTCGTCTCCTGCCTCGTTTTCCGCGGACATCTACGAGCGGCTGGGGCCGTACCGGACGCTTGGCTGGGCCGAGGCCACGTGGCCGCTCAACGAGGATCGTCTGGACGAGAAAACATTCATGGACGATCTGTTCCGCGCGTTCGACGACCGCGCGCAGGTCATCCTCCAGCGGCTCGACGCGAGGCAGTGGGACCTGCTGGTCGGCGTCATCGAGTCCACCGACCGCGTGCAGCACATGATGTGGCGGCTCATCGACACCCGGCATCCGATGTACGACCGCGCGCTCGCCGCGAAGTTCGGTGACGCGATCGAGCGTGTCTATCGCCGCTGCGATGACTTCGTCGGTGAAGTGATGTCCCGCGTCCCGCCAGGAACACCGATTTTGATCGTGTCGGATCACGGGTTCCACTCGTTCCGTCAGTCCGTCAACCTGAACACGTGGCTCGTTCAGAACGGCTTCATGACGCTTCAGGGACAGGCGCCTGGCGAGAAAAAACTGGAGGACCTCTTCGGTGGGGGCACGTTCTGGGAAAACGTGGACTGGTCGCACACGCGTGCGTACGCGATGGGCCTCGGCCAGGTATACCTCAACCTCAAGGGCCGCGAGTCCCGGGGCATCGTCGAGCCGGGCGACGAATCGAGACGGGTACAAGCCGACATCACGGCCCAGCTGTTGGCCACGACCGACCCCGAGACCGGCGCGCGGGTCGTCGACGCCGTCTACAGGGCCGAGGACGTGTATTCAGGCGAGTTCGTGAAGAACGCGGCGGAGCTTCAGGTCGGGCTCGCCGACGGATACCGCGTCTCCTGGCAATCCGCGCTCGGCGGCTCCCCTCCGGGCATCCTGTACCCAAACATGAAGAAGTGGTCCGGCGATCACGGCTCCTTCGACTACAAGAGTACGCCGGGCACGTTCATCTCGAACCGCGCAGTCCGTCCCGGATTGCAGATCATCGACATCGCCCCGACGGTGTTGAAGTACTTCGGCCTGCCGATACCTTCAGATGTAGATGGCAAACCGATTTTCTAGCGCGACGATCGCGGCCCACGGGGCGTGGTGGCTCGCGCTGGGCGTTCTGGTCGGGACCGGCGCGACCGCCGCCGCGCGGCAAAACGACCGTGGCGACCGCGCGCGCACCGAGGCGCTGGCACGGCGGGCCGGCGATCGGCTGGTCGCGCTGCAGCGCGACGCGGACCGGCTCGCGGTTGAAGAGCGTACGCTCTTGAACGATCTGCGCAAGCTGGAAGTCGACCGTCAAATCAAGGCCGAGGAGCTGAAGCGTGCGGAAGCCGATGTCGTCGGCATCCAGACCGACATCGATGCGACCGGAGCGAGGATGAGCGCCCTCCAGGCAACCGAGACCGCGGCGCGCCCCGAGCTGCGCGCCCGTCTGATCGAAATGTACAAGCTTGGCAGCGCGCGGTACGCCCGCCTGCTGCTCGCGACGCCGGATCTGCGGCGCATCGGCCAGGCGTCACGGACCGTCGCCGCGCTGGCCAAACTGGATCGCGATCGCATCGCCGCGCACCAGCACACCCTCGAGGAGCTCCGCGCCACGCGGGCGACGCTTGAAGTACGAAAGCGCCAGGCGGGCGCCGCGCGCCTCGCCGCGGAGAAGGCGCAGGCCGCGAGCGTGCGGGCAACGGTGGCGAAGAACGACCTCATCCACGAAATCGACAGCCGCCGCGACCTCAACGCGCAAGTGTCCGCCGAGCTGCAGGCTGCGCAGCAGAAGCTCCAGCTCGCGCTCCGGGACACCAGTGCGCCGGGCGCCGAACCAGTCCCGGGCCTGCCGTTACGGCCCTTCAGAGGGGACCTCGGGTGGCCTGTCGCCGGCCAGCTCCGGCGGCGTTTCGGCGGGGGCACGTCCGGATCGGCGGCGGCCTCGTCCAATGGCATAGAGTTCAGCGCCGACGACGGCGCGCCAGTGGTGGCGGTGCATGATGGCCTGGTCGCGTTTGCGGGCAGCTTTTCCGGCTTCGGCAACCTGGTCATCCTGGATCACGGATCGCAGGCGTTCAGCCTCTACGGTGACCTCCTGGACGTCGGCGTCGCCAAAGGCGTCCGGGTGGACCGGGGCCAGCCCGTCGGTTCCGCAGGCCCCCTCCCGTCGGGGGGGACAGGGCTCTACTTCGAGCTTCGCGTCGACGGTCGCCCGGTAGACCCGCTACAATGGCTACGGAGAAAGTAAAGGCATATGAGCTCCCGAACGCGCATGGTCGTCCTGTCGATTTCCGCGCCCGTCATCGCGTTCGCGATTGTCGGCGGCCTGTTGGGCAAAGTCATGGCGCGCGAGGACACCTACCAGCATCTGCGTGTCTTCGATGACGTCGTCGGCCTGGTGACCACGAATTACGTCGAGGACGTGAACGTCGACAAGGTGATGACCGGCGCGATGCACGGCCTCGCCGAGAGCCTGGATCCCGACAGCGCGTACCTGTCGCCCGACGAGGTCAAGCAGGTGGAGAGCGGCGCGGCCCTTGCGCCTGCCGGGGTGGGAATCGAGCTCACGCGCCAGTACTACCTTCGCGTGATCGCGGCGCGCGACAATTCACCCGCGGCGAAGGCGGGCATCCGCACAGGCGATTACATTCGCGCGATCAACGATATGCCGACGCGCGACCTGTCCGTCTGGGAGGGCGTCCGCGCGCTGCGCGGTGCCGTGGGTTCGAAGGTCTCCGTGACGGTCATTCGCGGCAACGCCGCCGATCCTCACGTCGTCGAGCTGACGCGCGAAAGCGAGGCGCCGCCAGCGGTCACCGGCCGTATCGCCGGTCCGGGCATCGGCTACATCCGCGTCGCGAGCATCGGGGCGAACACCGTCGCGCAGCTGAAGTCGCAGGTGTCGGAGCTGGCGAAGGGCGGCGCCGAGAAGCTGATTGTGGATGTTCGCCGCACGTCGAGCGGCAGCTATGAGGACGGCCTCGCGGTCGCGCGACTCTTCGTGGGCAAAGGCACGCTCGCGATACGAGAGTCGAAGAGCGGTCCACGCGAGACGCTCGTTGCCGAATCCGGCGATGGGTCGATTGCTCTGCCGACCGCGTTGCTCATCGACACCGGCACCTCTGGCGCGGCGGAGCTCTTCGCGTCGGCCATGTCGGGCAACCAGCGGGCCGAGCTGATTGGCGAGCACACCATCGGCCGGGCGGCGCAGCAGAAACTGATCAAGCTTCCTGACGGCGCTGGCTTGTGGCTGTCGACCACGCGGTTTCTCACGCCGGCCGGCGCGCAGCTGCACGAAAAGGGGCTCGAGCCGACCGTCGCGGTCGACGAGCCCGACGTCGCGGAGTTCGGCGCGCAGCCGCCCCAGGGGCAGAAGACGGATCCCATCCTCGACAAGGCCCTCGAGCGGCTGGCTGGAAAGGCCGCCGAGAAAGCAGCCGCATAGCGCGGGCCACCGTTCACAGGGGGCTCACGGGGCTCACAGGGCCAACCGTGTCGGGGACACCCTCGAACCCGATCCTGGTATACTGAAGATTCGTCCAAGGCCCGTATTTTCATGGTGTAGGCGCGTAGCTCAGAGGTTAGAGCGCCTGCTTGACACGCAGGAGGTCGGTGGTTCGAGTCCACCCGTGCCTACCAGAACGGCAACGACTTTCACCCAGCAGCTCTCGACAGGTCAACCACCCGCGCAATGAGCGAAATCACTGTCACACTGCCAGACGGGTCAAACCGCGTGGTGCCCGCGGGCTCGTCGGTCCGCGACGTGGCCGGACAGATCTCGCCCGGGCTCGCCAAGGCCGCCCTGGCCGGCGTCGTGGACGGCCGGCTCGTCGACCTCGCGTACCCGCTCGACCACGACGCGACCGTGCGGATCGTGACCGATCGCAGCCCGGAAGCGCTGGCCCTCTCCCGCCATAGCACCGCGCATCTGCTGGCAGCTGCCGTGACGAATCTCTTTCCCGGGGTTCAGTGCGGCATCGGCCCGGCGACCGACGAGGGCTTCTATTACGATTTCATCGTCCCGCGGCCGTTCGTCCCCGATGACCTCGAGGCCATCGAGAACAAGATGCGGGAGCTGGCCGCCGCCGACCTCGTGTACGAGCGCCAGATGTGGCCGCGCGACGCGGCGAAGGCGTTCTTCGCGCAGCGCGGCGAGCCGCTCAAGGTCCAGCTGATCGACGAGAAGACCGCCGGCCAGACCGAGGTGTCCTGCTACACGATCAAGGACAAGGACACGTTCATCGACTTCTGCGTCGGGCCGCATGTGCCGTCGACCGGAAAGCTGAAAGCCTTCAAGCTGCTCAACACCTCGAACGCGTACTGGAAGGGCGACGCGCACAACGCCCCGATGCAGCGGATCAACGGCACCGCGTTCCTGTCCGACAAGGACTTGAAGGCCCACCTGACGCAGGTGGAGGAGGCGAAGAAGCGCGACCATCGCAAGCTCGGTCGCGAGCTGGGGCTCTTCATCTTTCATCCATGGGCGCCCGGCGCGGCGTTCTGGCTGGCGAACGGCACGACTCTGTACAACACGCTCGCGAACTACATGCGCGACGTTCTGTTCCCGGCCGGCTACGTCGAGGTGAAGACACCGCTCGTCTTCAACAAGGCGCTGTGGGAGACGTCGGGGCACTGGTCGTACTACCGGCAGAACATGTTCGTCATCGATCCAGGCTTCGACGGTGTGGGACAGCACGAAGCCGGCGAGCTCATGGCGATGAAGGCGATGAACTGCCCCGGACACTTCCTCACGTTTGCGAGCGAGGTCCGCAGCTATCGGGATCTTCCTCTGCGGTTTCACGAGCAGACACCGCTGCACCGCAACGAAGCGTCGGGTGTGTTGTCCGGATTGACCCGCGTGCGGCAGTTCTCTCAGGACGATGCGCATTGCTTCGTGACGCAGGACCAGATCGGCGAGGAAGTCGAGCGTCTGCTGAAGCTGGTGCAGCGTGTCTACGGAGACTTCGGCCTCGAATTCCAGGCGAAGCTCGGCACCCGTCCGGCGGAATTCCTCGGCAAAGTCGAGATCTGGGACTCCGCCGAGGCGCAATTGAAGTCGGCGCTCGATCGCGCCGCCATGCCGTACGAGCTGAACGACGGCGACGGCGCGTTCTACGGACCGAAGATCGATTTCGACATCACGGACGCCATCGGCCGCAAGTGGCAATGCGCGACGATCCAGCTCGACTACAACATGCCGGAGCGCTTCGATCTGAAGTACATCGGCCCCGACAACACCGAGCACCGCGTGGTCGTGATTCATCGCGCGATTTTCGGGAGCTTCGAGCGCTTCATCGCGATCCTGATCGAGCACTTCGCTGGCGCGTTCCCGCTCTGGCTGGCCCCGGTACAGGCGGTCGTGCTCCCGATTGCGGACCGGCACCTCACCTACGCGGCTACGGTGCGGGACCGTTTGAAGGCCGCGGGCCTCCGCGCCACGCTCGACGAGCGCCAGGAAAAGATCGGATATAAGATCCGGGAGGCCCAGCTGCAGAAGATCCCCTACATGCTCGTCGTGGGCGATCGGGAAGTGGAGACGGGCACAGTGTCGGTGCGTGAGCGGTCCGGCGGCGACAAGGGAGCGAGCGGCATCGACGCATTCATCGCCGCAGCGCGCGAAGAGGTTCGGATCAAGGGCAGGAACGACGCCCCTCCGCTGCAGGCCGCAGCCGGGCTGTGACGTCCCGTTCCAGTGTAAGCAGGAGGCCTTATCGCTTTCGATAGAAGTCCCCGGCGTGATGACCGGACGCGCGTCAACGAGCGCATCCGGGTCCGCGAAATTCGCGTGATAGACGACACGGGCGCGCAGCTCGGCATCATGCCGCCGCCGCAGGC
>DASZFS010000337.1:0-16120 GCA_035939575.1 Vicinamibacterales bacterium | reverse complement strand
ATGAGTCGTCGGCCCGCCTCAGAGTCTTCAGTCCGCCTCAGGGCGCTCTCGCCTATTCGCACCGGAGCGCGATGAGCGGATCCACGCGGGTCGCGCGGCGCGCGGGGACGAGCGCGGAGGCGAGCGCCACCGCCGCGAACAACGCCGTCACCGCTCCAAGTGTCAGCGGATCGAAGGGCTGCACGCCGAAGAGCATTGCCGAGAGCAGATGCGTGGTCGCGAGCGTGCTGACGAGACCCGCTGCCACCCCGGCGATCACCGGCGCCGTCGATCGCCGCAGCATCAATCCGACGACGCGCGCCCCCGTGGCGCCGAGCGCCATTCGGATGCCGATCTCGAGCTTCCGCTGAAGCGCTGCCTGCGCCCCGATCGCGTAGATGCCGCTGACGGCCAGCACGAGCGCGACGGCCGCGCAGAGCGTGAGCAGGACCGTCGCGAAGGATCGCGAGGCCAGGGAGTCGCCGATCAAGTCGTCCATCGACTTGACGTCCGAGACGAATGCCTCGGGATCGATCTCGGCAACGCGAGCCCGCGTCGCGCCCGCGGCGAGGATCGGACTGCCTGCCGTTTTCACCAGCAGCGTCATCGCGCTTTCCGGGAAAATGCCGTCGGGCAGATAGATCTCGAGCTCGGGCGGCGCGTCCAGTCCGGCATAGCGGACATCTCCCGCGACGCCGGCGACGGTCACCCATTCGTTCGGGTTGAACGCCTCCCGTAGACGCTTGCCCGCGGCGCTCTCGCCAGGCCAGAACCGGGCGGCAAGCGTCCGGTTGACGATGACGAACTTCGGATGGCCGCGCTCACCGGCATCGTCGCGCTCGTCGAAGTCGCGCCCTTCGAGCAGGGGAATCTGCAGCACCCGGAAGTAGCCGGCGCTGATCACGCGGAGATGGGCGGCGGGTTGGTCGGCGGGCCGGGTGGACCGCATGCCCTCGACCGAGAAATTCGTCCAGAAGCCGCCGGCGCGCATCGGCACGCCTTGTATCGCCGCCGCATCGCGCACACCTGGCAGCGTCTTGACCGCCGCGGTGACGTCGCGCTCGAACGTCACGTTGTGTTGCCAGTCAAATTTGTTGTTAGGCAGCGAAATGGTCATCGTCAGGATGTGGTCGCGGCTGAAGCCCGGATCGACGCGCCAGAGGTGCTCCGCGCTCCTCAGCAGCAGACCGGTGCTCACCAGCAGTACGATCGTCAACCCGACCTGAGCCGCGATCAGCGCGCCCACCGCTCGATGGTGCCAGCGGCCGGCCGTCTGGCCGCGGGCGTTGAGGCCGCCGAACGGGCGCCCGCTGATGATCCACGCCGGCACGATTCCGATGAGGCACGCGGTAAGTGCCGCAACCGCGATCGTGAACGCGAGCTCTCCGAAGTTCGTCGCGACGTGGCGAGCAAGCGGGACGCCCGCGGGGAACCAGGGCCTGAGGAGCGCAATGATCGCGGAGCTGCCGCCCACGCCGAGCGCGCCGGCCGCCGCGGCAATGAGTAATGATTCGACGAGGAACTGTCGAGCGATGCGCCCGCGGCTCGCACCGATCGCGGCGCGAACGGCTATTTCACGTTCCCGAACGAGACCACGGATGAGCAGCAGCGTCGACACGTTGCCGCACGCGATGAGCAGAACGAGGCCGGTTCCGAGCGACAGCAGCAGCACGACACGGCGTGCGCCCCCGACGACCTGTGCGCGCAACGGGACGACCTGGACGCCCCAGTCTTTGTTCGTGTCTGGAAACGCCTCGGCCAGGTGGCTGGCCACCGCGTCCATCTCGGCCTGAGCCCGTGCCACGGTGATGCCCGGCCGCAGCTTGCCCACGACATCGAGCCCGCGGCTGTCACGCCGCTCGCTCGGTGGGAGCTCGGGCAGCCAGAAATCGATCGTGTCGTCCTCGTTGTCTACCCCTAGGTTGAAATCAGCCGTGAGAGGCGGGAAGTGCGCGTCCGCCAGCGCCGCGCCGATCACGACGTTGGGCGTCGCGCCCGAGCGGCCGAGGTTGATCATGTTGACGTCGAGGACGGAGCCAACCGACGCGGGGTTCGCGGAGAAGCGCTCCTGCCAGATGCGGCGCCCCAGAACGATGGTGTTCGTGCCGCGGTCCGACGCCGTGAACACGCGGCCGGTCACCTGCGCAATGCCGAACACGTCGAAATACTCAGGCATGACGTAAAGCCCGTGCAGGCGCTGGCTGGAGGCGCCGCCTCTGAGATCGACCGATCTCCAGCGGTAGCCGGCGATGGCCTCGAAGGACGTTGCCTGCGCCTGCCAGTCGGCCAGGTCGCGCGCGGAGGAGGCACCGTTGCCGGGCGTATCAGCCGCTCGATGCGTCGAGCGAAGCGCGACGAGCCGATCGGCATCGGGATACGGAAGGGGCCGGATGAGAAGCGCGTCCGCGACACTGAAGACGGCGGTATTGGCGGCGATGCCGACGCCAAGCGTGAGAACGGTGATGCTGGCGACCGCCCGATTGTGGACCATCGCGCGCAGCGCATGTCGCACGTCACGGGCCAGGTCGTCCACCCAGCAAGGCCGCATGGCTAAACTATCGGCCTACTCGCCACCGAACGCAATGGTCCGATGAACCACGGCATAAGAAGTTCGAACTCAAAACTCAAGACTCAGAACTCAAGACTCAGAACTCAAAACTCAGAACTTCTAACTTCCAAGTTCCAACTTCTCGTCAGTGAGGTAACATCCCCGGTCGTCAATTTACTCTGCTTCCGCGGAAGCAGTTGGAGCACATGGTCACTCGCAAATGCCCCGTGTGCGCCACGGAGTCGCTCGTCACGGTGGTATCCCGGAGCTCCGAAGGCGGGCTGCGCCAGATTTGCTCCGAGTGTGAGCGTCGGCGCCTGTGGAATGAGCGAAGCGGCGTGCGTCAGATCGCTCGCGGTTGGGCGAGGCTTCTGATCTACGCCGGCATCCTCCTGACCTTTCTGACGCTCACAGTGGATCGCCTCTCCATCAGTGGCCATGCCGGTTTCGGTTGGCGCCAGATCACAGGCACGGAAGTCGGCATCCTGGGCCTCATTGTCGGCTTTCTGGCCGGCTGGGAGCTCCTCGAGACGGCCGCGCTGTTCCTGCTGGTCATTTCAGTCGGTGCTGACGTTCTGCACCTGGGGCATGCTCCCGGTCTCGGCTGGCGCAAGCAGATCGCGCTGGTCCTCGCCACTCTGCTCATCGTGGGAGGCCTGCTATGGCAGGGCGCGGTGAGGAAGGCGGATGCGCGCCCGCCTTCCCCGTGAAACCATCTTGTCTGGATGTCGCGCGCCTTACCGCTCTAGCGCCCCCTGGTACGGAATCACCTGGCCGGCAACGATGTCGACGTCGAACGACATCGTCCGATAGCCACTGGCGCGGACCTCGATGTGGTGCCGTCCTGCGGCGACACCGAGCGGTTGCGTCGTGGGCGTGAATTGGCCGACGGTGCCGACCATCGCGCCGTCCACGAACAGCTGCGCCGTGCTCGGCGTGACCTCAAAGCTCATCCCGCCCATGTTCTGCTGGCTGGGCTGAACACCGACTTGTCCCTGTGACCCCTGTGAGCCTTGCCCTGAGCCTGGAGGCGGATACGCCGACGGGTCGTTCGAGGGCGGGTAGCTCGAGGGCGGATAGCCCGAGGGATTGTTTGCCGGCGGATACGCCCCGCCCTGTGGATATGCCCCGCCCTGCGGATATGCCCCGCCCTGCGGATACGCTGGATAGCTCGCCGGCGGGTACCCATAGGAGTATGCGTACGGATCAACGTAACCGTACGGGTAGTAGAACGGATCGTAGTAGGCATACGAATACGGGAACGGATATCCCGCCCAGAGACCAAACCCCAGACTGAAGCGTGGCCGGAACGCGTAATACGGACGGTAGAAGTGAATCGGCGCAACGACGGAGTATCTGGGATAGGCTCTACCGGCAAACGCGCCGCCTCTTACGACCGCGCCGCCTCTCACGCCCTCCCCGCCTCTCACGACCGCCCCGCCGCGAACCACACCCCCCCCGCCCCGCACCTCTCCGCCGCCCCGCATGACCGCGCTGCCGTGCACGGCCCCGCCTGAACGCGGACCACTCGGGCCGGACGGACCTCGGCTGGACCCACCACGGCTCACTGCTGCACCGTGGTTGTGTCCGCCACCCCCGCCGCTGTGTCCGCCGCCCCCGCGATGCTGCGCGAAAGCAGGAGCCGCGGCGAACACGAGCGTGGCTGCGAAAGTTGCTGCCAGTGAGATTCTTGAAAGCTTCATAAGCGGACCCCGCTGTAGCTTATCGCAAGTAGCCTGCCAACCCCCAGGTGACTTATTGCCTTATTTTCATTGAGATAGGCGTATCTCCGATACTGCTGAGCGTCTCCTCTACGTGACGCGCGCCGATTTCCCCTTACCAACCCCATCCCCTCCGCACGCACCGGGATCCGACCGCGATTCGGGTGGCCCGGTCGGGCCGTGACGATGGTACGCTGACCGCCGGCAGGCTGCGCGGCCCCCCGTTCGTGCTTATCGGGAGTCCTCACATGGCAATGACGATTTCAGTCAACGGCCAGGACCATTCGATCGACGTCGACCCGGATTCGCCGCTGCTGTGGGCGATCCGCGACACGATTGGCTTGACCGGCACGAAGTTCGGTTGCGGTATCGCTGAGTGCGGCGCGTGCACCGTGCTCGTGAACGGCAACGCCGTCCGTTCGTGCATGTTCCCCGTGTCGTCCGCCGAGGGCGCCGCAATCACCACGATTGAAGGCCTGGCCAGAGACGGATCGCTCCACCGGGTGCAGCAGGCCTGGATCGATCACCAGGTTCCGCAGTGCGGATACTGCCAGTCAGGAATCATCATGGCCGTCTGCGGACTGCTGGAGCAGCATCCGCATCCGACCGACGACGACATCGACGCCGGGATCACCAACATTTGTCGTTGCGGCACGTTCGCGCGGGTGCGGCGCGCCATCCTCGCGATAGCGCGCGAATAGCGGGAGCCCTGTATGCGCACATGGACTCGACGCGCCTTCATTGGCGCCGGCAGTGTCATCGGCGGCGGCTTCGTGCTGGGCGTCGCCGGCGTCGCGCTCGCACCGAACCGGTTGGGAGTCGTCCCTGGGGCCAAGGCCGACGGCGCCGCGGCCGATCTCAACACGTGGGTCACGGTGACGCCGGACAACGTCGTGACGATCCTCGTGCCGCATTGCGAGATGGGTCAAGGCTCGCAGACGGCGCTCGCGATGATGGCGGCAGAGGAAATGGACGCCGACTGGACGCTGGTGCGGGTGAAGGAAGCTCCGGCCCTTGACGAGTACGCGAACGAGTACGTGATCCGCGCGTTTGGGGCTGGCTCGATCCCCGGACCGGTGGTTCGAGGCTTCGACTACGGGACCTATCGAATTGCACGATGGGCGCGCCTGCAGGTGACCGGCGGCTCTTCGGCGGTGCGGGGCACCGGCGTGTATGGCATGACGGTCGCTGGCGCAGCCGCCAAGGAAATGCTGGTCGGGGCAGCCGCGCAGCGTTTCGGCGTCAACCCCTCCGAATTGAGCGTGAAGCGCTCGCGCGTCATTCACGACAGCACAGGACGAAGCGCAGGCTTCGGAGAGCTCGCCGCCGCGGCCGCGAAGCTGCCCGTGCCGACCCGTCCCGTGTTGAAGACGCCGGACAGCTACACGATACGGCGGACCGCTCGCCGCCGCTTCGATATCCCCTCGAAGGTTGACGGCAGCGCGATGTATGCCATCGACTTCAAGGTGCCAGGCATGCTTTACGCCGCGGTAGAAATCGCGCCCGTCTTCGGAGGCACACTCCAGTCGTTGGACAGCGCTCCCGCCGAAGCCGCGCCTGGCGTCAAGCGCGTCCTCCGCCTGGGCGACGCCATCGCCGTCGTCGCTGACAGCTACTGGCATGCGCGCAGCGCGCTCGCCGCGCTCAAGCCGGTGTTCGACGCCGCGGGTCACGGTGACGTGTCCAGCGGCTCCATCTTTGCCGCGTTCGACAAGTCCCTTGGCGCCGCGCCCGAGATGCCCGCGGGCGCAGCGACCGTGGTGAAGGCCGACTACCGCGTGCCGTTTCTCGCCCACGCGACGATGGAGACGATGTGCTGCACGGCGCGGGTGGAGGGCAATCGCGCGGAGGTCTGGACCGGCGTGCAGGATCCGCTCAACGGGCGCGGGATAGCGGCCAAGGCCCTTGGTCTGTCCCCCGACAACGTGCGCTTCACGAACCTTCTGCTCGGCGGCGGCTTCGGAAGGCGCCTGCCCGGCAACCTCGATTACATCGACATGAGCGCGCGCATCGCGAAGGCGATGTCTCCCGCGCCAGTGAAGATGGTATGGAGCCGCGAGAACGACATTCAGCACGACTACTATCGCCCGGCAGCGATGGCGCGATTCGCGGCGGCGC
Source organism: Vicinamibacterales bacterium (assembly GCA_035939575.1). Classification (GTDB taxonomy): domain Bacteria; phylum Acidobacteriota; class Vicinamibacteria; order Vicinamibacterales; family CAVVIG01; genus DATKHR01. The sequence goes on along the minus strand of DASZFS010000337.1, from coordinate 9,754 downwards.
TGGACGCGAGCGGCACGCCGATCTCCCTGCGATCGCGATATGCCGGCGGCGGCGATGGCGAGTCGACGTTCATGCCTTACGCGATTGGCGACATGAGCGCGAAAAGCGGTGACGCCGCTCATCCCATCCGCACGGGCCCGTGGCGGTCAGTGCTCAACTCGCAGCACGGGTTCTTCAAGGAGTCGTTCATCGACGAGATGGCGCATGCGGCCAGGAAGGATCCATATGGCTTCCGGCGCGATCTTCTGAAGGATCAACCGCGTTTTCGCGCCGCGCTCGACAAGGTCGCCGCGATGGCCGATTGGACCAGCGCGCTGCCCGAACGCGAGGGGCGCGGCATTGCGCTCACCGCATGCTTCGGCACGATTGCCGCTGAGGTCGCCCACGTCGCCGTCTCTCCCGAGGGCAGGCTCCGCGTGCGCGCGGTCTTCGCGGCAGTGGACTGCGGCGACGTCGTCAACGTGGACAGCGCGACGGCGCAGGCCGAGGGCGGGATCATCTTCGGGCTTTCCGCGGCGCTGCTGGGCGAAATCACGATCGCCGAGGGCCGGGTCGTGGAACGCAACTTCCGCGACTATCAGATGATCCGCTTGGCGGATGCGCCGCAGATCACCGTGGAGTTCATCCGCTCGGATGAGAAGCCGGGCGGGTTGGGCGAGCCATGCGTGCCGCCGATCGCAGCCGCAGTCGCCAATGCGATTTTTGCGGCGACCGGTACCCGCGTGCGCGATCTGCCGATCAAGAATCACGATCTGTCGCGCCGCGCGTCCTCCGCGACGTAAACACCCAGCCAGAGGGCGCCCGCGACGATCGCGAGACCGGCCGTCAGCGTCAGCGTCTGCTCCCAGCCAATCCTGTCGGCCAGCCACGGCGTGAGCGTGGGCGAAATCAGACCGCCGATGTTGCCGCCGAAGTTCATCGCGCCCCCGGCGAGGCCGCTGCGCTTGCCGGCAAGGTGCGTCATGGTGGCCCAGAAGGGTCCCTCGGTGCAGAGGACGAGCACCGTGCACACGGTGAGAGACGCCACCGCAACCAACGGGCTGGGCGTTCGCGCGCCGATCACCAAAAAAAGAGACGCGGTGCTGAGCGCAATCATCGGGACGACCCGGCGGCCCCACGCCGGCCCCCATCGGATCAGCGCCGCGTCCGACAGGACGCCGCCGAGCGGGATCGCGAAGATCGTCGCCACCCACGGCAGCGCGGTGAACGCTGCAGCGTTCAGCACGTCGAAATGCCGGACCTGCACGAGGTACAGGAAGAACCAGAAGACAAAGATGTAACCCAGGTATGCCTGAAGGAAGTAGCTCGCGAACAGGAACCAGAAGCTCGACGTGTGCAGCGGCGATTCTTCCGCGTCCCCTGCGTCGTGGCCATCGGCTGCTGCCGTCGGCGTGGCGTGCGCTGGAAGGTCACGCGGGACGAGCCACCACCAGAGCACACCGGCGATGCTGCACATCGCGACGGGAGCAAGAAGGGCCTCCCGCCAGCCGTAACGACTCGCGATCGGCGCGAGCAGAAGCGGTGTCACAGCCGATCCAATGCCGACGCTGGACAGAACGACGCTGTTTGCCCGCGCCTGGAGCGACGCCGGTATCGTGACCGCGAGGGTCCGGCCCGAGGTCGGATACGTCGGCGCCGCGACGACTCCGAACATCGCCCGGATGATCCACAACTCGATCAACGCGAACTTCATACCCGGGTTCGGCCACCCGGCCAGGGCGGTCAGGACAGTGAGGAGTGACCATCCGATACAGACGACCGCAAAGATGGGGCGCGCGCTGACGCGGTCGGCGAGCGCTCCGGACGGCAGTTGAAACAGCGTGTACCCGAGGAGAAACGCACTGAACACCGTGCCCATCTCTGCCGGCGTCAGGCCGAACTCCTTGATGATCCCCGGAGCGACAACGGTGATCGCCACACGGCCCACGTATCCTGCCGACGCAACCATCAGGAGCAGCAGCACGAGACGGCGGCTGGCCGCCGCCCGCACGGCCGCTGGAGCCGTGACGGTCACGTGAGCCTCTTGTGCAGGATGATTTCGGATGCGCCGGCGACCAGGTAATCCTGCAGCTCGCCGATGCGCTCATAGCCATGGCGGCGATACAGGCGTTGCGCCCGATCGTTGAACGACGACACCAGCAGAAACAGGTGTCCGCGCGTGGCGAAATGCCGCTCGACGAAGCGGAGGAGCTCAGCTCCGATGCCGCGGCCTCGACTCTCGGGCGCCACGGCGATGGATGTGAGATACGGCGACGAAGCGAAGCCGTACGGTGAGAGGAGCACGAAGCCGGCGCGTTCGCCGTGTTCGCGCGCCACGAACAGCTCCGTGCCAGGCCGCACGACCGCGTTATGGCACCCGGCGAGATCGCGGCGCAACGTGATCCACGGTTCGCTGGCAGCCATCAGCGCGGCGCACCATTCCGCGTCGCCGGATGCCGCAGGCGCGATGATGAGGAGTGGTTGTTCCATCAGAATCGGGCTGGAGACTCATGGTCGCGTGCAGTTGCCTCGCCCCCAGATCAAGATTGTCCAAGATTGTCCAAGATTGTCCAAGGTTCTAGACCGTTACACGTGGTCGTCAGAAATCGAGGGCGTAAGCAACTGCACGCGACCATGATCAGATGAGTCTTCAGCCCGGCTTGGAGTCGTCAGCACCGACTCTGCCATGACGGACGCGGGCTCCCGACCTGTTCTCCTTGAATGGTTTGACGGTTCGGCGTATGGTCAGTTGCCGCGCCCATGAAGAAAGTCATCCTGGTCCGCGCATCGATCCTCCTGACCATCGCCGCAGCTTCGGTGACGCCCGCTTGGAGCCAGGCGAACGTCTTGACTCACCACAATGACATTCGTCGCACCGGATCCAATCTGCAGGAGAAAAAGCTCACGATTGCAAGCGTCAGGCAGAAGTTCGGCAAGCTGTGGACGCTGTTTGCCGATGGGCAAATCGTGGCACAGCCGCTCTATGTGTCCGGCCTGACGGTAGACGGGAAGGGCACCTTCAACGCCGTAATCGTGTCGACGATGCACAACACGATCTACGCGTACGACGCCGACCGGAAGCCCACGCTGCCTCAATCACAGGATGCGCTGATCTGGGCGCAGTGGCTCGGCGATCCCCAACCCGAGACCTTCGGCTTCGACAGTTGGAATACTAATTTCCCCGAATGGGGCATCGTCAGCACTCCGGTCATCGACGCCGCACGGAAGACCATGTACGTGGTGAGTTGGCACAGGAACAACGGCGGTGAATTCCGGCTTCACGCGATTGATCTGACCAAGGCGCCGTTCCCGGGTCCCGGTGATCCGCCCGTCGACTATCGGGAGATCGTCAAACCGGTGCCGATCATCACGGGGAGCGTGCCGAAGCCGGGCGGCGGCGAAATCACACTCGACGTCTCGCAGCAGAAGCAGCGCGCGGCGCTCCTGCTGAACGGTGGCGAGCTCTATATCGCGTTCGCGACCAACCGCGAGACCGACAACTCCCTGCACGGCTGGCTGTTCGCCTATGACGCGGCCACGCTCCAGCAGAAGGCGGTGTGGAATGTCACACCGACCAGCCACAACGGCGGCATCTGGCAGGCGGGCTCAGGGCCGGCGGCTGACGCCGCGGGCAACGTCTACGTCATGACTGGCAATGGCCCCTTCGACGCGGACCACGCCGGGCAGAGCTACGGGGACAGCTTCATCAAGCTCAAGCTGGAGGGCGCCACGCTGGCGGTGAAGGACTACTTCACGCCCTGCAATCAGGTTCTGTTGGACAAGACGTGCAATGCCGCAGCGCGTTGCGATCTGGATCTCGGCTCGGCGGGACCGCTGCTCGTGCCGGGAATTGCCCCCGGATCCGATCTGCTCATCGGTGGCGGTAAGGACGGCAACATTCACGTCGTGGATACAGCGAACATGGGGCATTTCAAGTCGCCGGCAGGGCAAGTGGCGATGGACTGCCCCAATCCCAACGCCGTGCAGACGGTGCTGGGTGGCCAGCAAGGCGGGCCCGGCGTCATCGGTAACATCCATGGCTCACACGTTTTCTGGCAGGGACCGGATGCGGCCCGTGTCTTCGTCTGGGGCGAGAACGACAACCTGCGGTCTTACATCTTCAAGAACGGCAAGCTGACGACGCCGCCGGCGAAGAGCTTGTATCGGGTTCCCAACGGTATGCCCGGCGGCATGCTGTCGTTGTCCGCGGACGGCAGCAAGGCCGGTACCGGCATCCTGTGGGCGCTGGTGCCGCTCAACGGTGACGCCAACCAGCAGCGGGGCGTCCGGGCGCAACTGCTGGCGTTCGACGCGCAGAACGTCCAGACCGACATCTGGCGCAGTGAGCCGCTGGACGCGTCGTTCGGCGCCAACAGCGTGGGACTGTTCGCCAAGTTTGTGGCGCCGACCGTTGCGAACGGCAAAGTGTTCGTTGCGACCTACGGCGATCACGAGAACCCGCCCGGTCCAATACGGTACTTCGAGGGGAACGCTCCACCGCCGGGGAGCGTCCCGAAGAACTTCTACGTGGCGGTCTACGGCCTGCGTCCGTAGTTCATAGAGCAGCGAGGGCCGCTAGCGTGAGGTGGCCTTCTGATCCTTCACCTGCAGTTCGTTCACCACCTGCGCCACATTGGGAACTGAAGAGGCAACCCTTCCGGCTTCTGCGCGCCTTCTTTCAGAATTGACCTCGCCGGTGATCGTGACGACGCCCGTGGTGACGCTGTATTTCACTTCGTCGTGCAGGGCATTCTGGATGAGCGCAGCGTCCAGGTTCTGCTCGATGCCCCTGTCCAGATCCGACGTCACCGCCTTCGCGTCCCGCTCGAGGCCCGGAGGACGGACCGCGATCTGGTTCGCAACGACCTGCCCCACGGAAAGGGACTCAGCAATGGATCCGGCGTTCGCCTTGTCACTATCGGCTGCGACGTATCCGCCCAGGGTCACTACACCCTTGTCGCGATCCTGACTCACGGAGACATCTGTCAGGCGCGCCTGGTTGAGCGAATTGCGGATGCTGTCAGACACATCCGGTGATTTTGTCGACCGCATCGAGCATCCAACTGCGGTCCCGGCGACGAGGAGCGTGAGAAACAGTGATTTCATTATTCTTCCTTTGCATGGCCTCAACTGAACGATTGCTAACGACGCTCCAACCGCTCGTGACGCCATTGCCAGTACGCCGACTGCTGAGCACGTCGCTGCCGCGCGTACGCCACATATCGGTGATGCCGTTCGGTGAGGTACTGCCGGTATTCACGGTCTTCCCGGCCGTCCCACACGTGGTAGTCCCTGTGGCGGCGATCATACACACGCGGTCCGACCGCGACCCCGACGCGCACCTGGGCGCTGGCGCTGGCCAAGCCCATCATGGCTGGGGCGGCGAGTGTTGCGGCGAGTATCAACGCTGGGAATCGGAGAAGCATCGGATCGGCCTCCTGGCCGGCATTCTCGTTGACGAACGTGCCTGACGCTCATTGACGATAGGGCGAACCGCTTGGCGGCGCTGTTCCATTCCGGACAACGCCGGAAGACGCCGTTGTCGTTGGCTAACACCCGGTGAATCGAGTACAGTCGCGTGACGGCTGTCCTTGAATCTGCTGCCTGATTCCCGCCTGCGTGAGGCCGGTCTCGCATCAGCCTTCGTCAAACACTCGCGAACGTCGCTGAGAAGGAGCCCGATCATCATGAGTGGAAGTCTGCACCCCACGGAAATCCATCGACGTCGGCACCGCAACGAGAAGCGTAACAAGCTGCGCGCCAAGCTTGCCGCGGCGCCGGCGGCAGGGCGTGCCGCGATCGAAGCGAAGCTGCAGAAAACATATGCGCCGGGCTCCGGGCCGCAGCGGGCCAGGTCAGGCGCCCACGATGTGGTGGCCTGAACCCTACTGCGGCGGGACGCACAACACCGTGCGTCTATGATGTGTCGTATGTTGCTGGATGTTGTTCAGGACGTCCGCTACGCAATTCGCCTGCTCCGGAAGGCCCCGGGGTTTGCCGCCACCGCCATCGCGACGCTGGCCGTCGGCATCGGTGCGACCGTTGGCACCTTCACAATCGTCAACGCAGTGCTGTTGCGGCCGCTTCCAATTGCGGCACCGAACGAGCTTGCGGTCGTCGATGCGCAAAGCGTCGCGACCCACGCAACCGTCAGCGCCTCGTGGACCAAGTATCAAATGGTGCGCGATCACAATCGCGTCTTTGCGGATGTGGCCGCGTGGATCGGACGTGAGTTCGCGTTCAGCGACGGGGTGGCGCCTGAGCAGGTCAACGGAGCGCGCGTCACGTGGAATTTCTTCAACGTGCTCGGCGTGCCGGCGGAAGCAGGCCGGTCGTTTCGCGCGGACGAAGACGTCGAGAACGCGGCGCCCGTGGCGATCGTCACCGACAGCTTCGTCCAGCGGAGGTTCGGCGGGAATGCGGCGGCTCTTATCGGCCGCACCGTCACGGTCGAAGGACGCGCCACGACGATTGTCGGTGCGCTGCCGGCGGGATTTCGATTTCAGTTCACGGACCGCGAGCCGCAGCTCTACCTGACGTCGGTGTTCACGCCCGGCGTCATGACGGCGGCTCAGATTCAGCACGGCGCCGGTTTTCTCGGATATCTCGCGAGGCTGAGGCCGGGCGCGACCGTCGACGAAGCCGCGAGGGATCTGGCGTCGCTCGATGCGCGATACCGTGAGCAGTTCGGCTCCTATCTCGACGCCAGCCGCTTCACGTTGCACGTCGTGCCGTTCACGCAAAGCCTTCTGGGCGATGTGCGCCCGGGGCTGTTGCTCCTGATGGGTGCCGTCGCGCTCGTCCTGTCAATCGCCTGCGCGAACGTCGCGCATCTGCTGCTCGCGCGCGCGGCGTCGCGGCAGCACGAGATCGGCGTCCGCCTGGCAATCGGCGCCTCGCGCGGGCGCCTCGTCCGGCAGTTTCTCGCTGAGAGCCTGCTGCTGTCGGCCGCAGGGTGCGCGGTGGGATGGTGGACGGTTGCAGTAGTCATCGACGTGCTCGTCGCACACGCCCCGGCGAACATCCCGCGGCTGCGCGACACGAAGCCGGATGCGACGGTCCTCCTGTTCGCGCTCGTAATCTCGGTCGCGACGTCCGTGCTGTTTGGCGTCTTGCCGGCGCTGCGCGCGACGCGGGTCCGCGCCGTCGACGTACTGAAGGAGAGCGGCGCCGGAAGGCTCACGAGCCGCGCATCGGGCCGGATGCACCATCTGCTCGCGACGTCCGAAACCGCGGTCACCGTGACGCTGCTCATTGCCGCGGGGCTGCTGTTTCAAAGCTTCGTGCGCATGCAGCGCGTGAACGTCGGCTTCGAGCCGGCGAAGGTGTACGCCGCGCACGTCGCGTTGCCGCGCGTGAAGTATCCGCAGCCGGCGGATCGCGAACGGTTCTTCACACGGCTGCTCGAAGACGTGCGCCGGCAGCCCGGGCTGGCCAGCGCCGGTGCAATCAGCTACCTGCCGATGGGCGGCTCGAACTACGGCTTCTTCTTCTATTTGGAAGAATCGCCGGAGCGTGACAACGCGATCTCCGTCCGCCACGTGGGCGGCGATTACTTCCGCGCGATGCAGATTCCGCTGCGGCGCGGCCGCATCTTTACTGACCACGACGACGCGCGCGCGGCTCAGGTGGCGATCATCAACGAGTCGACCGCCCGCCACTACTTCGGCAATGGCGACCCGGTCGGTCGCCGGGTCGCGAGCACCACGGATCGCGTCCTCCGCGAAATCGTCGGCGTCGTCGCCGACGTTCGCTTTGACGGCCCGGCGAGAAGCGGACAGGACGAGTTGTATGTGCCCTATAAGCAACTCCCGTGGCCCGCGATGACCATCGTCGTCAACTCGACGCTCGAGGCCGATCAGGTGATCGCGGCACTGCGGCGTCAGGTCGCGGCGCTTGATCCGGATCAAGCCGTGGCCGACATCCGTCCAATGACCGCGATCGTGGCGGCGTCGATGACGCAGCTGCAGTTCACGAGCGGGCTGCTCGGTGCGTTCGCGATGCTCGCGACCACGCTCGCGATGATTGGGCTGTACGGCGTCACGGCGCTTTTCGTCACCGAACGGCGGCTCGAGTTCGGTATCCGCATGGCGCTTGGCGCCCGGCCCGCAGACGTCCTGCAGCTCGTGATGAGGGAAGGCGCGCGAATGATCGGCGTCGGCGCCGTCGTCGGCATGGTCGGCGCGCTCGCTGCGCGACGACTGCTCAGCGGGCTGCTGTTCGGCATTGCGGCGTCGGATGTGACGACCTACGCGGTTGGCACGACGCTCGTGTGCGTTGTCGGTCTCGTCGCGTGCTTGGTGCCCGCGTACCGCGCGGTCGCGCTGGATCCTGTTCGCACGCTGCGAGAATCCTAGATGGTCGCGTGCAGTTGCCTACGCCCTGGATTTCTGACGGCCCTGTCCAATACTTGGGAATCTTGGACAACCTTTTGGGTCATTTCCTGAGCGCCGGGTGCACGTAGCTCGCAGGAAGGACGCCCGAGAGATCCGGCCGCACGCTCAGATACGTGATCTGGTCCGTCACGTCGTCGAATCCGTGCGGGACGCCGGCGGGAACGATCACGACATCCCCGGGCGCCAGACGCCGGCGGTCGCCGCCCTTGAACGTGCCGCCGCTCGATGGGCCGACAGCGAGCCTCACGAACTCCGTTTCGGGGGGAAACGCTCGATCGTTTTCCACCGGACCGCCAGTGACGAGCGTGCCTGCGCCTGAGATGACGTAGAAGACTTCGGTGACGTTGTTGTGAGTGATCGCGCCAACCGGCGCGCCTGCGCGTGTTGCCGTTCGATGCAAGACGCCGACGCCGAGCCGGTACGCGCCAAGATCGACGACGCGAATCTGGCGATCGGTGCCGGCGCCTTCCGTGCCGGTGTAGTTCAGCGCCGCCTGGATGTCCTGGCTGGAGATGCCGACAACCGCCCCAGACGCCCTCGGCTGGGCGAACACCCACGCGCTGCTCCATCCGGCGAGCAGTCCGACGACCACGTAACTCAACCGGTGATTCATTCGCGGAACCATATCATGCGCTGACGGCTGAAGGCTCAGAGGTGGGAAAAGACGATGAGGCGGGCTGAAGACTCATGGCGGCCATGAGTCTTCGGCCCCTAATTTCAGTCGTCCGCCGCCGGCGCAGATTGATGAGATGGCTCTAGTGTTCTGAAGGAGGGGTCAGCCCCGCCTTCACGATTGTCGAGGCCGCCTCTGGCGATGCGAGAAAGCGCAGCAGCGCGAGGGCGGCGTCCGGCTGGCGGGCGGTCGTCGTGATCGCTCCGGCGTACGAAAGCCCGGGCTGGAGTTCTGCCGGAATAGCGCCCACGAAGGTGACACCTGGGACGTGTATGAGCTCGCTCACCTGCTGAAAGCCAATCTCCACTTCGCCACGCGCGACGACTGCGGCCACTGGTTCGCCAGACGGTGGCCCGCGTACCTTTCGACTCTTGCCCGCGACCTGGTCCGCGATGCCGAGCTTCGCGAACAGGGTCGTCGAGAGATAGGTGCCGCTGCTGCTGTCAGAGTAGCCGATGGACTTTACTGCAAGGAGCGTCCTGCGGAATGCCTCCACGCTGCTGATATTGGGCGGGGTCACCCCGGCGCGCACGACCATGCCGATTTGTGAGCGGGCGAGGTCAACTTTGCTGCTGGCGCGCACCAATCCCTGCTGGGCGAGCTCGTCGGCTGATCGTCCATCCAGGATCACGACATCGGCGCTCTCGCCTCGCGCGAGGCGGGTCGGAATCGCGTCCGGCGAATCGCCAATCGACGGACCTCGAGT
>DASZFS010000336.1:0-11081 GCA_035939575.1 Vicinamibacterales bacterium | reverse complement strand
GTATCCTCACCGAATCAGTCAACTCGCCGACTCTGGCGGCGCAGATCCGAGATGTCCTGTCGCGCTACCCGGCGGCCAAGTGGCACCAGTGGGATCCCGCGAGCCGCGACAACGCTCGCGCCGGAGCGAAGGTGGCATTCGGCCAATATGTCGACGCGCAGTACCGGTTCGACAAGGCCGACGTGATTGTCGCGCTCGACTCCGATTTCCTCGCGTCGGGACCCGGCAGCGTGCGGTATGCGCGGGAGTTCACCGCGCGCCGCCGCCCCGAGAACGCCGATCGGATGAACCGTCTCTACGCGATCGAGACGATGCCGACGTCGACGGGATCGCGGGCGGATCACCGGCTGCCGCTCATGCCGACGCAGATCGCGGCGGCAGCGCGGGCCATCGCCAGCCGCGTTCGCGCCGAAGGGGGGACGGCGGGTGGACCGGGTGGGCCCAATGGGGTTGCCGGGCTGGGCGCTGCGGCACAGAAGTTCATCACGGCCGTCTCGAACGACCTCGCGGCGCATCGCGGCCGCAGCCTCGTCATCGCCGGCGACACGCAGCCAGCGTCCGTGCACGCGCTCGCACACGCGATGAACGACGCGCTCGGCAACGTCGGCGCAACGGTCCTCTACACGGAGACGGTCGAAGCCGAGCCGGTGGACCAGATGGCGTCTCTTCGCGATCTCGTCGCGGACATGGCGGCCGGCCACGTCGACCTGCTCGTCATCCTCTCGGGGAACCCGGTGTACAGCGCGCCGGCGGATGTGGCTTTCGGGGACGCCCTGAACAAGGTGCAGCTCCGGATTCACCTGGGGCTCCACGAGGACGAGACGTCGGCGCTCTGCCACTGGCAGGTTCCCGAGGCGCACTTTCTCGAGGCGTGGAGCGATGCGCGCGGACACGACGGCACGGCGTCGATCGTGCAGCCGCTCATCGCGCCGCTCTACGGCGGCAAGTCAGCCCACGAGCTGATCGCCACGATGACCGACCGGCCCGAGCGCTCGGGGTACGACATCGTGCGCGACCATTGGAAGATCGATGGACAGGCGGGGGCGCAGGGGAGCGCGGGGGACGACGCCTGGCGCCAGTGGCTGCACGACGGCGTGATTCCCGCTACCGCGTTCGCCCCGAAAGCTGTGAGCATCGTCCGCGACCTCCAATCCGCGATCGCGAATTCCGGAAATCAATCCCCAATCCGCAATGCGCCATCCTCAATTGAGGTGTCGTTTCGCAATGACCCGTCGGTCCTGGACGGCCGCTTCGCGAACAACGGCTGGCTCCAGGAGCTGCCGAAGCCGGTCACGAAACTCGTCTGGGACAACGCGATCTTCGTCAGCCCGGCGACCGCGGCGCGGCTGCACGGCGCCAACGCGCCCGCGTACCGCGGCGGCGAGCACGGGACGATCACCAGCGATGTCTTCGAAATCCGATCGGGCGGGCGGGCGGTGCGCGGGCCGCTCTTCGCCGTCGTCGGCCATGCCGACGACTGCGCCACAGTTCACCTCGGTTTCGGCCGCAGCCGCGGCGGGAGCACGGCGACGGGCGCGGGCTTCAACGCGAATCTCATCCGCGCCTCCGCCTCGCCGTGGTCCGGCGAAGCGGAGCTGGTCAAGACTGGCGGCACCTACGCGCTGGCCTGCACGCAGTACCACCACTTGATGGAGGGGCGCGACATCATCCGCGCGGTCACGCGCGACGAGTACGTCCGCAACCCGAAGTCGATGAGCGAGGGGCCGGGCAAAGAAGCACCGCCGGGGCGCATCATCACCCTGTATCCGGAGCACCCGTACGAGGGCTACAAGTGGGGGATGGCGATCGACGTCAACGCCTGCATCGGCTGCAACGCGTGCGTCGTTGGCTGCCAGTCCGAGAACAACATCGCCATCGTCGGCAAAGACCAGGTGCTGGCTGGCCGCGAGATGCACTGGCTCCGCATCGATACCTATTATCGCGGCGAGCCGGAGCGGCCCGAGACCTACTTCCAACCGATCCCGTGCATGCAATGCGAGAACGCGCCGTGCGAGCTCGTGTGCCCTGTTGGCGCGACCTCGCACAGCCACGAAGGCCTGAACGACATGGTGTACAACCGCTGTGTCGGCACGCGGTACTGCTCGAACAACTGCCCCTACAAAGTTCGCCGCTTCAACTTCTACCTGTACCAGGACTGGAACACGCCGAGCCTCAAGCTGCTGCGCAACCCGGACGTCAGCGTGCGCAGCCGCGGCGTGATGGAGAAATGCACCTACTGCGTCCAGCGGATCAACGAGGCGAAGATCGCATCCGAGAAAGACGGACGCCGGGTCCGCGACGGCGAGATTCAGACCGCGTGTCAGCAGACCTGCCCTGCGGACGCCATTGTCTTCGGCGACTTGAATGACCCGGCGAGCCGCGTCGCGAAGCTGCAGGCCGAGCAACGCAACTACGCGCTCCTCGCGGAGCTGAACACGCGGCCGCGCACCACGTATCTGGGCGCGGTGCGCAACGTGAACCCGGAGCTGGGGGACTGATGGCCGACGCCGCCGGCACGGGCGCGCCTCCCGTCATCGCCCCGGGCCATACGTTCTCGACGGTCACCGACAAGATCAGCGCGATCGTCCTGAACCGCCGGACGCCGCTCGGGTGGTGGCTCGGGTTCGGGTTCGCGTTCTCGCTCGCCGGGCTCCTCCTCGTCTCGCTCACCTACCTCGTCGTGGAGGGGATCGGCATCTGGGGCAACAACATCCCGGTGGGGTGGGCGTTCGACATCACCAACCTGGTGTGGTGGATCGGCATCGGCCACGCCGGCACGCTCATCTCGGCCATCCTGCTGCTGCTCAGGCAGACCTGGCGGACGTCAATCAACCGTTTCGCGGAAGCGATGACGCTCTTTGCGGTTGCCTGCGCCGGCATCTTTCCGCTGTTCCACACCGGGCGACCGTGGCTGGCCTACTGGTTGATTCCATACCCGAACACGATGGGCGTCTGGCCGCAGTTCCGCAGCCCGCTCATGTGGGACGTGTTCGCGATCTCGACCTACGCGACCGTCTCGCTGCTGTTCTGGTTCATCGGCCTCATCCCCGACCTGGCGACGCTGCGCGACCGATCGCAGTCGCCATCCGGGCGCGTGATCTATGGCGCGCTCGCCATGGGCTGGCGCGGCTCGGCGCGCCACTGGCACCGCTACGAGACGGCGTACCTGCTTCTCGCCGGTCTGGCCACGCCGCTCGTGGTGTCAGTCCACACGGTCATCAGCTTCGACTTCTCAATTGGCATCGTGCCCGGCTGGCACACGACGATCTTCCCACCGTACTTCGTCGCGGGGGCGATCTACTCGGGGTTCGCGATGGTGCTGACGCTCGCGATTCCCATTCGCGCCGTGTACGGGCTCGAGGACTTCATCACGATGCGGCACCTGCAGAACATGGCCAAGGTCATGCTCGTGACCGGCCTCATCGTGGCATATGGCTACGGCACCGAGGCGTTCATCGCGTGGTACAGCGCTGACAAGTTCGAGATGTTCGTGCCGTTCAACCGCGCGACCGGGCCGTATTGGTGGACGTACTGGGCGCTCATCCTCTGCAACGTGCTGATCCCGCAGGTGCTCTGGCTGAAACGGATCCGCTCGAGCGTCGTGGCGCTCTTCGTGCTCTCGCTCATCATCAACGTCGGCATGTGGCTGGAGCGGTTCGTGATCATCGTCACCAGCCTCCACCGCGATTTCCTGCCATCGTCCTGGGGCATGTACAAGCCGACGTTCTGGGACTGGTCCACGTTCATCGGGACGATCGGCCTCTTTGTCACACTGCTGTTCCTCTTCCTGCGCTTCCTGCCGATGATCTCGATCTTCGAAATGCGCACCATTCTTCCGGGCGCGAAGGTCGACGAAGACCTGGAGACGACGTAGATGGCGCCCCAGTCCATACCGGCTCAGGTTTACGGGTTGATCGCCGAGTTCGACGACCCGACGTCGCTCGTTTCGGCGGCGCAGCGCGCCCGCCAGCAGGGCTACCGGTACATGGACGCATACTCGCCATTCCCGATCGAGGAGCTGCACGACGCGCTGGGGATGCGGCCCACGCGGCTGCCGCTCATCGTGCTCATCGGGGGCGTCGTGGGCTGCGTCGGCGGGTACGCGCTGCAGTTCTGGGCGTCGGCGGTTGCCTATCCCCTGATCGTCGGCGGCAAACCGTTCCACAGCTGGCCGGCGTTCATCCCGATCACGTTCGAGTGCACCATCCTGGTGGCTGCGCTGTCGGCGGTGCTGGGCATGCTCGCTCTGAACGGGCTGCCGCACCCCCATCATCCGGTGTTCAACGTGCCGCGCTTCGCGCTGGCCAGCCGCAACCGATTCTTCCTGTGCGTCGAGGCGCGGGATCCGCGGTTCCATCTGGAGGAGACGCGGCGCTTTCTCGACACGCTCGGTCCGCGCGAGGTGACCACCGTTGCGGACTAGTGGACGGGCCACTCGCGGCCGGCCCACGAGCGGCCCGCCTGCACCCCTGCCTGTTTTCGTGCTGGCCGCGATCGTGGCGGCGAGCGCGTGCCGGCAGGACATGCACGATCAGCCGAAGTACGTGCCGCTCCGGCAGTCGTCGTTCTTCGGGGACGAGCGATCGGCGCGGCCGCTCGTGCCGGGCACGGTGGCGCGTGGCCAGCGTCATGAAGATCGGTTGCTGTACACCGGCAAGGTGAACGGCGCCGACGCGACGGTGTTTCCGTTTCCCGTGGACGCGAGGGTGATGGCTCGAGGGCAGGAGCGCTTCAACATCTACTGCTCGCCGTGTCACGGCCAGACGGGGCAAGGAGACGGGATGGTCGTCCGGCGCGGATTCCGCCATCCGCCGTCGTTCCACCAGGACCGGCTCCGGAACGCGCCGGTCGGCCACATCTTCGACGCGATCACGAACGGCTTTGGCGCGATGCCGGACTACGCCGCGCAGATCCGCGCGGAGGATCGCTGGGCGATCATCGCGTACGTGCGCGCGCTGCAGTTGAGCGAGCACGCCACGCTCGCGGATGTGCCGGCCGACCGGCGAACGGGATTGGATCGGTAGCGCACACATGGCTCCCTATCAGGAGACCGCCGACACCGCGATTCCCGAGCTGGCGCGACTGCAGCGCAACTGCCTTGTCGTGGGAGCGGCGGCCGGCGGCGTCTCGCTCGTCGGGCTGCTCTTGAATCCGACACAGTTCTTCCAGTCGTACCTGATGGCCTACATGTGGTGCCTGGGGGCTACGCTTGGCTGCCTGGCGCTCGGCATGCTGCACCAGTTGTCGGGCGGCGCCTGGGGCGTGCTGATCCGGCGTCCGATCGGCGCTGCCTCCCGGGTGCTTCCGGCGCTTACGGTCTTCTTCCTGCCGATTGTGTTCGGCATGCCGCGGCTGTACAGCTGGGTGGATCCGCGGAACGTCGCCCAGGACGAGGTGCTGCATCACAAGCACCTCTATCTGAACGTGCCGTTCTTCCTCGCGCGGGCGGCGCTCTATTTCCTCGTCTGGAACGGGCTCGTTTTCTTCCTGAACCGCTGGTCTCTCGAGCAGGACACGACCGGCGATCCCCGGCTCGCGCGGCGCATGCAGCGGTTGAGCGCTGGCGGCCTGCTGGGTTACGGGCTGACGATCACGTTTGCGTCGTTCGACTGGCTGATGTCGCTCGACCCCCATTGGTACTCGACGATCTACGGCGTCATCGTGCTGGGCGGACAGGGGCTCACTGCGCTCGCCGTGCTCACGGTCGCGCTTGTCTGGCTCAGCCGGCGTCCGCCGCTCGAGCGCATCGTCCAGCCGTCGCACTTTCACGACCTCGGCAACCTGATGCTCGCGTTCACGATGCTGTGGGCGTACTTCTCCTTCTCCCAGTATCTGATCATCTGGTCGGGCAACCTGCCGCACGAGATTGAGTGGTATCTGTACCGCTCGTACACGAGCTGGCGCCTGGTGGCGTTCGCACTCGTCGCGTTTCATTTCGCGATCCCCTTCATCCTGCTCCTGTCGCGCACGCTGAAGCGGCACGGCGACACGCTCGTCAAGGTGGCGACGTGGATTCTCTTCGCGAGGCTCATCGACCTGCTGTGGCTCGTCGCGCCTGAATTCCATCACGACGGTCTGTCGGTCAGCTGGATGGACGTCACGCTGCCACTCTCGCTCGGCAGCCTGTGGGCTGGCGCATTCATCAGGCAACTGCGTGACCGCGCGATTCTGCCGGTCCACGATCCGCAATTCGACGAGACGCTCGGCCCGATCATCGAGCGAACCGGGCGGTCGACCAGCCCGAGGGCGGCGCACTAAGTCATGTCACGGCCTGCCCCCCGGTCCGCTTCTCCTCCGGGGGCCCCTGCCCCCCGGTCGCAGACGCACCACGAGGAGAGCGACGCCAACATCACGGCCGTCCTCTCGTTCGCCGGCGGCCTGATTGTCACCGTCGCCGTCGTCGCGCTCGTCGTCTGGGTGTTCTTTCAGTACCTCACGTCACGAGCCGCGCAGCGGCAGCCGCCGAGTTTCCCGCTCGCCACGGCGCAGGAAAACCGGCTGCCTCCCGAGCCGCGCCTGCAGACGGACCCGCGACAGGATCTGCAGGACCTGCGCGATGCGGAGCGGGAGATCCTGACGACTTACGGCTGGGTGGATCGCAACGCGGGGGTCGTTCGGATTCCGATCGACCAGGCCATGAGGCTCGCCCTCCAGCGGGGTCTGCCGGCCAGAGACCAGCGGCCATGAAGGAGCGTTTCTCACGAGCAGCGGCCGTTCTTGCGGCGTTCATGGTGGCGAGCGCGCCGCGGGCGATCGAGGCGCAGAAAATGACCGGCTCGCCTGCGGCCAGCGGCTATCGACAGGAGGCCGGACAGCCGTCATCCACGCTGCCGGCGGCACTGCGCGAGATTGGCTTCGACCAGAACCTCGACCAGCGCGTCCCGCTCGACACCACGTTCAAGGACGAGTCCGGCCGCAGCGTGCGTCTCGGCGACTACTTCGGCAAGCGACCGGTCGTGTTGATCTTCGCGTATTACGACTGCCCCATGCTCTGCACACTGGTGATCAACGGCCTGACGAGCGCCCTGAACGTCCTGTCGCTCACGCCGGGTCAAGACTTCGAGATCGTGACGGTCAGCTTCGACCCCCGCGACACACCGGCGGCCGCGGCGGCGAAGAAGAGCCATTATCTGGAGCGTTACTCGCGGCCGGGCGCGGCCGAAGGCTGGCATTTTCTGACGGGCGACCAGCCGTCGATCGACCGCCTGACGAAGGCTGCGGGGTTCCGATACGTCTGGGACACGCCCACGAATCAGTTCGCCCACCCGAGCGGCGTCATCGTGCTGACGCCCGACGGCCGCCTGGCGCGGTATCTCTTCGGCGTGGAGTACGGGCCGCGCGACCTGCGGCTCGGCATCGTCGAGGCCTCCGATGGCAAGGTGGGCAACCCGGCCGATGCGCTGCTGCTCTATTGCTATCACTACGACCCGATGACGGGGCGCTATGGACTGATCATCATGCGCGCGCTGAGACTCGCCGGCGCAGGGACCGTCCTCGCGCTCGTCACGTTCATCGTGGTGATGGTGCGGCGGGAAAAACGCTAACGCCATGTGGTCAGGCACTCCCCTCTTTCCCGAAAATGCGTCGACGATGGCGTCGCGCGTGGACCTGCTGTACTTCTTTCTCCTCGCGGTCGCGGCGTTTTTCTCGCTGCTCATCGCGGGCCTGATTGTCTTCTACGCGATCCGGTTCAAGCGGCGATCGTCAGGCGACATCGGCGGCGAGACCCCCGGCGGGCTCGCGCTCGAGCTGACCTGGTCGATCATCCCGTTCCTCATCACGATGGTCATCTTCGTGTGGGGCGCGAGCGTGTTCTTTGCCATGGCGCGCCCGCCCGACGAGACGCTGAACATCTACGTCGTCGGCAAGCAGTGGATGTGGAAGTTCCAGCACCTCGACGGGCAGCGTGAGATCAACGAACTGCACGTGCCGCTCGGCCGGCCGGTCAAGCTGATCATGACGTCGGAGGACGTCATCCACGACGTGTTCGTCCCGGCCTTTCGCGTGAAGGCCGACGTGCTGCCGGGGCGCTACACCAACATCTGGTTCGAGGCGACGAAGGCCGGCCGCTATCACCTGTTCTGCGCCGAATACTGCGGCACGAAGCACTCCGGGATGACCGGAGAAGTCATCGTCATGGATCCGACCGAGTACCAAGCGTGGCTGAGCGGCGGCGGACCGGAGGGGTCGCTCGCCGAGGGCGGCGCGAAGCTGTTTGCGAGCCTCGCGTGCAATACCTGCCACCGTCCCGACGCGCAAGGGCGCGGACCGGTGCTCGACGGCCTGTTCGGCAAGAGCGTGACGCTCCAGAGCGGCGAGCGCGTCATCGCGGACGAGGCGTACGTGCGCGAGTCGATCCTGAATCCATCAGCGAAGATCACGGCTGGATTTCAGCCGATCATGCCGACGTTTCAGGGCCTGGTCACCGAGGAGCAGCTTCTGGAGCTGATTGAATACGTCAAGTCCCTGCAAGCGGCGCCGCAGGTGCAGACGAGGTAGCCCATGGCAGCAATGTCGAGCACGGTTCTGGCTCCACCGCGGCACTATCTGAACAACGGCTACGGCATCAAGTCGTGGCTCCTGACGCGAGACCACAAGCGCATCGCGCTGTTATACCTGGCCGCAATCACGCTCTTCTTCTTCGTCGGCGGCGCGATGGCCGTGATCATCCGCCTCGAGCTCGCGACGCCGCCGGGCGACCTGGTGTCGGACGAGACCTACAACAAGCTCTTCACCATGCATGGCGTGATGATGATCTTCTTCTTCCTCATCCCGTCCATTCCCGCCGTGCTCGGCAACTTCCTCGTCCCGATCATGATCGGTGCGAAGGACCTCGCGTTCCCCAAGCTGAACCTGCTCAGCTGGTACATCTACATCATCGGCGGGACGTTCACGCTCTACGCGCTCGTCGCGGGCGGCGTCGATACGGGGTGGACATTCTACGCACCGTTCAGCACGGTCTCCTCGACGACCAACGTCGTTCCCACGGCGCTCGGCATTTTCGTCACCGGGTTCTCGTCGATTCTCACCGGCCTCAACTTCATCGTGACCATCCACCGGATGCGAGCGCCCGGCCTGACGTGGTTCCGGATGCCGCTGTTCCTCTGGTCCATCTACGCGACGAGCCTGATCAACGTCCTCGGCACGCCCGTGCTCGCCATCACGATTCTGCTGGTCGCCGCTGAGCGCGTGTTCCAGTTCGGCTTCTTCAACCCGGCGCTTGGCGGCGACCCGGTCCTCTTCCAACATCTGTTCTGGTTCTACTCGCACCCGGCGGTCTACATCATGGTGCTGCCGGCCATGGGCGTCGTGAGCGAGCTCGTGGCGGCTGGATGCCGCAAACCGGTGTTCGGCTACAAGTTCGTGGCGTTTGCGAGCCTCGCCATCGCCGTGATCGGGTTTCTCGTCTGGGGCCACCACATGTTCGTGGCGGGCGAATCGGTGTACGCGGCGCTCATCTTCTCGATCCTGAGCTTCCTCGTCGCGATCCCGTCAGCCGTCAAGGTCTTCAACTGGACGGCGACGATGTACAGGGGCTCGGTGTCGTGGGAGACGCCGATGCTCTACGCGTACGGGTTCATCGGCCTGTTCACGATCGGCGGGTTGACGGGGCTGTTCCTCGCCTCCATCGGCATCGATGTCCATGTGACCGACACGTACTTCGTGGTCGCGCACTTCCACTACATCATGGTCGGCGGCGCGATCATGGGCTATCTCGGCGGACTGCACTACTGGTGGCCGAAGATCAGCGGGCGGCTGTACAACGAAGCCCTCGCGAAGCTGAGCGCCGGGATCATCTTCCTCGGCTTCAATCTCACGTTCTTCCCGCAGTTCATCCTCGGGTACCTGGGCATGCCGCGGCGCTACCATGCGTACCCGCCGGAGTTCCAGCTGCTCAACGTCCTGTCGTCGGCCGGCGCGTCGATCCTCGGCGTCGGCTATCTGATTCCGATGCTCTACCTCACGTGGTCGCTGCGATACGGCCGCCTGGCGGGATCGAATCCGTGGGGCGCGGTCGGCCTCGAGTGGACGACGACGTCGCCGCCGCCGACGGAGAATTTCGAGCAACCGCCCGTCGTCACGTGGGAGGCGTACGACTACCGCACGCCGGTGGAGGGTCGCGTTGCCTGAGGCCACTCACCACGACGCGGCCGTTGCCGGCCTCGCGCACCATTTCGACAGCCTGGAGCAGCAGCGGGACGCGACCACGCTGGGCATGTGGGTCTTCCTGACCACCGAAGTGCTGTTCTTCGGCGGCCTGTTCTTGGTGTATTCGGTCTACCGCAGCTGGTACCCCGATGCGTTCGCGGCCGCGAGCCACGAGCTGGACGTGGTGCTGGGCACGGTGAACACCGCCGTCCTCATTACAAGCAGCTTGACGATGGCGCTGGCGGTCCACGCGGCGCAGACGGGCCGGCGCGGCCTGCTGCTGACGTTTCTGGTCGTGACGATGATGCTCGGCGCGACGTTTCTGGGGATCAAGAGCGTCGAGTACTACCACAAGTTTACCGAGCACCACGTGCCGGGACCGGGTTTTCAATTCGAGAAGGAGTACTTCCGGCACGCGCAACTGTTCTTCTCGCTGTATTTCGTGATGACCGGGCTTCACGCCCTCCACATGATCATCGGCATCGGGGTCATGCTGTGCATGTTCTGGTGGAGCTGGCGCGGCACGATCACCGCGGAGTACAGCAGCCCGATCGAGATCAGCGGTCTGTACTGGCATTTCGTGGATATCGTCTGGATCTTCCTGTTTCCGCTGCTCTACCTGCTGGGGCGGCATGGGCACTAGGAGCGTGATGAGAACCGGCCTGAAGACTCATGGTCGCGTGCCGGAGCTGACGACTCTAAGGCGGCCTGAATACTCATGGTCGCGTGCAGTTGCCTACGCCCATCGATTTCTAACGACCTGTACGGCCCTTGAGAGTTTTGATCTTGGGGCGAGGCAACTGCACGCGGCCATGAGTCTTCAGGCCCGTTCTGTATCGAATCTTGCGGCGAGGCAACTGCACGCGACCATGAGTCTTCAGCCCCATTCTGATTAGTCGTCAGCCCGTCTATGAGATGCTCGCTTCTGGTTT
>DASZFS010000335.1:0-12174 GCA_035939575.1 Vicinamibacterales bacterium | reverse complement strand
GTGCTCGACCAGTTCGTGCGGTCGATGGTCCGCCCCATGTCGATGAACGGGGCCATCTGGCTCATCTGCTCCGCCGATCGCACACGGCGGCCGGCACCCTGTGTCACGGTCTCGACGAGTTCCGTGAACGTGCGCGCGGTGGACGCCAGATCGACGAGGCCGGCGCGCTTGAGCGCCAGCGGACCGTAGTACTGGGTGAAGCCTTCCGCCAGCCAAAGCTCACCGGACAGGTTGGCGCGATCGAAGTCGAACGGCTCCAGACCTTTCGGCCGAATCCGCTCGACGTTCCAGCAGTGAAAGAACTCGTGCGCGACTGTGTCGAGCACCTGGCGGGCGTCGTGCGCCAACGACGCGCGCGCAGTCATCACCGTGCTGTTGCGATGCTCCATGCCATCGCCGGCCGCCCAGGGCAGATAGTCCGCGAGGAAGGTATAGGCGCCCGGCTCGTATTGCGGAAACTCCCCGAAGATCGCCCCTTCCTCACGCACGATTCGCTCGACGTCCTTGGTGAACGCGTCGAGCTCGGCCTCCGTCCCCGTGTGATGCAGCGCGATGCGAAACCGCCGCCCGCCGACGCCAAACTCGCGCATGGCGATCTGCCCGAACTCGACCGGGCTGTCCATGAAGTACTGCAGGTTCGGCGCAGTGAACTCGAGCGGCGTCGAGCCCGGATGCAATTGCGTGGCGACCTGCCACTTCGACCCCGCCGGCTGATCGAACGCGATGACGATGGGCCGATCATCCAGCCCGTGCGCCCACATCATCGCCGCGGGCATGTTGATGTGCGCGTGGGTCGGGTCGACGCCGAGGTACGTGCCATCCACGCGATCCCCGTAGACCTTGTAGCTGACCGTGACGCTGCCGCCGTGGCCGCTCACATTCCACCCGTAGGGGTCGGGCCGCGTCGGCGACAGCTCGCGTCCGTCGGATCCGAACGTCCGCACGTCGTACACGTTCTTGGCAAAATCGTGGAGCGAGTAGCGCCCCGGCGACGACCGGCTCATGCGCAGCTCGAGGGCGCCGGAGCCGGCGTCGGGAAATGCCGCCTCCACTTGCATCCAGTGGTGCTGTGGCTCGGGAATGCTGATGTGATACCGGACCGGCGCAGCGGCGCGAAACGCCGCGGACATCGCCAGTGACATGGCCACGGCGGTGGCGCAAACCGCGAGACGCTTCATGATGGCGATGCTAGCACACGGTCTATCAGCGTCTTTCAGGGCAGGCAGCCGTAGCAGCTAGGGCCTCGAGCCGCGCGCCATCGCACAGAGGAACTCGAACATGATGTTCGCCGCGAGCAGCGACGTGATCTGGCCGGGTCCGTCGTACGGCGGGGCCACCTCGACGATGTCGCCACCGATGAGCGACAGGCCTGCAAGGCCGCGGACGAGGCGCTGGGCCTCGTGACTGGTCAGGCCGCCCACCTCTGGCGTGCCGGTGCCGGGCGCGAATGCCGGATCGACGACGTCGATGTCAAAGGTCACGTAGGTCGGGCCAGACACCACCATGCGTATTCGATCGAGCACCCATGCGACGCCGCGCTCCTTGACCTGATCGATGTCGATCATGGTGATCCCGTGCTCTCGATGGAAATCGAAGTCGTCCGCGCCGTACATCGGCCCGCGAATGCCTATCTGAACGAATCGCTTGCCGTCGATGACGCCTTCCTCGATCGCCCGGCGGAACGGCGTCCCATGAAAATACTTGGCGCCGAAGTACTCGTCCCACGTGTCGATGTGCGCGTCAAAGTGCACAAGGGCCAGCGGCCCGTGGCAGCGCGCCAGCGCCCGCAGGATGGGCAGCGAGATCGAATGATCCCCGCCGACCACGATTGGGCGGGCGCCGGCATCCGCAATGGCGCCCACCCGCGACTCGACCACGTCGAAGCACTTGTCGATGCTGATCGGCGGCGCGTCGATGTCGCCGATGTCGGCGACGTTCAGCCGATCGAACGGCGCCACCTTCTGAAAGTAGTTGTAAGGGCGGATGAGCGACGACTGCGCCCGGATCTCGCGAGGGGCGAGCCGCGAGCCGGGCCGGTACGACGTGCCGCCGTCGAACGGCACGCCGACGATGGCGACGTCCAACCCTCGCGGCTCCTCGACGTGCGGCAGCCGCATGAAGGTGGCTGGCTGCGCGAAGCGGGGTGACTTGAACGAGGCGCGCGGCTGATTCGGCATTAGGGGGAATTGTAGTCGGCTTCGCTGACGGTGCTGCGGCTTCGCTGATAGTGCTGCGGCTTCGCTGAGGGTGCTGCGGCTTCGCTGAGGGTGCTGCGGCTTCGCTGAGGGTGCTGCGGCTTCGCTGAGGGTGCTATTCTCGGTCGGCGATGCAGCTCATGTTCCGCTTGACCTTCTGATGCCGCGTCCATCTCTTGCGGCGCGTCCACGGCAGAGCCTTCACCACGGCCTGAGTACCGTCGAATACTTTACGTTCGGCTTCGGGACGATGATCGGCGTCGGCTGGCTCGTGCTGATGGACGACTGGCTGGCGCGCGGCGGGCCGGGCGGCGGGATCCTCGGCTTCCTGCTCGGCGGCCTCCTGCTGTATCCCATCGCCCATACCTACGGCCGGCTGGTGCAGCGGATCCAGGATGCGGGCGCGGAAATCGCCTACACGGAGGGAGTGATGCCCCCGCTGGTGAGCTTCGCCGCCGGCTGGACGATGGTGCTGTCGTACGCGATTGTCTGTCCGTGGGAAGCGGTCGCGACCGGAAACCTTCTGGCGCGCGTTTTTCCAGACCTGAACAGCTACCAGCTGTACGCGATCGGCGGCACGCCCATCTTCGCCCCGCGCCTTGCGGTCGGCGTGGCACTGACTGCGCTCATCGCCGTGGTGAACTATCGCGGCATCAAGCCGAGCGGACTCTTCCAGGACGTGATGACGTTCGGCCTGCTGATCACGTTCGCCATCTTCACGATCCTCGGCTTCGCGCGCGGCTCGACGGCGAACATGCAGCCGCTCTTTTCGCATGCGGGGGCCGGCGGGCCGTGGCTCTCGGTCTTTCTCGTTCTGCAGATCGTGCCGTACTTCATGACCGGCTTCGAATCGGTCGCGAAAGGATCCGAAGAGGCGCAGGACGGGTTCGACCCGCGCAACTTCACGAAGGCGATCTACGCGGCGCTGGTCGCGGGGTTCCTGTTCTACGTGATCATCATTGCGGTCGTCACCTACGTCTACCCGTGGCAGGAGATTGTCTCCGGCCACGTCCGCACCGAGGTGGCATTCGAGCGGACATTCGGATCGCACGCCATCGCGCAACTGATTCTGTTCGGCGCGTTTCTGTCGCTGCTGAAGATCTTCAACGGCAACTTCGTGGCGGGCACGCGGATGCTGTATGCGCTCGGGCGGCGCAACGTCGTCCACCCATCGCTCGGCCGCGTTCACCCGTCGTGGGGGACACCGGTCGCCGCCATCGCCCTCATGGCGGTCATCAGCACCGTCGGAGCGATGATGGGCGACGCCATCCTGGTTCCGATTACCGAAGTGGGATCGCTCACTGTGGGTATCGGCTGGATGTCGGCGTGCGTGGCCTTCGTTCTTCGTTCGCGGCGCGAGTCCACGGCGCTGGCGTGGATCGGCGCGGCCGTGAGCCTCGCGATCATCCTGATGAAGATCGTGCCGGGGGTGCCCGGCAGCTTTACGAGCGCCGAGTGGGTGGCGTTCGCCATCTGGAGCGCGCTTGGCCTGGGCTTCTGGATGATGAGGCCGAGGGATTTGTAAGCGCGCTGACGGCTATGAGGCGGGCTGAAGGCTCTGAGGTGGCCTGAAGACTCATGCCGCGTGCAGTTGCCTCGCCCCCAAGATCAAGATTGTCCAAGGTTCTCAAGAGTTGGACAGGGTCGTCAGAAATCGAGGGCGTAGGCAACTGCACGCGACATGAGTCTTCAGGCCCGTTCTCATCCTCTTGGGCGAGGCAACTGCACGCGGCCATGAGTCTTCAGCCCCATTCGTGAACAGCTCGGGCGCGCGGATCCGTCATAATCATCTGATGGCGTTGCTCTCGTCGGCCGACCAAGAGAAACTGCGCGAAGCGTTCAAGGACATGACGCGGCCCGTTCGCGTGCTGTTCTTCACGCAGACGTTCGAGTGTGAGACCTGCGCGCAGACGCGCCAGATCCTGGACGAGCTGCCGGGCCTGTCAGGCCCACCAGGCGCGTCGGGCAAGATCTCGATCGAGGAAGTGAACCTGGTGCTCGACCAGGACAGGGCGAAGCAGTACGGCGTCGACCGCGCGCCGGCGCTCGCGCTTCTCTACGACGACCCCGACGCGAAGGACTCGCGCATCCGGTTCCTGGGCGCGCCGAGCGGCTACGAGTTCGTGTCGCTGGTCCAGGCCGTGTTGCTCGTCGGGGGGCGCAGCTCCACGCTCACCGAGTCAAGCCGGCAGCGGCTCGCGGCCGTCGACAGGCCGATCACCCTGCAGGTGTTCACCACACCCACTTGACCGCACTGTCCGCGGGCGGTCAGCCTCGCACATGAGATGGCGTTTGCAAACCCCCACATCACCGCGGTCGCGGTGGAGGCAACCGAGTTTCCCGACCTCGCACGCAAATACCAGGTGACGGGCGTGCCCAAGACGGTCGTGAACGACGAGATCGAGATCCTCGGCGCGCTGCCGCAGGAAGCCTTCATCGAGCAGGCGCTGACGCCAGTCGCGCGCGACCCGAAGTAGCGTCTATTTGAAGAGATCGTCGAAGGCTTTGCGGGCGCTGCTGGACGACGGGCCGTCGCTCGTCGCGGGCGAGGCCGCCGGCGCCGTGCTGGTCTGACGTTCGACGGTCGTCCGCGGCGTCATGAGCGCACAGGCGTTGCGGGCGTCCTTAGGCGAGACGCGCGCCGGAATTTTGTCGTTCTGCGCACATTCCCACCGCGCGCTCGTGTCGAACGACGCGCACTGGATGCAGCTGTGAAGATCCACTCCGCACTTCGAGCACGAGTCGAGCGGACCGACGGACAGCGACAGCAGGTTGCCGCACCGCGCACAGCGGAAGACCTCGTGCGCCGCCATGAGATTGGGGGTCCTGGGCCCCCGCTCGTCCTGCAGGACACGCCCTGGCGCCCGCTCCTTCGGCGGCGGCGCCGACTTGGGGCCGCGAGGCCGCGGATCGCGTGGCTCCTCCCGATACCCGCGCTGGCGGTATTTGCGATCGCTCATGTCGTCGGCAGGCCCTTCATGAACTCCTCCAGGTATTTGCCCCAGATGGCGGGGAGCGAGTGCGTGCCATGCCCCCGCGTCTCGTCGCTCGTCGGGATGAGGATGTATCGACCGCGTTTCACGCGCGGCATCAACTTCTCCATCAGGCCCAGCTCGGGCGGATTCACGACGTCGTCCGCCGAGTTGATGGCGAGGACAGCCGCCGAGATCTTCTCAAGGTCCGCCGACGGATCGTAGTCGCGGGACGCGTTGAACTGATAGAGCATATCGTTAGCGTCGGTGGCGGCAAACCTGGATTTGATCTGATCCTCGTACCAGGCGTCCGCGCGGTCGCGCGTGGGGCCGGAGCGGTGCCACTGGAGGGGACTGCTCGTCATCATCATCAGCAGGTTGAGCGCGCCCACCAGGCCCTGACGCGGCTGCTCGGTGTACTCGCCGTGGTTCCACGCCGGGTCGTGCGTGATGCTGTCCATGATCATCGTGCGCATGATGCGGTTGCGGCCCGCGATGGCGGTCGGTGCGCTGGCGAGCGGAACCAGGCCATCCACGAAGCCCGGATATGTCTCGCCCCAGGCCCAGCACTGCATGGCTCCCATCGAGGTACCGAGCACCAGCCGCAGGTGATCCACCTTGAGGCCCTCGGTGAGCAGCAAGTGCTGCGATCGGACCATGTCGTCGTAGGTGTACTTCGGAAACCTGGCGTGCAGCCCGTCGCTTGGTTTGCTCGACTTGCCGTGGCCGATGCCGTCGGGCAGGACAATGAAGTACTTCGTCGCGTCCAGCAACTGCCCGGGCCCGAACAGATGGCCCCCGAATGTCTGGCCAAGAAAACTCCCGCCCGTGCCACCCGTGCCGTGGAGGATGAGGACGGCGTTCCGAACGACACCGGCCGCGTCACGCCGGGGTGTCCCGAGTGTTCGATAGTGCAACGTCAGAGACGCAATCGTGTCACCGGTGCCGAATCGGAAGTCGCGGGCGTGATAGTCACCCTCGACCGGCGCAGGAGAGGTTGTCGACATTGTTCCCGGGGACGCCTGGGCCGCTTGTAGCCCCGGGGGCCTCTGAGGGGACTGCGAGAGCGCGGCGACGCACGCCGCGATCATGACGAGCCACGCTGCCTGTCGGAAAACCCTCATGCGTCTCTCCTTGAACGCCTCGGGACGTCGCCTGACGTCGCTTGCCGTCGAGTAACAGGGGTAATATCGCATGCATACAGGAGTTCGTATGAAGGCTTTTCGCGCCAGGGTCGTCGCCGTCGTTGCAGCCTTCGGGGTGGCCGCAGTCGCCGTCCTGTGTGCCGGGCGTGTGCTCTCCGGCCAATCGCTGCGACCGATGGGGCTCGTCGATCTGCTGAACGTGCCCAGGCTCGGCGAGCCGCGCCTGTCGCCGGATGGCGCCGAGGTCGTGTTCACCCGCGCCGACTCCGACTGGAAGAGCGGGCGCCGCGTCACGCACATCTGGCGCGCTCATGTCGGCGGGGGCGAACCGGTCCAGTTGACTCATAGCGCAGAGGGCGAGACGTCACCACGCTGGTCTCCGGATGGCCGCACGATCGCGTTCACCGCCAAGCGCGGAGACGACGAGCTCACCCAGATCTATCTCCTGCCAGCCGACGGAGGCGAGGCGCGGCGCTTGACGATGCACGCCAGCGCCGTGTCGGAGATCAGCTGGACTCCCGACGGCACGGCGCTGTACTTCAGCGCGCCAGAGCCGAAGACAGACGACGACAAAGCCCGCGAGAAGGCCAAGGACGACATTTACGCGTACGACGAGAACTTCAAGCAGACGCACCTGTGGAGGGTGGACGCTGCGGGAGGGACCGAGACGCGGATTACCGGCGGCGACTTCGCCGTGACGTCGTACGAGCTGTCGGAGGACGGGCACCGGATCGCATATCTGCGGGCGCCGTCGCCGCTGCTCGGTGACGCGGATCGCGGCGAGGTGTGGGTGGCCGATGCCGACGGATCCCACGCCGTTCAGGTGACGCAGAACACCGTCGCGGAGAGCGGCCCGGCGCTGTCACCCGACAACTCGATGGTGTTGTTCACGTCGGGGTCGAATGCGACGTTCGAGACCTACTACAACGGCCGCCTGTTCGTCGCGCCTGCCGGCGGCGGCAGCGCCCGGGTTGTTGTCGGCGAGCGAGAGCCGTACGACGTGTCCGCCGCCACGTGGTCGGCTGACGGCAAGTCGATCTATTTCCTCGCGAACCTCGGGGTGCACGAAGAGGTGTTCGTGGTGCCCGCGGCGGGCGGCGCACCGCGCCAGCTCACTACGGGCAAGCACGTCGTCAGCGCCATGTCGCGGACGAGGAATCGCTTCGCCTTCCTGATCGGCGACTCGACGAGTGGCGGCGAGGTCTACGCGATGGACGAGACCGGCCACGCGATGAGGGTGACCCACGTGTTCGACTACCTCGCGCGTGACTTCGCGCTCGGCCGTCAGGAAGCGATCACGTGGAAGGGCGCCGACGGCGCGGCGGTCGAGGGGATTCTGACGTATCCAGCTGATTACCAAACAGGCCGGAAGTATCCGCTTGCGGTGATGACGCACGGGGGACCGCAGGCTGCGGACAAGTACAGCATCGGGTCGCCTGCGTATGAGATCCAGGTGCTCGCGGGCAAGGGCTACGCCGTGCTCCAGCCGAATTACCGCGGCAGCACGGGCTACGGCGATGCGTTCCTGCGCGACATGGTCGGTCACTATTTCCAGAACGCGCACCTCGATGTCATGGCTGGTGTGGACGAGGTCATCAGGCGCGGCGTCGCGGATCCCGATCGCATGGTGAAGATGGGCTGGAGCGCCGGCGGTCACATGACGAACAAGATCATCACGTTCACCGATCGGTTCAAGGCCGCGGCGGCGGGCGCCGGGGTCGCGCAGTGGGTGTCGATGTACGCGCAGAGCGACACCCGTTCGTACCGGACGCCGTGGTTCGGGGGCACGCCGTGGCAGAAGAACGCGCCGATCGACGCGTACTGGAACAACTCGCCGCTGAAAGACGTGGCAAACGTCAAGACGCCGACCATTTTCTTCGTCGGCGAGAGGGATCCGCGGGTTCCGATGCCTCAGTCGATCGAGATGTACCACGCGCTGAAGAGCAACCACGTCCCCACGCATCTGTACGTCGCGCCACGTGAACCGCACGGCTGGGCCGAGCTCCGTCACAACCTGTACAAGATGAACGCCGAGATCGCGTGGTTCGAGCAGTACGCGACGCGGCGCCCGTATACCTGGGAGAAGGCGCCCGGCGATGACAAGGACCGCAAGTCGACGACCGATCAGCCGTAGGGCGTGGTTACGTCGGGGGCCCCTCTCCGCCCGTTTACTCCGGGGGCCCCTCTCCCCCGGTAGGGGTGTCTGGGGGCTGACGCCTTACATTCTGATTTCAGGCGTGTTGTTCCTGGGCGTCGGGGGCGCGCAGTCGCCGCGACCGATGTCGCTCATCGACATTGCCGAACTGCCCCGCGCCGTGGATCCGCAACTCTCCCCGGACGGACGTTCGGTGCTGTACGCGCTGAGCCATCCCGACTGGAGGACGAGCCGGGCGGTCTGGCAGATCTGGCGGCAGGAGATCGGCGGGGGCGCGCCGGCAAAGCCGAGGCAGCCCGTTCAGTTGACGTTCGGCGATGGCGGCATCGTGCCTGGCTTCACGCGCTGGTCGCCGGACGGCAAGACCATCCTCTTCGCGCGCGATGGTCAGCTCTCGCTGATGCCGGCCAGCGGCGGCGAGCCGAAGCCGCTCACGAGACACGTCACGGGCGCGTCTTTCCCGACGTTCTCCCCGGACGGATCGGCGGTCTATTTCATCGCGGCGGAGCCGCGCACGGCTGACGAGCGGGATCGCGAGCGGGCGCGCGACGACCTGTATGTTTACGGCGATGACTTCAAGCAGCGGCACCTGTGGAAGGTGTCGGTCGCGACGGGTGGCGAGCAGCCGATCACGTCGGGTGACTGGTCAGTCATCTCCTATCGTCTTTCGCGCGACGGCCAGCACCTGGCGATCGCCCGCGCGCCAAGCCCGCTCGCCAGCGACGGCGACCACACGGAAATCTGGACGATGGACGCGAGCGGGCAGAACGGCCGGGCGGTGACGTCGAATGGGGTCGAGGAGCTGGATCCGGAGCTGTCGCCGGACAACAGGCAGCTGCTGTTTATTGCCGGCGCTGGCGCGCGACTCGAACCGTATTACAACCAGAATCTATTCGTCGTGCCTGCGTCCGGCGGTACGCCGACTGCGCTCTTCCCGGATTTCCCGTACGAGTTCGATCGCGCGACATGGGCGCCAGACGGACGTTCGATCCTGGCCGTCGTCAACATGGGCCTGCACAGCGAAATCTTCCGGGTCGATGTCGCCGCGCGCACGTTCACGCAGCTGACCGACGGGCGGCACTCGATCCCGTCCGCGCCGGCACCGGCGTGGAATCTCGAGACGCGCGCGCAGAAACTCGTGTATCTGCTCGACGAGCCGGCGCGCTTCGGCGACATCTGGACGCTGCCGCTCGCGGGCGGCGCGCCGACGCGCGTCACGGGGGTTTACGACGGGCTCGAGGCGACGTTTGCGCTGCCGAGGCAGGAGCGATTCGAGTGGAAGGGCGCCGACGGTGCGGCGGTCGAGGGCGTGCTGTTCCTGCCGGCTGACTACGAGGCGGGGAAGCGGTACCCGCTCGTCGTCCAGATGCACGGCGGGCCGATGGAGTCGGACAAGTTCGGCAGCGGCGCCGGGCTGTTGCTGAACTACGTGCCCGTGCTCGCGGGGAAGGGCTACGCCGTGCTCCGGCCGAACTACCGCGGCAGCGCCGGGTATGGCAACGCCTTTTATCGCGATGTCGTCGGGCACTACTTCAACAACATGCAGCTCGACATCCTGGCTGCGGTGGACGCGCTCGTGGACAGGGGCATTGCCGATCCCGATCGGCTGGTCCTGATGGGGTGGAGCGCCGGGGGCCATCTCGTCAACAAGCTGATCACGATGACGAATCGGTTCAAGGCGGTCTCGGCCGGGGCGAGCGCCGCGAACTTCATCTCGCTCTACGCGCAAACGGACGTCCGGTACACGCGCACGCCGTGGTTTGGGGGCACGCCCTGGCAGGCGAATGCCCCGACCGATCTGTACTGGAGCGAATCGCCGCTCAAGGACGTGGCCAAGGTGAAGACGCCGGCGTTGTTTTTCGTTGGCGAGAACGACGCGCGGGTGCCGCTGTCGCAGTCGATCGAGATGTTTCGCGCGCTGCGGGCCAACGGCGTGCCGACGCGGCTGTACGTGGCGCCGCGGGAAGGGCATCAGTGGGGCGAGCTACGGCATCACATCGCGAAGGCCAATGCTGAGCTGGAGTGGTTCGAGCGCTACGCGCGCGGCCGGCCTTACACGCCGGAGAAAACGCCGTGACATGACGCGACATCGCTTCACAGCTTCAACCGCTTCAACCCTTCAACAGGAGCATTTACCGCGTTCCAGCTCGGCTTTTTGACAATACGTGAAAAATTTCACAAAATAGAAGACGTCGGTCGTCGGGGAAAAAGGGGTAAGCTCGGGCTCGCTTTCCGTCAGGTCGCAGTCGCACTACGGCGATGTCTCAGATCTTCCACCGCTCTGCGAACACGATTGCTCGGGTCAGCATCTTCGGCGCGATCTTCTTCGTGGGCGGCCTCCTCTATCTCTTCGATCAGGTGAATCGATCGTCGTGGGTGACCGAGGTGCACGTCGCGCGCGAGCAGCCGATCCAGTTCAGCCACGAGCGCCACGTGGCGGGCAACGGGATCGACTGCCGCTACTGCCACACGTCGGTCGAGGACAGCGCGTTCGCGGGCATCCCGCCGACCAAGACGTGCATGAACTGCCACTCGCAGATCTTCTCGAACAGCCCGTACCTCGAGCCGGTGCGCGCGAGCTTCCGCACGGGAACGTCGCTCGAGTGGACGCGCGTCCACGATCTGCCTGATTTCGTCTACTTCAACCACAGCATTCACGTCGCCAAGGGCGTCGGCTGCACGACCTGCCACGGGCAGGTCGATCGCATGCCGCTCATGTGGCGCGAGAAGTCACTGCAGATGGACTGGTGCCTGGACTGCCACCGCCAGCCGGAGCGCTACGTGCGGCCGCGCGAGGCGGTGTTCCGCGTTGACTACGAGCCCCCGGCGGATCAGGCGGAGCTGGGCAAGCGGCTCGTGGCCGAATACCAGATTCAGAAGCTCACGAGCTGCTCGACGTGTCATCGATGACGAAGATACATTCTCCCGCCTCCGCCGAGGGCTTCGGCGCGACCAGCCGCCGCGACGGCTGGTGGCGAACGCTGGAAGAACGCGCCGACGATCCGGCGTTTCAGGAGCTCCTGTACAACGAGTTCCCTTCGGCGATCGAGGCGATCACCGATCCCGTCGCGCGGCGGACGTTCCTCAAGCTCATGGGCGCGTCGATGGCGCTCGCGGGCGTCACCGCCTGCACGCGTCAGCCGGTCGAAAAAATCGTCCCCTACGTGCGCCAGCCCGAGGAGTTGATTCCAGGCAAACCGCTGTTCTTCGCAACGGCGATGGCGCTCGGGGGCGTCGCCACGGGTCTCCTGGTCGAGACCCACGAGGGCCGGCCGACCAAGATCGAGGGCAACGCGCTGCATCCGAGCAGTCTCGGCGCCGCGGACGTCTACGCGCAGGCCTCAATTCTCAACCTCTACGATCCGGATCGCTCGACCACGCTGACCAATCTCGGCGAGATCCGGCCATGGTCGGCGTTTCTCGGCACGATGCGCGCGGCACTGGCCGCGCAGCAGCCGCTGAAGGGCGCGGGCCTGCGTATCCTCACCGAATCAGTCAACTCGCCGACTCTTGCGGCGCAGATCCGCGACGTCCTGTCGCGCTACCCGTCGGCCAGGTGGCACCAGTGGGATCCCGCGAGCCGCGACAACGCGCGCGCGGGGGCGAAGCTGGCATTCGGCCAATATGTCGACGCGCAGTACCGGTTCGACCCGGCCGACGTGGTCGTCGCGCTCGACTCCGATTTCCTCGCGTCGGGACCGGGCAGC